>CAIKVZ010000132.1 GCA_903830985.1 uncultured beta proteobacterium
CTCGCACCGTGGGAGCGCTGCTGCTGGGTGAGTTATGCCAGGCCTTGGAAACCGCTGGTCGCCGCGGCGATGCAGTGAACTGCCGCTTGCTGGAAACGGACGTCACTTCGGCGTTTGAAGTCGCGCAGCAATTGATACGGCAACACCTGGACGGCGACACAATTCGAGCCGAAGTCAGTACGTTGCAGAATGTTGCGGTTTCGACATGACTCAAGCCCCTATTTACCAAACGGAAGCCCCATGACAAAAGACGAATTTAGCCAATGCAAGGTGCTGGTGGTGGATGACGACGAGTTTTCCCGCGAGGTATTGCGCAGCGTGCTAACGAACATCGGCTGCTCGCGGATTTTCGAAACGCACGACAGTGAAACGGCGTATGCGCTGGCACGCCAGCACAAACCGGACTTTGTGTTGCTCGACATCTATATGCCGCAAGTCGACGGTTGGGCTCTGCTGGACCAGTTGCGCAAGATTCTGCCAAGCGCCGTGGTGATCATGGTGACAGGTTCACACCTGCCCGACGATTTCGAGAAATCCATGAACCAAAGGGTGGACGGCTTCTGCATCAAGCCGGTCTTGCCCGACATCATGCGCAATACCCTGCGCAAGGCCAGACTGCGCCGGCAAAGCGTGCGCTAGCAGCTTGTCGGCCAAAGGCTTGTGCGCCTTGTTCGATCAACCCACCACGGAGATGCCCATGAAAGACGCAAATTTCCTCCAATCTTCCCGCACCCCGGCACTGCGACCTGTGACCGTGGCCTGTGCGGCGCTGGCCTTGAGCTGCGGCGCAATGGCGCAAACCCAGGTGGTCAAGCCGCCGGTGGCGCAATACTGGATGGATGTGGCGACGGTCTCCATGGCGGGCATGGACGAGATGCCCTCGTTGGGCGGCTTCGGGGGCCTGATCAGCGGCGCCACCGGTCTGGGCGCGGTGAGCTTTGGCGCCACGCGCGGCATGATGCCGGGCCGCTGGCTCGATCTGGCGGTAGTGACGCAGCGCAAGCCCGAGGGCACGCAGGGAACCCAAAGCATTCCCCCAGGCCAGGCCATGGGGCCCAGCCTGACGCTGCTGCCGGTGCAGGCGCAGCCGAAGACGCAGGGCAGTGACCGCGGCCCCCGCGAAAGCGTGGACGAGGTGCCGGAGCGGCCCAAGGGCCGCATGTTGTTCTACTGGGGCTGCAGCGAAACCGTGCGCCCCGGTCAGCCGCGGGTGCTGGACTTTGCCACCTCGGGCGCGGAAGAGTACGGCAAGTTCATGATGGGCCGGGCGGTGCGCGACACCGGCGCGAAGGCGACACCGGGTCACGCCGTCTGGCCGAACGAGAAGAACCGCCAGAGCGTCCCGAAAGAAGCCTCCCTCACCGGCCAACACGCGGTGCGCGGCGAGGGCCTGCCCGAGAGCCTGAAGTTCGCCATCGGCGAGCAGCAGGACTTCATGCCCAAGCTTGCAGTGAACGGCACCGGTGGCGGCACCAGCGCCACGGCGCTGAGCTGGCCAGGGATGCCCACTGCCCAAGCCTATTTTTTAACCGCCATGAGCGGCAGCGAAGGCGAAATGGTGATCTGGAGTTCCTCCGACGTGCCGGAACCTGGCTGGGGCCTGATGGACTACGCGAGCAACGCCAATGTCGACAAGTGGCTCAAGGAAAAGGTCTTGCTGCCGGCCAAACAGACCGAGTGCGCCATTCCAGCCGGGATTTTTGCCAAGGCCCAGGGCGCGATGCTGCGCGGCATCGCCTACGGCCAGGAGCTGAACCTGGCGTATCCGCCGCGCCCCACCGACAAGCGCATTGCCTGGGAGCCCGAGTGGACGGCGAAGGTGCGCGTCAAGTCCGTCACCATGCTGCCCCTGGGCGAGGAAGGCAGCGGCGCAGCACCGGCACGCAACCGGCGCAACGCCAAGTCGGGGTCGGACAACCAAGCCCAGGACAATCAGGATAAGCCCAAGGCTCAGGAAGAAAAAACGCTGGTGCCCGGCTTGCCCGACGTGGGCAAGGCCCTCAAGGGGCTGTTCGGACGCTGAGTTCAGGGGTGATCTGTGGGCATGAGAAAATCGGCCATCAATTTTTTCCTACCAGGCACATCATGATCGACGCAGAACGCACCAACCTCATCGGCACCACCTTGACAGACCTGAGCGCACGCACTCAGGAACTCAGGGGGTATCTTTGACTACGATGCCAAATCCGAACGCCTGAGAACCGTCAACGCCTCGCTCGAAGACCCGACAGTCTGGAACGACCCCAAGCGGGCTCAGGAGCTGGGCCGCGAGAAGAAGGCGCTGGACGGTGTTGTGCTGACGCTGGACCAGCTGCACTCAGAGCTCGCCGACAACACCGAGCTGTACGACATGGCAAAAGCCGACGCAGACGCGGACAGCCTGCTGACCATCGAGGCTGAGACCGCCAAGCTCGCGACCCTCATCGAGGGTCTGGAGTTCCGCCGCATGTTCAACAACCCGGCCGATCCCCTGCCCTGCTTTTTGGACATCCAGGCCGGCGCCGGCGGCACCGAGGCCTGCGATTGGGCCAGCATGCTGCTGCGCCAGTACCTGAAGTACGCCGAGCGCAAGGGCTTCACCACCACCATCGAAGACGAAACGGCAGGCGACACGGCAGGCATCAAGGGCGCGACCATCAAGATCGAGGGCGAGTACGCCTTCGGACTGCTGCGCACCGAAACCGGCGTGCACCGCCTGGTGCGCAAGAGCCCCTTCGACTCCTCGGGCGGGCGCCACACCTCGTTTGCCTCGGTGTTTGTCTACCCGGAGATCGATGATTCGATCGAAATCGACATCAACCCGTCGGACGTGCGGGTCGACACCTTCCGTGCCAGTGGCGCCGGCGGCCAGCACATCAACAAGACCGACTCGGCCGTGCGCCTGACCCACCTGCCCACCGGCATCGTGGTGCAGTGCCAGGACGGACGCAGCCAGCACGGCAACCGTGATGTCGCCTGGAAACGCCTGCGCAGCCGGCTCTACGACTTTGAAATGCGCAAGCGCCAGGCGGAACAGCAAAAGCTCGAAGACAGCAAGACCGACGTGGGCTGGGGGCATCAGATCCGCTCCTACGTACTGGACAACTCGCGCATCAAGGACTTGCGCACCAACGTCGAGGTCTCGGCCACGCAGAAGGTGCTCGACGGGGATCTGGACATCTTCATCGAAGCTTCGCTCAAGCAAGGCGTATGACGTCCATCGAACGGTCGATGCAGGGACGATTTGCCGCCGGGCCGCCCCAAGGCAAATCAGCCCCCTCGGGGCTGAGCCCCGCAGTTCCGGCCCTGCCTGCGCAGGGCTGGACGGGGCGAAGTGATGCTGATTCCGGCAGCAGCCCGTACAGCGAACCACGCGTAGCGGGGAGCGTGGGGGCCCTAATTTTCGACATGGACGGCACCATGGTCGACTCCATGCCCTGGCATGCGAAGTGCTGGGTCGAATTCACGCGCCTGCATGACCTGGACATTCCCCTGGACGAGGTGATGCAACGCACCACCGGGCGTACAGGACCGGAGTGCATGCGCTTGCTGTTCGAACGCGAGTTCGACGATGTGGCGTGCGATGCGCTGGTGCAGCAAAAGGAACAGCTGTACCGCGAGCTCTTTGCCCCGGTGTTTGCCGAGGTGGCGGGCTTCAAGCGCTTCGAGGGCCTGGCACGTGCGCGCGGACTCAAGGTCGGCATCGGCACCGCAGGCGACAAGCACAATATGGCCTTCGTATTGCGGCACCTGCAACTGGCCCAGGCGCCCCATGCTAAGGTGGGCGGAGACGAAGGCTTCCCGGGCAAGCCCGAGCCGGCCATTTTTCTGGAAGCGGCGCGGCGCCTGCAGGTCGAGCCCGAGTCCTGCATTGTTTTTGAGGATGCCCCGTTCGGCATCGAAGCGGCACGTCGCGCAGGCATGCGCGCTGTGGCCGTCTGTTCCACCCATAGCCCGGCGCAACTGGCGGGGCCGCATGTGCTGGCCGCGGTGCGCGACTACACCGAATTGATGAATTCGTCCTTTTTGGAGAACCTGCATGTTGCCTGACGCACCCCACGCCCTGATCCGCCGGGAAGACTACGCCCCGCCCGCTTACTGGATCGATACCGTGGACCTGAGCTTCGACCTGGATCCGGCCAAGACCCGCGTGCTGAACAAGATGCAACTGCGCCGCAACCCCGATGTGGCAGCGCAAGCGCTCAAGCTTGACGGCGAGGAACTGAATCTGGCGCGCGTGCTGGTGAACGGCCAGGGCTGCTCCTTCAAGATGGAGGGCTCACGCCTGGTGCTGGAAAACCTGCCGGCCGAAGGCAGCTTCGAACTGGAGATCTTCACCACCTGCGCGCCGGTGAAGAACACCAAGCTCATGGGCCTGTACATCAGCAACGATTCCTTCTTCACCCAGTGCGAAGCCGAAGGCTTTCGGCGCATCACCTATTTCCTGGACCGCCCCGATGTGATGGCCAGCTACACCGTGACGCTGCGCGCCGACCGCGCCAAATACCCGGTGCTGCTGTCCAATGGCAACCTGGTGGACCAGGGGCTGCTGGAAGACGGACGCCACTTCGCCAAGTGGGTGGATCCGCACCGCAAGCCGTCCTACCTGTTTGCGCTGGTGGCGGGCCTGTTCGTCACGCGCGAACAGCGCATCACTTCGCGCGGTGGCAAAGACCATGTGCTGCAGGTCTATGTGCGCCCGGGCGATCTGGACAAGACCGAACACGCCATGAACTCGCTTATCGCCTCGGTCGACTGGGATGAGTCGCGCTTTGGCCTGCCGCTGGACCTGGAGCGCTTCATGATCGTCGCCACCAGCGACTTCAACATGGGCGCCATGGAGAACAAGGGCCTGAACGTCTTCAACACCAAGTTCGTACTGGCCAGCCAGGCCACGGCCACCGACACCGACTACAGCAACATCGAATCGGTGGTGGGCCACGAGTACTTCCACAACTGGACCGGCAATCGCGTCACCTGCCGCGACTGGTTCCAGCTCTCGCTCAAGGAAGGGCTGACGGTGTTCCGGGACCAGGAGTTCTCGCTCGACATGGCGGGCGCGCCCGACGCTCTCGGCAATTACAGCGCTGCCGCCGCATCGGCGCGCAGCGTGAACCGCATCCAGGACGTGCGCGTGCTGCGCACCATGCAGTTCCCCGAGGACGCAGGTCCGATGGCGCACCCGGTGCGCCCCGACAGCTACGTCGAGATCAACAATTTCTACACCGTGACGGTGTACGAAAAAGGCGCGGAGCTGGTGCGCATGATGCAGACATTGGTGGGCCGCGACGGCTTTGCCAAGGGCATGACCCTGTACTTCCAGCGCCACGACGGCCAGGCGGTCACCTGCGACGACTTTGCCCAAGCCATCGCCGATGCGAATCCGGACTCCCCCCTGTCCAGACTGTTGCCCCAGTTCAAGCGCTGGTACAGCCAGGCCGGCACGCCGCACCTGCATGCGGTCTCCGCCTTCGACCCCGAGGCCCAGACCTACACCCTGACCCTGAGCCAGAGTTGCGCCAGCACCGCAGGTCAGTCTGCCAAGCTGCCCTTCGTCATCCCGGTGGGACTGGGCCTGCTTGACGCAGCAGGCAACGATCTGCCGCTGAACCTGAGCGCGGACAGTTCCTCCATTTCCGCCGGAATGGCTGTGCTCACCGAGGCCACACACAGCTTCACGTTCACCGGCATGGCGGCAGAGCCAGTGCCTTCGCTGCTGCGCGCCTTCAGCGCGCCCGTGGTGCTGGACTTCGCCTACACCGATGCGCAGCTACTGACGCTGCTGGCCTTTGATGCCGATCCCTTCAATCGCTGGGAAGCCGGGCAGCGACTGGGTCTGGCGCGTGCCTTGCAATTCATGCCGGCGGACAGCGTGGTCGCGCTCGACAGCGCCTACCTCGAAGCCATGCGCAGCGTGCTGCGTCACCCCCATCTCGACGCCGCATTCAAGGAATTGGTGCTGACGCTGCCCAGCGAAACCTACATCGCCGAACAACTCAAGGAGTTCGACCCGCAGCGTGTGCACGCCGTGCGCGAAGCCATGCGCGAGCAGCTGGCGCAAGCGCTGGCAGCCGACTGGCAATGGGCGTTCGAAGCGCATCAGGACACGGGAGCCTATCGCCCGGACCCCGAGTCCTCCGGGCGGCGCGCCCTGGCCGGTCTGGCGCTGTCCCAGTTGTGCCTGGCCGCCAGACTGACTCAGGACATCACGTGGCCGGGACGCGCCTACCAGCGCTTCAAGGACGCGGGCAACATGACGGACCGCTTCAACGCCCTGAACGCCCTGGTCAGCAGCGACCATGAACTGGCGCCGCCGGCGCTCAGGCGCTTTCACGCGCTGTTCAAGGACGAGGCGCTGGTGCTGGACAAATGGTTCGCGCTGCAGGCCGGCGCCTGCGACCGCAGCGGCAATGTGCTGCCTGCGGTGCGCCAGTTGTTGAACCACCCTGACTTCAGCCTGCGCAATCCGAACCGGGCCCGCAGCCTGATCTTCAGCTACTGCAGCGCCAACCCCGCGGCCTTCCACCGCACCGACGCCGCCGGCTACGTGTTCTGGAGCGAACGCGTGATCGAGCTCGACGCCATCAACCCCCAGGTCGCAGCCCGCCTGGCGCGCGCCCTGGACCGCTGGAAAAAGCTGACACCACCCTACCGCCACGCCGCCCACGAAGCACTGAGCCGGGTCGCGGCCAAGGTGGACCTGAGCAACGATGTGCGCGAAGTGGTGACGCGCGCCTTGGCGGAGTGACAGCCGGCTATAATTCGAGGCTGGACGCGTCCAAAGCGCAGCCAACGCCGGTGTAGCTCAGTCGGTAGAGCAGCTCATTCGTAATGAGAAGGTCGGGTGTTCGATTCATCTCTCCGGCACCAATGAGACAAGGTTCGTTGCCATGAAAGTGGCAGCGAACTTTTTTTTGACGCAC
>CAIKVZ010000133.1 GCA_903830985.1 uncultured beta proteobacterium
GCTCCGTGCCGGCGCCGTCCTCGTCCTTCTCGCCGTAGACCGCGAACGTGATGCCGACACGGCGGAAAATCATCTCCGCCTCCTCGCGCCGCTTGGCCATCATGTCGCCGGGCTGGCGCGCAAGCCATTCATCATAGATCTTGTACTGGTCGCGGATCTGCGCGCCCTTCGTGAAAAACTCGTAGGGCAACCGGGTGTACATCTCGTCGAACTTGTGCATGGAATAAATCCCTTCCTTTCCACAATCAAGCAAGCTTCGCGCCATCCGGCTACCTTGCGCCGCTGGCGCATTGAAGTGACGACAAATCAACGTGGCGCGGGACTTGCATGAGAAAATCACTCACCACAGTGGCCAACGGGCTGACCTGTGACGCACCGAACCTGCTTTCACCCCTGACCTCTACAGAAAACGGCTTATGTCCATCCACGCTGCGCTGAACCACGTCACCCACTACAAATACGATCGCCCGGTCACACTGGGCCCCCAGGTCATCCGCTTACGCCCCGCGCCGCATTGCCGCAGCAAGATCATTTCCTACTCGCTCAAAGTCGAGCCGGAAGACCACTTCGTCAACTGGCAGCAGGACCCCTTTGCCAACTATCAGGGGCGACTGGTCTTCGCGAAGAAGGCCACCGAATTCAAGGTCACGGTCGACCTCGTGGTCGAGATGGCGGTGTACAACCCCTTCGACTTCTTCCTCGAACCCAGCGCCGAAAATTACCCCTTCAGCTACGAAGAACTGCTCAAACAGGAACTGGCGCCCTATCTGGCGGCGGAACCCTTGAACGATGCACTGAAGGCGTGCCTGGATCGCATCGACCTGAGCGAACGCCGCACCATCGACTTTCTGGTGGCGGTGAACCAGATGGTGCACCACGCCATCGGCTACACCATCCGCATGGAGCCCGGCGTGCAGACGCCCGAGGAGACCCTCACTCTGGGCTCGGGCTCCTGCCGTGATTCGGCCTGGCTGATGGTGCAGCTGCTGCGCCATTGTGGCCTGGCGGCGCGCTTTGTTTCGGGCTATCTGATCCAGTTGAAACCCGACGTGAAGTCCCTGGACGGCCCCAGCGGCACCGAGGTCGATTTCACCGATCTGCACGCCTGGTGCGAGGTCTATCTGCCGGGCGCTGGCTGGGTCGGCCTGGACGCCACATCGGGCCTGCTCGCGGGCGAAGGCCACATCCCCCTGGCCTGCACCCCCCAGCCTTCAGGCGCTGCACCGATCGAGGGCGGCATGGACAAGTGCGAAGTGACGTTTGAGCACCACATGGCTGTGACGCGCATTTACGAATCGCCGCGCGTCACCAAACCGTATACCGAAGAGCAGTGGGCCAAGGTGATGGCGCTGGGCGCAGCCGTGGATATGGAACTGGACGCAGGCGATGTGCGACTGACCATGGGTGGTGAGCCGACCTTTGTGGCGGTGGATGACCGTGACGCACCAGAATGGAACATCGATGCCTTGGGACCGACGAAACGTGGTTTTGCCACCGAATTGGTGCACAAACTTCGCACCGAATACGGGCAAGGCGGTTTCCTGCACTTCGGTCAAGGCAAGTGGTACCCGGGCGAACAACTCCCGCGCTGGGCGCTGAACATCTATTGGCGTGCCGACAAACAGCCGGTCTGGGCGAATCCGGCACTGTTTGCCGACGAGCGCGTGCCCACGCACTACACCAGCGAGGACGCACAGCGCTTCACACAGACCCTGGCCGCCAAACTCGGCGTGAGTGACAAGTTCATGCAGGGCGCCTATGAGGACACGTGGTACTACTTGTGGCGCGAGCGCCGCCTGCCGGTGAATGTCGACCCTTTCAACTCCCGTCTCGATGACGAAATGGAGCGCGCCCGGCTGCGCCGCGTGTTCGAGCAAAAACTCGATGCCGTGGTCGGTTATGTGCTGCCGGTCAAGGTGGTCGACGCTGCCCGGGACGGCGAGCCGCGCTGGAGCACCGGCTCCTGGTTCCTGCGCGACGAGCGCATGTACCTGATGCCGGGCGACTCGCCCATGGGCCTGCGCCTGCCGCTGGACTCCCTGCCCTGGGCCAGCGAAGCCGACTTCCCCTACCTGATCGAACAGGATCCGACGGTGGCGCGACCCGCACTGGCAGCCCATCAGACCCTGTCTGCGCGCTACCAAGCCGGTGCGCAGGCCTTGGTCACTCCTGAGCACCGCAGCCTTGCCGCGCCCTATTTGTCAGGGCACGGACCCAACGGCGAAGCCGTGCGTGTGCTGCAGCCGGTCACAGCGCAGGCTGCAGGTCTCGCCGCAGGCAACGCACAAAGCCGTTCGCAGGCCGAGCCCGCCGACTTTGCCCGTGTCCCCGAGCGCCAGAAATCGGCCGGCTGGGTGACGCGTACTGCGCTGTGCGTGGAGGTGCGGGACCCGCGCCGCGCCAGCGGACCCAAGGCGGAAGCAGTGGGCAAGAAGACCGGCGTGCTCTACGTCTTCATGCCGCCCCTGGAGAAGCTCGAGCATTACCTGGACCTGCTGGCCGCGATCGAAGCCACGGCGCAAGAACTTGGGGTGACGCTGGTGCTGGAAGGCTACCCGCCGCCGCGCGACCCGCGCCTCAAACTGCTGCAGGTCACCCCTGATCCGGGCGTGATCGAGGTCAACATCCACCCCGTGACCAACTGGGCCGAACTGGTGAAGAACACCGAGTTCCTGTACAACGCGGCCTTCGAGTCACGGCTCTCCGCCGAGAAGTTCATGAAGGACGGACGCCACACCGGCACCGGTGGCGGCAACCACTTTGTCATGGGCGGCGCCACACCTTCGGACAGCCCCTTCCTGCGCAAACCCGAACTGCTGGCCAGCCTGCTGCTGTACTGGCACAACCACCCGTCACTGAGCTATCTGTTCAGCGGCATGTTTGTCGGGCCCACCAGCCAGGCACCGCGCGTGGACGAAGCGCGCAACGACCAGTTGTACGAGCTGGAAATCGCCATTGAACAAATTTACAAGAACCGCGAGCTGCACGGCCAGAGCATGCCGCCCTGGCTGGTGGACCGCAGCCTGCGCAACATCCTGATCGACGCCACCGGCAACACGCACCGCAGCGAATTCTCCATCGACAAGATGTACTCGCCGGACTCGGCCACGGGGCGTCTGGGCCTGCTGGAATTGCGCGCCTTCGAGATGCCGCCGCATCCGCACATGAGCAGCGTGCAGCAGTTGCTGCTGCGCGCCCTGGTGGCACGCTTCTGGAAAAAACCCTACCAGGCGCCTGCGACGCGCTGGGGCACGGAACTGCACGACCGCTTCATGCTGCCGACCTTCATCAAGATGGACTTTGACGACGTCATGGCCGAGATGGTCAGCGCCGGCTACGCCTTTGACGCCAGCTGGTTCGCCCCGCATTACGAGTTCCGCTTCCCGCTGGTGGGCTCGGTGCAGTCCGCCAGCATCGAACTCACGCTGCGCAACGCGCTGGAGCCCTGGCATGTGATGGGCGAAGAGGGTGCGCCCGGCGGCACGGCACGCTATGTCGACTCGTCGCTGGAACGCATCGAGGTGCGCGTCACCGGCATGAACGAAAGCCGCTACGTCGTGACCTGCAACGGCAAAGCGCTGCCGCTGCAGTCGACTGGCACGAACGGAGAATACGTGGCCGGCGTGCGCTACAAGGCCTGGAATCCGCCCTCGGCGCTGCATCCCAGCATCGGCATCCACACACCGCTGACCTTTGACATCGTCGACACCTGGATGAAGCGTTCATTGGGCGGATGCCAGTACTTTGTGGCGCATCCCGGCGGCCTGAATCCGGATACCTTCCCGGTGAATGCCTACGAGGCCGAGAGCCGACGCATGTCGCGCTTCGCCGCCATGGGCCACACCCCGGGGGAAATGGTGGTGCCACCGGCGACCATTCACGTCGCCGGTAGCCGCGAGTTTCCCTTCACCCGCGATTTGCGTCGCCTCTAACGCTAACTTTGGCAGAAAACGACGGCCTTATTCCCGCCGGTTCGCCACCGGCAGCAGGCAATGACGTCAAATTTGCAGCGCCGGCGCTGGCATACTCGACGGCCGTGAATGACGCCAGCGAATCCCTTTGCGCCAAGCCTGGCGACCCGCCCACCGAGGCCCAGGGTCGGGTGGCCGAGTGCCTGGCAGCGGCGGGGCATTTTGACGAACTGCGCGGTGTCGTCGCCACGGGCAACGGCACAAGAGACCAGGCGCCGGCCGACCCTACCGGGGCCTGGACGAGTTTCTTTGAACATCTGGCCGACGATGGCCTGGACCTGAATCAGCGCACCGCCAGCCTGGAGCGCCAGATCCGCGACAACGGCGTTACCTACAACGTCTACGCCGACGAGGGCGGCCCCCAGCGCCCCTGGTCGCTGGACCTCTTTCCGTTGATCATTGAGCCCGACAACTGGCTGCAAATTGAAGCCGGAGTGATGCAGCGCATGCGCCTTCTGGAGCAGGTCATGGACGATGTCTACGGGCGCCAGCAATTGCTCGCGCAGGGGTTGCTGCCACCGGCCTTGGTGCAGGGCCATCCGGGCTATCTGCGGGCCATGCACGGGATCAAGCCCGTGGGCGGCACCTACCTGCACATCGCCGCATTCGACCTGGCGCGCGGCCCGGACGGCAATTGGTGGGTGGTGAGCCAACGCTGCCAGGCCCCGTCCGGCCTGGGCTATCTTTTGGAGAACCGTCTGGCCATCTCGGGCCAGTTTGCCCAGGCCTTTCAGTCGCTGCGGGTGCAGCGTCTGGCCGGCACTTACCGCGCGCTGGTGGAGCGTCTGAAGCAGTTGAGCCCGGCCGGGGCCAACGCACATCTGGCGCTGCTCACGCCCGGGCCGTACAACGAAACCTATTTTGAACACGCGTATCTGGCGCGCTATCTGGGTCTGACCCTGGTCGAAGGCAACGACCTGATCGTGCGCGACGAGCGCCTCTACCTGAAAACACTCAAAGGCTTGGTGCCGGTGCATGGACTGCTCAAGCGCGTCGACGACGAGTACCTCGATCCGCTGGAACTGCGTCCCGACTCGACCCTGGGCGTGCCCGGGCTGCTGCAGGCGATTCGCGCGGGCAACGTGGTGGTGGCAAACACACCGGGCTCGGCCTTTCTGGAATCGCCGGCCCTGTTGGGCTTTTTGCCAGCCCTGTCGCGCCACCTGCTGGGTGAGCAACTGCGTCTGCCTTCACTGCCCACCTGGTGGTGCGGTGAACGCTCTGCCATGGAGGAAGCCCTGCCCCGACTGCGCGATCTGGTCATCAAGGCCACCTATCCGGGATCCGAACTTCAGGGCGGATTTGACTCGGTCATGGGTCGCTCCCTGTCAGCGCGCGAACTCGACGAGTGGGCGGGGCGGGTGCTGCGCCAAAGCGCCGACCACACGGTTCAAGCCTACCTGCCGCTGTCGCAAATGCCCACATGGGAGTCATCCGCCAGCGCCGTTGACGGTTCGGGACAGGTTGTCGCACGCTCCCTCATGCTGCGCGTTTTCGCCGTGTCAGACGGCGTGCAGTCGTGGCGCGTGCTGCCGGGCGGGCTGGCGCGCGTGGCGGGTAACGCGCAGGGCATTGCCTCCATGCAGCACGGTGGCAGCAGTGCCGATGTCTGGGCACTGACGCGCGGCGAAGTGGACCGCACCACCCTGCTGCAGCCGCATGTCACGCCAGACATGCTGGCGCAACGCAAACGGCTGGTCACCAGCCGCGCCGCAGAAAACCTGTTCTGGTTGGGCCGCCACACCGAGCGTGCGGAAAACGCCGTGCGACTGTCACGCATCACGCTGGAATGCCTCAACGGCGCAGACCAATCATCGCAGCCACTGCTGGCCTGGCTCAGCCAGATGGCGGTTGCCAACACCCTGGTACTGCCCGACGTGCCGTCCGCGCTCCAGGCGCGCCGTGTCTTTGAACGCAGCCTGATCTCCAGCCTGGGAAGCGGCACCATGAGTGTGGGCTACAGCCTGCGTGCCCTGAAGATGACGGGCTCGAGCGTGCGCGAGCGTCTCTCCCAAGAGCACTGGCGCGTCATCGTGCGTGCCGAGGAGGAGTTTTTCACCCGCTGCACCGAACATTTGCGCAGCGGCGACTACTCCTCAATGGAAGCCCTGCAGGTGCTCATGGACACCAGCGACCACATGGCAGCCATCACCGGCGCGCAGACCGATCGCATGACGCGTGACGATGGCTGGCGCCTGCTGAGCATTGGCCGCCACATCGAACGCCTGAGCTTTCTGGCGTCGGCGCTGGCACGCGGACTGGAGACCGCAGCGGTGCACACCGATGGCGGCTTCGAGGCCATGCTCGCGCTGTTTGACAGCACAATCACCTTTCGCGCGCAATACCAGCAAAGCCGCGACATGGCCGCAATGATCGAATTGCTGGTGCTCGACGGCGACAACCCCCGCTCCCTGGGCTGGGTGGCGCAGACGCTGCGCGGGCGCCTTGCCAAACTGGCCGGCAGCGAGCCCGGCCAACTCGGTGTACTGTCACGGAGCGTGCCGGCACCGTCTTCCTGGAACTTGGTGCAGCTGTGCGAAGCGCTGCCGGACCATGGCACTGGACAGGCAGAGCCGGGCACGGGTCCGGGTTATTTTTTCGCCCTGAACGAATTGCTGCTGCAATGCGCCAACGCCGCCTACGACGTGTCGGAGCAGATCAGCGTCACCTACTTCACCCATTCGGGTGCGACCAAACACAGCGTGACCTGATGAAACTGCAAGTCACCCACGAAACCTGCTACGACTACCTGCCTGCCGTGGAGACAGCGCAGCACATGGCCTACCTGCAGCCGCTGCAGACACGCTACCAGCGGCTGCTGAGCCATTCGCTGCTGATCAACCCCACACCGGCCCAAAGCCGGCTCACACTGGATGTCTTTGGCAATACGCGTTGTTTCTTTTCTCTGCAGTCGCCGCACACCTTGCTCGATGTGCGCGCCTGCAGCGTGGTGACGACGCTGGCGCGGCCCCTGCCGCCCAGCAGCGTCACGTGGGAGCAAACCCGGGAGCGCTTTCGCTACCGCTTGGACGGACGCTTTGACGCCGCGGCTGAATTCAGCTTTGCCTCGCCCTTTGTGCCGCAGCACCCGGAGTTCGCCGCTTATGCCAGGCCGAGTTTCACGCACGGTGCATCGGTACTGGCCGCGGCCAAAGACCTGATGCAGCGCGTGCACGCTGACTTTACCTACGAGAGTCAGAGCACGCAGATCAACACACCGGCACTGGAGGCCCTGGCGCAGCGCAAGGGCGTGTGCCAGGACTTCGCCCACATCATGTTGGCCTGCCTGCGCGCCATGGGGTTGGCGGCCCGCTATGTCAGCGGCTACCTGCTCACCGAGGCTGCGCCAGGCACCGTCAAGCTGCGCGGCAGCGACGCTTCACACGCCTGGATTGCGGTGTATGTGCCGGACCTGCCGCAGGGGGAGCGCTGGTGCGATCTGGATCCGACGAACAACCGCGCCGGCTGGCACTCGCCGGGCGAAGACTACGTGACCCTGGCGATCGGACGCGACTTTTCAGATGTTTCGCCAATACGCGGCGTGATACACGGAGGCGCCAGCCACACCCTGACGGTGGGAGTCACGGTGGAGTCCGTTGCAGAGGGCGCGTCGGGATTCAGCACCTCACAAAGCCAGTCGCAAAGTCAGGGCTGACGGCGCGTGGTGTTACGCTGAAGCAGGGGGAGTCTGGTTTTCACCCGGGTTGACGGCCTGATCTGAAGGCGTCTCGTCGTCAGTACCTGGCTCGCCCTCGCCCTCACCGGCCTTGCGCTGCGTCTTGGATTTGAGCTTGTCTTCCTTCTTGCGCTTCTTCGCCAGTTCCTTTTGACGCTTCTCGTATCCGTAGTTCGGTGTTGCCAAGGTTTTCTTTCAAGTTGATGGGCCCACTGTACCAGTTTGTCGCACCGCTTTCTTGCAGCGGCCGACGTTTGCCGGACTAATTTCGGCGCGCGCGCCCTGGGCGCGGGCCAAACCGATCAAACCATCGCGGCCAGCGCCTGCTGCAAATCCGACTGTAGATCGGCCGCGGACTCCAGCCCGACGGAAAACCGCACCAGCGTTCCAGCTGCCAGATGGTCAGGCCAGACCTGGCGCATACTGGCCAGTTCGTAGGGAACGACCAGGCTCATGGGTCCACCCCAGCTGTAGCCCAGCTTGAAAAGCCGCAGGGCGTCACAGAATGCGTCAACATGGGAACCGTCAAAGCGCTCGTGGAAGATCACGCTGAACAGCCCCGCCGCCGAGCCGGTCTCGCTGCCGCACAGTTGCTTCCAGTGCGCATGACCGGGCGAATCGGCCAGCGCCGGATGCAGCACCTGGGCGAACTCGGGGCGCTGGCTGGCCCACTGCACCAGCGCACGCGTGGCGCGGTCGTGGGCCGCGTAGCGCAACACCAGGCTGGGCAGCGCGCGCAGCACGGCCTCGACATCGTTGGCGCCGACTCCCAGACCGAGCCGCATATGGCACAGCTTGAGCCGCAGTCCCAAGGCCGGTTCGCGGGTGATGATGCTGCCCATGAGCACGTCGCCGCCGCCGCTGGGGTATTTGGTCAGGGCATGAATCGAAACATCCACACCGAGCCCAGCACCATCCAGATCAAAGGGCGCAAAGGCCAACCCCGCACCCCAGGTGTTGTCCAGCGCACTGGTCACGCCGCGTTGCCGGCAGATTCGGGCCAATTGCGCAAGATCCGGGAATTCCAGCGTGACCGAGCCCGCCGCCTCGAGCCAGACCAATTTGGTGATGGGCGAGATCTTTGCTGCCAGATCGGCCGGATTCATGGCGTCGTAGTAGCGGTGGGAGATGCCCCAGTTCTTGAGCTCGCCTTCGGCCAGGGTCTTGTTCGGACCGTAGGCATTGTCCGGAATCAGCACCTCGTCACCGGTCTTGAGCAAGGCCAGCGCGACGTTGGCGATCGCCGCCAGACCACTGGGCACCAGCAGGCACTCGCGGCCTCCCTCCAGGGTGCACAAACGCTCCTCCAGCACGAAGCTGGTGGGTGTGCCGTGCAGCCCGTAGGTATAGCCCGACTTGTCTTTCCACTCGGTGCTGCGCATCGCAGCCACATTGGGGAAGATCACCGTGGAGGCCTTGTACACGCCGACCTGCGGCGCGACAAAGCCCGCGGGTGGCGCATAGGGGTGGTGAATGAGGTGGGTAGACAGCTCGGTCATGGGCATCGCTATTGGAAGCCGACTCAGAGTCGCCACTTTTCCAGCAACTGCGCGGGACGCATGGCATCGTAGCTCTCGAAAGGCTGGTGAATCCAGGGGTTGGTCGACAAGTATTCCACCGAATAATCCGGCGTGAAACCGGATACACCCTTGGTCCAGATGACGGCGCTGCGCAACTCGGTGATGGGCGCGTAGCTGGTCTTTAGCTGGTGCATCACCGCCTTGAGGGTCGCGCCGCTGTCGGCCAGATCGTCCACCAGCAGCACCTTGCCGGCAATTTCTCCGCGCGGCGTGGTGATGAAGCGTGCGATGTCCAGATGGCCTTGTTCCGTGCCTTCCTTGGCACGGTACGAGCTGGTGGACATGATGGCCAGCGGCTTGTCAAAAATGCGCGACAGGATGTCGCCGGGTCGCATGCCACCGCGCGCCAAGCACAGGATGGTGTCGAATTCCCAACCCGACTGAAACACCTTGAGCGCCAGCTTCTCGATCAGGTTGTGGTATTCGTCGTAGCTGACATACAGGTGTTTGCCGTCTTCCGTCAACATGCTTGTGCTCCTGAAGTTTCTTGAGATGATGCTGTGTTCATGCAGCGCTGAACGGGTGGCGCAGCAAGATCGTGTGCTCCCGGTCCGGGCTGGTGGAGATCAGGGCGATGGGCACACCGGTGACATCCTCGATTCGCTCCAGATAGCGCCGCGCTGCCGCCGGCAATTGGTCATACTGCGTGACGCCCACCGTGCTGTCACTCCAGCCGGGCAGGGTCTCATACACCGGCACACAGCGGCTGATATCGTCGGCCCCCATGGGCAGGATGTCCACATGTGCGCCGTCGAGCTGGTAGCCGGTGCACAGTTCCAGTGACTTCAGACCGTCCAGCACATCGAGCTTGGTGATGCACAGGCCAGTGAGGCCATTGACTTGCGCCGAACGCTTGAGCAGGGCCGCGTCGAACCAGCCGCAACGCCGGCTGCGCCCGGTGGTCACGCCCTTCTCCGCACCGACCGTACTCATGTGGTAGCCGGGCGTTCCCGGCACTTCCCATTCCAGTTCGGTGGGAAACGGTCCGCCGCCGACGCGGGTGCAATAGGCCTTGGTGATGCCCAGGATGTAATGCAACATGCCGGGGCCCACGCCAGCGCCGGCAGCGGCGTTACCGGCGACGCAATTGCTCGAAGTAACAAAGGGGTAGGTGCCGTGGTCCACATCGAGCAGCGTTCCCTGTGCCCCTTCAAACAGCAGATTCGCACCGGCCTTGTGCGCTTCGTTCAGTTCGCGTGACACGTCGGCCATCATGGGCTTGAGCAATTCGGCGTGGCGCATGGCTTCTTCGTACACCACATCGAACTGCACGCGGCCCTCGACCATATAGGGCTGCAGCGCAGGGCCAAAATCGAACTTGGCCGAACCCAGATAAGTGGTGAGCTGATGGTTGTACAGGTCGAGCAGTTCGCGCAGCTTGCCGGCAAAACGCTCGGGGAACTTCAGGTCCTGCACGCGCAGCGCGCGCCTGGCCACCTTGTCTTCGTAGGCCGGGCCGATGCCGCGCCCGGTGGTGCCGATTTTTTCCACGCCGCCCTGCTCGCGCGCCGCCTCACGCGCCACGTCCAGGGCCGCATGAAACGGCAGAATCAGCGGGCACAGCTCGCTTACGCGCAGGCGCGAACGCACTTCCACGCCGGCCTTCTCCAGGCCCTGCATTTCCTCGAACAGTTTGGCCGCGGACAGCACCACGCCGTTGCCGATGTAGCACTTGACACCGGCGCGCATGATGCCGCTTGGGATCAGGTGCAGGGCCGTCTTTACGCCATTGATGACCAGCGTATGGCCAGCGTTGTGCCCGCCCTGAAAGCGCACCACACCCTGTGCACTTTCGGTCAGCCAGTCGACCAGTTTGCCTTTGCCCTCGTCGCCCCATTGGGTGCCCACGACGACCACGTTTCTACCCGATTTTTGTTGCTTGTCTGTGTTCATGCTGTTCGTTTCAAAGGGCTTGGAGCACCCACTGGCCGGCGCGCTCAATGAGCTCGCGGTCGCAATGGAATTCATCAACTTCACTTTCGTGGCCTGGCATTGCGCAGACCACAGTTTCACCGAGCTGGCGCAAGCGGGACACTGCAGCGCGCCAGTCGTCGTCGCCATGCCAACTGGCACGAATGGCCGCGCGCAAGCTGCGTTGCTGCGCCGCGCCAACCAGTTCCTTGATATCCAGGCTGAAGCCTGCCGCGGGGCGCTTGCGACCGAATACTGCTCCCACTTCGTCGTAGCGCCCACCCCGCACCAGCGCATCGCTGGCCCCCTGGGCGTAGATGGAAAAACGCACGCCGCTGTAGTAGGCGTAGCCGCGCAAATCGGCCAGATCGAAGGTCACCGCAGCGTGGCCCAATTGGGCCCCAAGCCACTGCAATTCATCCAGCGACGACTGCACTGCGGGGAAGGCCTTGAGCGCCTGCCTGGCCTGCACCAGCACGCCAGCGTCGCCATACAATTGAATCAGGCCGCGCAATGCATCGCGCACATCCCCAGGCAGGGTGCGCGTCAGGCCGAGCAATTCAGGTCCGTCCTTGACTGCAAGCGCCGCGTGCAGTTGGGCCAGATGCTCCGCCGGCAAGGCCAGCCCTTCAAGCAGCACCTTGACAATGCGCGCATGCGCCATGTCGACGCTGGCACCCCGCACCCCTGCCTTGTCCAGACAATCGAGCGCCAGCACCAGACTCTCCAGATCGGCTTCCAGCCCGGAATGACCAAAAATTTCCGCGCCGAACTGCAAGGGTTCACGCGTGGCGTGCGGTTTGTCGGGTCGGGTATGCAGCACCGGGCCGCAATAGCACAGGCGCGTCACCCCTTGGCGATTCAGCAGATGGGCATCAATGCGCGCCGCCTGCGGTGTGGTGTCGGCGCGCAAACCGAGTGTGCGTCCCGACAACTGATCGACCAGTTTGAAAGTTTGCAGATCCAGGGCCTCACCGGTCCCGGTCAACAGTGATTCGAGATGCTCCACCATGGGTGGCATGACCAGCTCGTAGCCATAGCAACGTGCGGTGTCAAGCAATTCACGGCGGAGATCTTCGATGTGCCGAGCCTCATGGGGCAAGACGTCGGCAATGTGATCGGGCAGTACCCAGGCAGACATGAGAATTTAGGGGTGCTGTTAAAAACCGGATTTTACCGGTGTCAACTGACGCCAGGGCGTCAGCTCAACCACCACAAACAGAGCAGGCCTGCGAGCACACTGAGCAGTCCGAAAAAACGGATCTGCCCATCCTGCAATTGCAGCACCTGGGTGAACATGCGACGCCAAGCCACCGGCGAAGCAAAAGGCAGCAGCCCCTCGAACACCAGCACCAAGGCCAGCGCCTGCCACAGCGTATCGCCTTCCAAGATCTACTTCTTGGCAGGTGCCGCTACGGCCCCTGCGTCACCACGCAACACCTTGAAGAACTCGGACGAGGCCGGATCCAGCACCATGACGTCGCTCTTCTTGGCGAAGCTGGCCTTGTAGGCGTCCAGGCTGCGGTAGAACTGGGCAAACTTGGGGTCGCGCCCGAAAGCCTCGGCATAGATGCCAGCCGCCTGGGCGTCGCCCTCGCCCTTGACCTTTTGCGCTTCGCGGTAAGCGTTGGCAATCGTCACTTCGCGCTGCCGGTCGGCGTCGGCGCGAATCTTTTCGCCCTCGGCCGCGCCGGTGGAGCGCAACTCATTGGCGACGCGCGTGCGCTCCGCCTGCATGCGCCGGTACACCGATTCGGTGATGGCATCGACGTAATCGGCGCGCGTGATGCGCACATCCACCACGTCCACGCCCCACGGATTCGCGCCACCCACAGCGGCCAACACCTCGCGCTTCACGTCGGCCGTCAGGGCTTCGCGTTTGAGTGAAAGTATCTCTTTCACCGTGCGCTTGTTGATCTCTTCCTGGAAGGCGTTGCGCACGACCCGGTTGAGTTGCATGGCGCCGGCGTTTTCATCCAGCCCCACATTGCGAATGTACTGCGTCGGCTCGGTGATGCGCCAGCGCACATACCAGTCGATCACCATGCGCTGCTTTTCGGCCGTGAGCATCGGCTCGGCGTCGGCGCTGTCCAGCGTCAGCAGGCGCTTGTCGATGTAGCTGACGTTTTGAAACGGCGGTGGCAGTTTCACGTTCAAACCCGGCTCAGTGATCACTTCCTTGATCTGACCGAGCGCGTACACGACACCAAACTGCCGCTGATCCACAACGAATAGCATGGAGCTCAACAAGGCCAACACGGCCACCATGGAGGCACCAATCAATCCAATCCTGTTCATGTTCTGTTCCTAACGCGTTTCACGTTCGCGTGTGCGTGCGGCATCCCGGGTACGCGCGTCATTGGGCACCCCGGCGGCTGGGGCCGGGACTGTGGTGGGCGCTGCGGCCACGGCGGGCGCGGGCTCGGCAGCGGGAGCGCTGAGTTGCATGATCTTGTCCAGCGGCAAGTACAGCAGGTTGGATCCCTTGCTGGAATCGACCAGCACCTTGGTCACATTGCTGTAAATCTGCTGCATGGTGTCCAGGTACATACGGTCGCGCGTCACCTGGGGTGCCTTCTGGTACTCCGTCAGGACCGAGCGAAACCGCTGTGCATCACCCTGCGACTGGGCCACGACCCGCGCCTTGTAGGCGTCTGACTCTTCCTTGAGTCGTGAGGCCGCGCCCACGGCGCGCGGCACCACATCGTTGGCGTAGGCCTGGGCCTCGTTCTTCGCGCGCTCGCGCTCCTGCCCGGCCTTGAGAACATCGTCAAACGCCGACTGCACCTGCTCTGGCGGACGCACGCCGCCCTGTTGCAAATTGATGCCCACGACCTCGATGCCGACCTTGTAACGGTCCAGAATTTTTTGCATCAGGGCGCGCACGCGCGGCCCGATCTGGTCGCGCTCCTCAGCCAGAGCCGAGTCCATGCGCATCTTGCCTACCACTTCTCGCACCGCGGTTTCCGCGGCCTGCACCACGGCTTCGCTCGGGTTCTTGCTCTCGAACAGGAAGGCCCGCGCATCGCTCAAACGGTATTGCACGGCAAACTTGATTTCCACGATGTTTTCGTCCTCGGTCAACATCGCGGATTCGCGCAAGCCCGTGGCCTTGATGATGGAGTCGCGCCCCACGTCGACCGAGCGGATCTGGCTGAGAAACACCAACTCGTGGCGTTGCACCGGGTACGGCAGACGCCAGTTGAAACCCGCACCCACCGTGCTGTTGTAACGGCCAAACTGGGTTATGACGGCTTTTTGACCCTCCTGCACGATGAAGAAGCCAGTACCCAGCCAGATCAGCGCGACCACGCCGGCGATGAGCCCTATGCCGATGCCGGCGTTCTTCATGTCCGGCTGA
>CAIKVZ010000134.1 GCA_903830985.1 uncultured beta proteobacterium
CACAGCGTCCTCGTCCAGCGCGATCGTCTCGCCGCCTTCGCGCACGGAGCGCCGGGTGAAGAGCACGGGGATGCCGCCGGCTGCCTGCCTTATGTCCTGTGCCAGGGCGATCACCTCGGCGCTGTTGGCGATGTTCTGAAAGAAGTCGACGCGCCATTCCAGCAGGTCGGGCCTTTTCGGCAGCACGCGCTGCAATTCGTCCAGCACGGTCTCACGGCTGCGGCCAACCAGGGGCGTGCAGACGATGGGCAGCTTCGCGCTGGCAGCAGTTTGTCCGGGCAGGATGATGGGGCGGGCGGTGTGCATGTTTCTTTCCGGACGTGAAGGGGTGCTCCGCAGTGGGCGGTGCAGGGCGCAACTTTAACCCGGGCGCTGCAGATCAGCGCTTGGCGCCAATAACTGAGCGCGAGTCCAGCACGCTCATGTTGTTCTTTGATTTCTGTGGCGGCACTAATTGGCATCAAACCGTGACGCGACCAACTGGTCGCGCAGCTCCCGCTTGAGCACCTTGCCAATCGGGCTGCGCGGCAACTCCGCAATGAACAGCAGATTTGCCAGTCGCTGTGTTTTGGCAAGCCGCCCATTGGCCCACTGCAAAAGCGCCTCTTCTGGCACATCAGCGCCCGGTTTGCGCACGACAAAGGCCACGGGTGTTTCTCCCCACAAATCCGAGGGAATACCCACAACGGCCACGTCTTCGACGCATTCATGTCCGCGCAGTACGGCTTCCAGGTCACTGGGGTAGACATTGAACCCGCCGGAAATGATCATGTCCTTTTTGCGGTCCACCAGGGTCAGAAAACCCTCTTCATCAAAGCGGCCAATGTCTCCCGTCCGAATGAAGCGCTTTCCGCTCAGGTCAAACCACTCGGCCTCGCGCGTCTTCTCGGGTTGACCATGGTAGCCCGTCATCATGGCAGGCGAATGCCCCACCACTTCGCCGGTTTCACCAGCGGGAACTTCTACGCCAGCGTCATTGATCAGGCGGATGTCGTTGCCCGCGACGGGTTGACCCACGGTGTGCAGCTTGCCCGGCTGCTTGTGCGCCTCCAGCACGCAGCTTCCGCCACCTTCGGTCATGCCATAGATTTCGATCAGGGCGCCCGGCCAGCGGCTGATGACATCGGTTTTCAGGCCGGCAGAGAAGGGCGCACTGGTGGAGAACTTGAACTGAAAACTGGTCAAGTCGAATGTGTCGAAATCTTCACACGCCATCAATCGCTGGTATTGCACCGGAACCAGCATGGCGTGGCTTGCGCGATGCAATTGCGCGAGCCGCAGGAACTCCGTCGGGTTGAATTTTGGCATCAGCACCACGGTGCCACCGTAACTCAGAACCGGAAAGAAAATCACCAGCGTGGTGTTGGAGTACAAGGGCGTGGATGCGATGGCAACGGCGTCGGGCCCATAGCCCCAGTTCCTGGCTCGAAGCACCTGTGCCCAGCGCATGCCATGGGCTTGTACGATGCCCTTGGGCTCACCCGTGGTGCCGGACGAGTAGATGATGTTGAAAGGCGTTTGGGCGGTGATATGCGCACTCGCTGGGTGCAACGCCGGGGCGGCCATCCATTCGTCCAGTGCCTGGGCTGCGGCTGATCCATCCAGCGCCACCATCGTCGCCCCAACGCCCGCAACATCGGCAAAGTGCTGCGCACAACTGCTGTCGGTAAAAAGAACTTTCGCCTGCGCATCGCAAAGCATGCGCTGCAGACTCTCGGGCGTGGCCCCGGGTGCCAGCGGTGCCACCACGACACCCGCCCGCAATGCGCCCAGAAAGACGGCCGCGTATGCGATCGACATGCCGGCGCAAATGGCGACTGCGTCCCCGACCCGCAGGCCATCGCGCTGCAGTGCGCCAGCAACCCGGTCCATGAGCGCGTCCAGGGACGCGTAGTTGAGCACACGAGTGCCGTCAATCAGCGCAATGCGCGTGGGTGCATGGCGCGCATGCTGTCGGATCTGGTCGGCGATCGTGCCGAATTCGGCCAATTCCATGGTGGCCTCAGTCCACGCTGGCACCCGAGTCGCGCACCACCTTGCCCCACTTCACGCCTTCGGCCTGGATGAAGGACGCAAACTGCTCGGGCGTTTCGCTGTAGACCTCGGCACCCTGGTCGCTGATCTTCTTGCGGATGTCGGCCTGGGCCAGCACTTTGACTATCGTCGCATTGAGCCGGCTGACAACGGCCGCAGGCGTGCCTGCAGGCGCGAGCATGCCAAACCACGAGGTGGCCTCGTAGCCCGTCAGGCCGGTTTCGGCGATGGTGGGCACATCGGGCAGTTCGGGCGAGCGTTTGCTCGTGGTCACGGCCAGCGCGCGCAACTTGCCGGAGCGCACATGCTGAATCACCGAGGGCATGTTGTCGAACATGATGGCCACCTGGTTGCCGATCAGGTCGGTCAATGCCGGGGC
>CAIKVZ010000135.1 GCA_903830985.1 uncultured beta proteobacterium
ACGCCATCGGCAGCAACACGTAGCGGTAGGTCTGCGCCAGCGTCAGCCCCATGGCCAGGCCGGCGTAGCGCTGGCCGCGGGGCAGGGCCTCGATGCCGGCCTTGACCTGCTCGGAAATGCGCGCCGAGGTGAAAAAACCCAGGGCAAAAACCACCAGCACAAAGCTGGGCAGGTTGCGCAGCGGGGTGATCAGCATCGGGATCACGTGGTACCAGAGGAACACCTGGACCAGCAGAGGGATGTTGCGAAACAGCTCGGTCCAGGCATTGGCCAGAAAAGCCAATCCCCGGCTCGGCGTGGTGCGCAGTATGCCCATGAGCGCGCCCACGAGCAGGGCCACGACCCAGGAGCAGCCCGCCACCGCCAGCGTCCAGCCCCAGGCCGACAGCAGCCAGCGCAGATAGGTCTGGCCGCCGCCGGTCTCCTGCAGGAAGACCTGCCACTCCCAATGCATGCCAGTACCTCGCGATCAGCTGATCAGGTGGCCGGCTTGTCGGACAGCTTCTTCATGTTCTCGATCAGCTCTCGGCTCATGGGCGCGCTCAGGTTGATGCCCTTGGGTGGGATCGGCGACTGGAACCACTTCTTGTACAGCGTCTCGAATTCGCCGCTCTTCATGAGCGAGGCCAGGGTGTCGTCAACCAGTTTCTTGAAGGCCGGGTCATCGCGGCGCACCATGATGGCGTAGGGCTCGACTTGAATCGCCTCGCCGACCACCGCCAGATCGGCCGGGTTGGCGGAGCTGGCCTTCAAGCCGTACAACAAGATGTCGTCCATGCCGAAGGCCAGGGCGCGACCGCTTTGCACCAGCAAGGCCGAGTCGGCATGGTCCTTGGCGCCGATCAGGTCAATGCCCAGTTTCTTTTCTTCATTCAGGTTGCGGATGATCTTGAAGTTGGTGGTGCCAGTGGTGGACACCACGGTCTTGCCCTTGAGATCGTCGATGGACTTCACGCCCGAACTGGCCTTCACCAGAAAGCGCGTCCCGGTGTAGAAATAGTTGGTCGCAAAGGCCACCTGCTTGGCGCGCTCGGAGTTGTTGGTGGTGGAACCGCATTCGATGTCGACCGTGCCGTTCATCAGCAATGGGATACGGTTGGCCGAGGTCACGGCCTGGGTCTGCACCTTGAGGTCGGCGCGGCCCGTGGCCTTCTTCACCGCATCGACGATCTTGCCGCAGATTTCCCAGCCAAAGCCCACGGGCTGCGCCTTGTCGTCCAGGTAGGAGAACGGGATCGACGAATCGCGGTAGGCCACGGACATGCTGCCACTGGCCTTGACCTTGTCCAGTGTCATGGGCGTTTGGGCCAGCGCCAGGGGCATGGCGACGGCGATCAGGGACGCCACGGCGAGAGTCTGTTTGAACATCGGGTTTCCTTTGGAAAAGTCTGTGGCCACGACGACCACCGGTGCATCAGCGCGGAGTACCCTTGCTGACAGGCAATGGCATTATCCATGCAGACACCGAGTCGTCGTTCTGTCACAGCATGGCTGTATCCTGGGTCACAGGATCAACTCAAGGAAATCTCCATGCGCCTGCGCACTGCCCTCTCCATCGCATGCACCGCACTGCTGGCCTGCACGGCCGGACTGACACAGGCGCAGACCGTCAACGCCATCTGCAGCACGGACCAGGCCTGGTGCGAACTGGCGGCCAAGGAGTTCAGCCACGCCACCGGCATCAAGGTGCTGCAAACGCACAAGGCCACGGGCGAAGCTCTGGCGCAGGTGCGGGCCGAAGCCGCCAACCCCAAGACCGACATCTGGTGGGGCGGCACCGGTGACCCCTTTTTGCAGGCAGCG
This sequence comes from uncultured beta proteobacterium, assembly GCA_903830985.1. Lineage (GTDB taxonomy): Bacteria > Pseudomonadota > Gammaproteobacteria > Burkholderiales > Burkholderiaceae_C > CAIKVZ01. Next base: position 1,804 of record CAIKVZ010000135.1, read on the forward strand.
GAAATCGGCCTGCTCGAGCCTTACCGCCCGGCCTACCTGAACGACCTGCATGGCTGGAGCGTGCGCCAGTACGCCATGACGCAGAACATGGTGGGCGGCTTCTACACCTCGGCCATCGGCTTTGGCTGGAACACCGAGGTGCTGAAGAAGAAAAAGCTGGCCGAGCCCAAATGCTGGGCCGACGTGATCCGGCCCGAGTACAAGGGCGAGATCGAGATTTCGCACCCCGCCTCCAGCGGCACGGCCTACACCGTGCTGGCAGGACTGGTGCAGCTGATGGGCGAAGAGCCGGCTTTCGACTACCTGAAGAAGCTGCACAAGAACGTCACCAACTACACGCGCAGCGGCCAGGCGCAAGCGCCCAATGAGGCCAAGGGCGAGGTGGCGCTGGGC
>CAIKVZ010000136.1 GCA_903830985.1 uncultured beta proteobacterium
ACGCTCGACATTGTCAAAGTCCATGGCATCAGCGGTGAACTGATCGTCTGCGCGGCGCAACTGCACGGCCTTGTGCGTCTGCAACCGTTCCGAGTTCAGGTAGGCGTGCAAAAACTCGCTGCGAAATTCACCGCCCGGAAGATGGTGCCCGGCCGCGTCCGTGCGCGCTTCGCGCAACACGCGCGCATTGCCCAACAGTTGCACCTCGGAGCCGTCTGCGTTCGTCACACCCTGACTGGCACTGGCCGTGCTGATGCCACTTTGTTCAGAGAAGGAACGCATACGCACCTGGTCAATTTCAACGGTGTCGGTGTCTGGAAAATGGCGCGCCTGGTCACCCGAAATTTCACTTTTTAGGCGCCCCTGCGCGTCAAACGTCTTGATCGAAAAATTGCGCATGAAGTAGTCCGGTTCGTGCCGCGCCGCGGCCTCGACGCTCGCTGGCATCAGGTTGGGCGTGCTACGCACCAGCCACCATGAGCCCATGGCCAGCACGGCCATCAAAATCAGCGGAAGGGAGATCGACAATTGGTCCCAGATGCGCCTCATCCCAGACTCCCCCGCAGCAAGGCTGAATAGTGCCCGCTGGCCATCAGCAGCAGATCACACAGTTCGCGAACCGCACCGGCGCCACCGAACGCCCGGGTCACGTGATGCGCACGGGATCGGACCTCTCCATGGGCATTCGCCGGGGCGCAGGCAAAGGCGCAGCGGCGCATCATGGCAAGGTCTGGCCAATCGTCCCCCATGGCCGCCGCTTGGCGCCACTCCAACGACAGTTCCTGGAGTATCTCCAGGGCAGCCGGTCCTTTGTCTTCGGTGCCAAAACGGGCGTGAGTGATGCCCAGTGCCAGCAGTCGCAAGCGCAAGGGCTTGGAATCCCGCCCAGTGACGACGGCCGGGGTGATGCCCGCCTTTTGCAGCAATTTGAGTCCATGTCCGTCCAGCGTGTTGAATCGCTTGAGTGATTCGCCCTGTTCAGAAAACAACAGGCCGCCGTCCGTGAGCACGCCGTCAACATCAAAAAAGGCGACGCGTATGCCCTGCGCCTGCAGCAGCAATTCGACCGGAAACTGCAGATGAGGAACCATGCCGGACTCCACCGTCATATCACTTTAGCGTGCATCAGGTCACCAATGTGCACAACCCCCGCCAACACGCCATCGTCCGACACCACCAGCACACTGGTGATGCGATGCTGCTCCATCAACTCCGCGGCCTCTACCGCCAGTGCGCCCAAGGATATGGTGCGAGGTTTGGCGTGCATGACTTCCTGTGCTGTGATGTTGCGCAGGTCAAGCCCCTTTTCGATCATGCGGCGCAAATCACCATCGGTGAATATCCCCAACACGTGCTGCTGAGCATCCACCACGGCCGACGCGCCCAATCCCTTGGCGCTCATTTGCCGCATCAAATCGCTCAGACTCGCCTCGGGTGCGACCATGGGAACCGCATCACCGGAGCGCATCACGTCACTCACATGGGTCAACAATCGACGGCCCAGCGCGCCACCAGGGTGGGATCGGGCGAAATCCTCTGCCTTGAACCCGCGTGCGTCCAGCAGGGCGACGGCCAAAGCGTCCCCCATGGCCAGTTGTGCTGTGGTGCTCGCGGTCGGCGCCAGATTCAGCGGACAGGCCTCTTTCTCAACGCTACAGTCCAGCGTCTCGTGGGCATGCCTGGCCAGGGTCGACTGCGCACCGCCAGTGATGGCAATCAAGGGCACGCCCTGGCGTTTGAGTACCGGAAGTATGGATGTGAGCTCCTCGCTTTCGCCGCTGTTGGAAATGGCCAGCACCAAGTCCATCGACTTGATCATCCCCAGATCGCCATGACTGGCCTCGGCCGGATGGACAAACATGGAAGGAGTCCCGGTGGATGAGAGCGTGGCCGCGATCTTGCGTCCCACATGACCACTTTTCCCCATGCCCATGACCACGACCCGCCCTCGCACACCAAGCATCATTTGCACTGCACGGGCAAATGATGCGTGCACGCGGTTCTTAAGACCAAGGACCGCAGCGGCCTCGATGTCAAAGGTTTCCAGTGCCAAGCGCAAGGCCTGCTCAGGATCAAAGGCGCGGGGTGTCTCAAGGCGTTCTGTCATGGCGTCATTTTATCGACCGCCACACAGGGGTGGTGCCGGGTTGGTGTACTAGTATCGAGGCATGACCGGGCTTGAACTCACATTGCTGTATCTGCTGGCTGCCGTGCTCGGGGTCGTGGCCAGTCGTTTCCTCAGACTCCCGCCCATTCTGGGCTACCTGACAGTGGGCATTGTCATAGGACCAAACGCCCTGGCACTGGCCCAAAACTCGGCCGGCATTCAGCACTTGGGGGAGTTCGGCGTGGTGTTCCTCATGTTCGTGATCGGGCTGGAATTCAACCTGCACAAGTTGCGAGCCATGCGCCGTCATGTGTTTGGACTGGGCTTGTTCCAGGTAGCCTTGACGATGGCGCTGGTCACGCTGGGCTCGCTGGGTTTGAGCCTGCTGTTACCGGCCTATTGGCCCATGGCCTGGCCCACGGCATTGTCACTGTCGGGCGCCCTGGCCATGAGCAGCACGGCGATTGTGATCAAGCTCATGTCGGAGCGACTCGAGATGGAATCGGAGCACGGCAAACGCGTGCTGGGTGTGCTGTTGTTCCAGGATCTGGCGGTCGTACCCTTGTTGGTGCTGATTCCGGCCTTGGGAACTTCGGGAGAAAAACTGTTTACAGCACTCGCACTGGCGTCAGTCAAGGCCGCAGTGTTGATCGCCATCCTGCTGGTCGGCGGTCAGTGGGTCATGCGCTGGTGGCTCACTCTGGTGGCGCGGCGCAAGAGTGAAGAGTTGTTTGTGCTGAATCTGCTGCTGATCACGCTTGGCCTGGCTTGGCTCACCGAACTGGCCGGTTTGAGCCTGGCCTTGGGCGCATTCATCGCCGGCATGCTGGTGTCGGAGACCGAATTCAAGCACCAGGTGGAAACCGACATCCGGCCCTTTCACGACGTCTTGCTGGGACTGTTTTTCATCACCATCGGCATGCTGCTCGACTGGCGCGAAGTGACGCGGCACTGGCCATTGGTACTTATCCTCGTGACGCTGCCAGTGCTGTTCAAACTGGCACTGGTCGCTGCGCTGGCCAAGTTTCTGGGCGCCAGCGAAGGCGTTTCGCTGCGCACCGGCTTGTACTTGGCGCAGGCCGGTGAATTCGGCTTCGTGCTGTTGTCGCTGGCGCAAACCAACGGTTTGGTGCCACCGGCGCTGCTCAATCCCATCCTGGCCAGCATGGTGTTGTCCATGTTGGCAACGCCCTTCATCATCCTGTACAGCAACGCCATCGTGATGAAGTTCGTCAGCAGCGAATGGTTACTGCAATCGCTGCAGATGACCAGCATTGCGCGCAAATCCATCGGCACCAGCAAGCACGTCATCATCTGTGGCTACGGACGTTGCGGACAAAATCTGGGCCGCATGCTCGAGCGCGAGGGGATTCCCTACATGGCCATGGACCTCGACCCGGACCGTGTGCGCCAGGCCGCTGCGGCTGGCGAGTCAGTGGTTTTTGGCGATGCGGTGCGCTTGCAGTCCTTGATCGCGGCCGGGCTGGCACGGGCCAGCGCCGTCGTCGTGACCTATCTGGACACGCCCAGCGCACTCAAGGTCCTGGCCAACACCCGCAACCATGCGCCGACGGTGCCGGTGATCGTGCGCACCCAGGATGACCATGATCTGGAAATATTGCAGGCAGCTGGTGCAACCGAAGTCGTCCCGGAGGCGATCGAGGGCTCGCTCATGCTCGCCAGCCATGCGCTGGCGCTGGTGGGTGTACCCATGCGGCGCGTGATTCGCGTGGTGCAGGAACAGCGCGATGCACGCTACAACCTCCTGCGCGGCTACTTCCACGGTGCCGACGACGACTCAGTCGCCGAAATGGACCACGAGCGCCTGAGCACGGTGACGCTGCCCCCCGGCGCCAGTGGCGTCGGTCAGCCCCTGCCCGAGATCGGGCTGTCTGACCTGAAGGTGCGCGTGGTCGCACTGCGCAAAGGCAACGGCAAGTCCTTAGCGCCAAACGAACAAACTATTCTGGAAGAGGGTGATACCCTGGTGCTGAGCGGCAAGCCGGCCGCACTGGCACTGGCAGAAAAGTCGCTGCTTTGCGGGTAGTCTCTAACCAACTCAACCGCGTCAATCCCCATGCAAAATTTCAACGTCAGCCAGTACCTTAAAGCGCACATCCGTACCGTATCCGATTGGCCCGCGCCAGGCGTCCAGTTTCGTGACATCACACCGCTCTTGCAGGACCCCAAGGTGTTCCGTGTGCTAATTGATGCCTTCGTGCACCGCTACATGGATGCCGCCCTGCGACCCAGCGTGGTGGCGGGATTGGATGCACGCGGCTTCATCCTGGGCGCGGTGGTCGCCTACGAGCTCAACCTGGGCTTTGTGCCGATCCGGAAAAAGGGCAAGTTGCCTTTCGACACCATTCAGGAAACCTACGAGTTGGAATATGGCAGCGCGACGGTGGAATTGCACACCGACGCCGTCAAACCGGGTGACCGGGTGCTGCTGATCGATGACTTGATCGCCACCGGCGGCACCATGCTGGCCGGGAAAAAGTTGCTGGAACAGTTGGGGGCCACCGTTATTGAGGGGGCGGCGATCGTCGACCTGCCTGAATTAGGCGGTTCCGAAAAAATTCGCGCGTCCGGACTGCCGCTGTTCACTCTTTTGGATTTTGCAGGACATTGACAGGAACCTGCGCGTGAACGACTTCGCCGTCGGGCCGAACCGTTCTGGCGCAGCGACTATTGCGACCCGCCGTGGCCCGGCGGCAGAGTGTCCGGGCTGACGATCTGGGTGTCCTCATAGCCCGTTGCCAGTGGGCTATAGCCCCGGGAGGGCGGCCGAGCGCCCCCCGCCGGAACTGGCGCTGCCGCAGTGACGGAAAGCGCCCGTTTAAAAGCCAGCATCTCCTCCGTTTCCAGCGGCTCAAAGCCACGCCCAGGCGACTCAACGACCTTCGCCACCGCCGGCTTCTTGACTTCGTCTGCGGTAGGTCGAGCGGCCGGTGCAGGCACTGCACTCGCCTGAGCCAAGCGGTCATCAGCGCGCCAATAGACAGCCGTCACGGCAATGTCGTAGTGGGATTTTGCGTTGTCAACGATCACGGACTCGATCTCGGTCATTTGTGCCGCGCTGCGAGCCAGGTTCGCAGCCAGATCAATCATCACCAAATACTGCTGCCCCGTTTGATCCAGCGCCAGCACCTTGAACCTGTAGCTGGCGGCCAGAATACCAACCCGCAACAAGGACTCACGCACTGCCCCGTAAAGTTGCTCTCTGCGCGCCAGCGCCTGCTCTCGCCTGCGCTCGCTGCCGGCGTCCTCGTCCTTGCCATGCGCCGCCAGTGTGTCACGCGCCGTGTGCGCCTGGCCGGTCTTATCGTTCTCCGCCTTGACCCAAGTTGCGGCGCCGGAACCTGCCGCAGCGGCGCCCAAAGGCGTGCTCTGCGACGTCTCCACGGGCTGGATTGACCCAGTGATTGACGCTCCAGTGTCGTCTGTCGCGTGGTCAGGCACATCCGCTTTTTTTCGGGAGAACAGGCTGAGCAAGGACATAAATGACTTTCCTGAATACAAGGACTACCCGTAAATCCGGGCGTAGGCGGGCAAAGAGCTTGGTGCAAATGGTCCGAAATCGCGGGGGTGTTTCAGGATAACAAAATGCTCAGGAATGATAAAGGGGTTTTTGCCAGCCACCATGCCCACTTTGCCAGCCAATTGCGACGCGATCGCCATTACGACCAAGGCAGGAATGGCAATGCAACTGTGACAGTCGACCAACTCGATGCAGTGCTGGGGAAACGCGACTGCTACCGCCATGAGGCACCCGGCATCCATGGACGTGCGAACCGAACACCCCGAAGCCGTACCAAAACACAGTATTCTGAACGACGACGACGTCGTTGTGACGGCCACGGGCGCCGATTTGATCAGCCGCGTTCCCGTGTACGCTGATGAGATCGAAGCCCTGATGCGGGGCCAAGCCAGGCAGCAGTGGATACCGGGCATCGGCTGCGAGCCTACAATCGATGCTGGTCAGCGGTCAGGACCCTCGCGCGATCCCACTGGCTACTTCAGTCGATAACAAGGCGCGGCCGCGCGGCCGAAACAGTCCAGGAGAACTACGATATGCCCAACACCTCACAAGGAAACCCGGAAGAACGTCGCGCTGAAATGCGCCGTGCCGCCCTCGACTACCACGAGTTCCCCACACCCGGAAAGATTGCCATCGCAGCCACGAAGCAGCTGGTCAATCAACATGATCTGGGGCTGGCCTACTCCCCCGGCGTGGCGGCTCCCTGTGAGGAAATCGTGAAGGACCCCTCGGCAGTCTTTCGCTACACCAGCCGGGGCAATCTGGTGGCGGTCATCACCAATGGCACAGCGGTGCTGGGCTTGGGCGATATTGGCCCGCTGGCCGCCAAGCCGGTGATGGAGGGCAAGGGCGTGCTGTTCAAAAAGTTTGCCGGCATCGACGTCTTTGACCTGGAAATCAACGAGAAAAACCTGGACAAGCTGGTCGACATCGTGGCCGCGCTCGAGCCCACCTTCGGTGGTGTGAATCTGGAAGACATCAAGGCACCGGACTGCTTTTATGTGGAACGCAAACTGCGCGAGCGCATGAAGATACCGGTGTTCCATGATGATCAGCACGGCACGGCGATCGTCGTGGGTGCGGCCATATTCAACGGCCTCAAGGTCGTCGGAAAAGACCCCAAGCAGATCAAACTGGTGACTTCGGGCGCGGGTGCTGCAGCCCTGGCCTGCCTGGGACTGCTCGTCAAACTGGGCATTCCACGGGAAAACATCTTCGTCACCGATCTCGCCGGTGTGGTCTACGAAGGACGCACCGAACTGATGGATGAAGACAAGATTGTCTTTGCGCAAAAGACGTCGGCCCGAACCTTGGGCGAAATCATCGAGGGTGCCGATGTGTTCCTCGGCCTGTCCGCTGGGGGCGTGCTCAAGCCCGAAATGGTGCGCAAAATGGCCGCCAAGCCGCTGATTTTTGCGTTGGCGAATCCGACTCCGGAAATCCAGCCCGAGGAGGTCAAAGCGGTGCGCGACGACGCCATCATTGCGACCGGCCGCAGCGACTACCCCAATCAGGTCAACAACGTCCTTTGCTTTCCCTACATCTTCCGTGGTGCGCTCGATTGCGGCGCCACGACCATCACGCTGGACATGGAAATTGCAGCCGTGCATGCGATCGCGGAACTGGCTCAAGCCGAGCAAAGTGAGGTCGTCGCGGCTGCTTATGCCGGCGAACAGTTGGCATTTGGTCCGGAATACCTGATTCCGAAACCGTTTGATCCACGGCTGATGATGAAGATTGCACCGGCTGTCGCGCAGGCAGCGGCCGACAGCGGTGTGGCTTCACGGCCCATCACGGACATGGACGCCTACCGCGACCGGCTGCAAAGCTTTGTCTATGCTTCGGGCACGATCATGAAGCCGATATTTACGGCAGCCAAGACGGCCAGCAAGAAGCGCGTCGGCTATGCCGAAGGTGAGGAAGAACGGGTTTTGCGCGCAGCGCAGATCGTGGTGGACGAAGACTTGGCGCGCCCGACCCTGATCGGGCGACCCGGCGTGATCGCCGCCCGCATTGAACATTTCGGACTTCGGCTGGAGCAGGGCGTCGACTATGACGTCGTCAACGTCGAGCAGGACGCCCGCTACCGCGACTTCTGGCAAACCTACCATCGCATGACAGAGCGTAAGGGCATTACAGCCCAAATGGCCAAGATCGAAATGCGGCGCCGACTCACGCTCATTGGCTCCATGCTGCTGCACAAGGGCGATGTGGATGGGCTGATTTGCGGCACGTGGGGCTCCACGGCCATGCACCTGCAGTACATTGAACAGGTCGTGGGCAAACGGCCCGGCGTTGGCGTCTTTGCCTGCATGAATGGCTTGATGTTGCCGGAGCGTCAGGTGTTCCTGGTGGACACCCACGTGAACTACGACCCCAGCGCCGAGCAGTTGGCAGAAATCACCGTGATGGCCGCGGAGGAAATGCTGCGCTTCGGCATCAAACCCAAGGCGGCGCTGCTTTCGCACTCCAGTTTCGGTTCGTCCAACCAGCCCAGTGCATTGAAGATGCGCCACACGCTGGAACTGCTGCGCGACCAGGCGCCATGGCTGGAGGTCGATGGCGAGATGCATGGCGACGTCGCGCTCGACGCGGCATCTCGCAAAGCACTGATGCCGAACAGCACCCTGATCGGAAACGCCAATTTGCTGGTGCTGCCGAACATCGATGCAGCCAATATTTCCTACAACCTTCTCAAGACGGCGGCAGGCGGCAATATTGCCATTGGTCCGGTTCTGTTGGGTGCTGCCAAGCCGGTGCATATCCTCACGGCGAGTACCACCGTGCGCCGCATTGTGAATATGACAGCGCTCACCGTAGCGGATGCAAACGCCGTTCGCTCATAGCTTTGGTCGATAGCTAGTACGCACTAGCAGCACCATCAAAAACCCGAGCACTTGCCCATTTATTGGGCAAGTGCTTGCTTTTTTGCCCCGCATCGGGCACACTTCGTCCTCATGTTGTCGGGTTTACCCGATGCTCCATTCGGATTTTCCATTCCAGGTTTTCGTTTCATGGCGTCTTTTACGGCTCGCAAGCTGTCCATGGTCAGCCTTGTGTTGGCCAGTACGTTTATTTGCACAGGTTTGGTGCATTCCAAAACCAGCATCGCAGAAACGAACGACGCCCGTGACAAGACAGTTGCCTTGGCGGACCTGCCACTGCAGGGTCAGCAGACGTACCGCCTGATTGTTCAGGGTGGTCCGTTTTCTTTTGACAAGGACGGCGTGGTTTTTGGTAATCGTGAGCGTCGTCTACCCAAGCATGAGCGGGGTTATTACCGCGAATATACGGTACCGACACCCGGTGTAAAAAGCAGGGGCGCGCGGCGCATTGCCTGTGGCGGTCCGCTCCGTAAGCCCGAGGTTTGTTATTACAGCGACGATCATTACGCGAGTTTTCGCCGGATCAGTCCCTGAGTTTTTTTATTGTGATTGCAGATGATGCAGTCATGTTGTTTGTCCTACCGAGAAAGAGAAACGGAGATGGAGATGCCACTTCGTAACGTCAGAACCAATATCGTGCAGTCGATTCGCGCCTTTCGCGTGAGCGACCTGCAGGAGGCGGCCCAACAGTTGGGCCACCATTTTCTGTACGCCAATTTAGCCACCGCCCAAAGCAAGCAGGACGTTCTGGACCTTATCGCCCAGAAATTCACATTTCCTGCCCACTTTGGCAAAAACTTTGATGCCTTGTATGACTGCCTGACTGACCCGCTGCACAAGTCGGGTCAGCAACCTGGCTTCATCTTGGTGCTGGAGCATATTCCCGCGCATGCCAAGTTTGACAAGGAGGCGCGCGAGCAACTGCTGGACATCTTCCGCGACGCTGCCGACTATTGGGGAGACCGGAAGATACCGTTCCGATGCTTCTATTCTTTTCTGTAGCCCGTTCTGCAACCACCAGCCAAGCAGAACGGGCGAAAGAGGCTAATAGCACCGAGGACGCAATTCCTGCGGTCAACGGGATCGAATTGACCACGGAAACTGGCGAGAAAATGCCCACCGACAAACTGCTTGACGTCTCGCCCCTGGCGCTGCGCATGAGCAGCCCGTTCAATTCTGGCTACTGGCTCGCTGCGGCGTAGCGAGCGTAACGGTAAGGATGCACGGGCAGTTTCTGACTTGTCCGGCAGGGTGAATTATCCCGTCCCTGCGACGGGATTTTTTATGTCCGCAGCGCCAGTTCAATGTATTCGTGCACCGGAACTTCCTCGGCCCGACGCTGAAGGTCAAAGTTGCCCGTGCACTGGCGCTGCTCGAGCCACTTGCCCAGCGTATGGCGCAGCAACTTGCGGCGCTGACTGAAAGACACCTGAACCAGTTCGCTCAAATGCCGCACATTGACCGCCGGCGGGTCGGCCAGCGGACGCATGCGCACCACTGCGCTGTTCACCCGAGGCGGTGGATCAAATGACTCGGGCGGCACGACCAGGATGTTTTCCATCGCATAGCGCCACTGCAGCATCACACTGAGCCGGCTGTAATCGCTGGTAGCGGGGCGCGCCACCATGCGGTCCACCACTTCCTTTTGCAACATGAAGTGCTGATCTTCGATCACCCCGACAAAATCCAGCAGATGAAAAAGAATCGGTGTGGAAATGTTGTATGGCAGATTTCCGACCACGCGCAGCTTTGCAGCAGCGCCATCCTGGTTGACGTCGGAAGCGGCTGCAGTCGCCGCCAGTTGCGCAAAATCGACCCTGAGCACATCCGATTCAATCACATCAAGCTGCCCGTGTTGGCGCAGCCGAGCGGCCAAATCGCGATCCAGTTCGATCACGGTCAAACGACCGAGCCGCTCCACCAGCGGCTGCGTCAGGGCGGCCAGGCCGGGACCGATTTCCACCATGAACTGCCCTGGCCTGGGGGAGATCTCGCTGACTATGGCTTCAATGATCGCCTGATCAGTCAGGAAGTGCTGGCCAAAGCGCTTGCGTGCAATGTGGGGGGCTGACTTCACAGCGGCGGTTCACGAAACTCGACATAGGCCTTGCCGCGCACATCCTGCGTCCATGTGAGGTAAGCCTCCTCCAGCTTTTTCTCCCGCACCACGTTGCGCACCAGTTCCCGTTGCTCGCGCTGGCTCAATGGCGTTTCACGACGCTCTGTCAGCTGAATCAGGTGCACGCCAAAGCGTGACACCACCGGGTCGCTGATCTGGCCCGGGGTCAGACCCATCATGACTTCCTCAAACTCGGGAACGAACTGCCCGGGACCCGCCCAGCCGAGGTCGCCTCCGTCCTTCGCGCTCCCATCCTGGGACTGCGCTTTCGCCAGCGTGGCGAAATCAGCATGCCCGGCCTGAATTTGTTTCTTCATATCGGTCAGTTGGGCCACCGCGGCGGCCTGCGTCAGCTGCGGTCCGGGACGCAGCAAGATGTGCCGAGCATGGTTCTGCGTCACCGTGCTGGGCGGCAGCCCGGCGCTGCGCTTTTCCAGCAGTTTGAGCACATGAAACCCGGCCGGAGAGCGCACGGGCCCGGCGAGCGCACCCTTGGCAAGCCCCTGTATGGCCTGAATGAAAAGCGGCGGATAGCGATCCGCGGTGCGCAGACCCATGGACGCGCCGCTCTTGCGTTCCATGCCGTCTGAAATTTCCTTGATCAGCAAGCCAAAATCTTCACCTGCGCGTGCCCGCACCAGCACCGCCTGAGCCCGCGCCTGCGCCGTCTGCAACTGTTCCGCTGTGGCACTTTCCGGCACGGCGACCAGCACCTGCGCCAGTTCGATTTCCATGCTCGCCAAATCGGTGCTGCCTTGCTGATCGCGCAGATACTGATCGACTTCGAGATCACTGACGCGCACGCGCGCATCGACCTCACGCTCACGCAACCGGGTCAGCACAATCTGGTCGCGCAATTCAGCCCGAAAACGCGTCAGCGTAAGGCCATCAACTTGCACCCGACGGCGCAATTCAGCCACATCAAGCTGGTTCTGGCGCGCCACGTTTTGCTCAGCCTGATCGATCGCCTCCTCTTCGATGCGAATGCCGGTCTCGGCCGCCTGCTGCAACTGAGCCTTCTCGCTGATCAGACGCTCCAGCACCTGGCGCGCCAACTCGTCGGGTGCTGGAAACGGAGTACCCTGCTGACTCAATTGGGCGCGCGCGCGCGCGACCCGAACCTGCACCTCGCTGCGGGTGATCGGCTCGGCGTTCACCACCGCCACGATGTAGTCCGCCTGCTGGGGGCCGCTTGGTGCAGCGCGCGTCGCGACACCGCCCAAGGTCAAACCGGATGAGGGGGGGCGCAGGCCCTGGGCCGAGGCAGACAAGGTCGCTGCGGCAGTGAGGCAAAGGAGGGAGAGGGTTCGGAGGCGATATGTCATTTTGGAAATCAGTCGTATTGGCCAAAGCGGCTCGGCTGCGTCGTCTGCTCACGCAGGTATTGGTAACGCGGGATGTTTTCCTTCAGGGTCTGCAGCGGGTTCGAGCCCAGTCGGGAGAAACCCACGAACTCCAGCTGGAACAAAAGGCGTTGGGTCGGGGCAGCGCCGCTGCGCTGCAGTCGCTCCAGCACGGCTCGCCCCAGCCAGCAGCCCGCATCGTACTCAATACCCACGATGGAATCCACCAACTTGCCGTCTTTCAGACTGTAGTTCATGCGACCCACGCTGTACCAGCGGTTCGAGCCCTGGCCAAGGCCAGCGCCACGGTCCTCGCCCTTGTCGCCCCAAAGGTCATTGATCGGCCACTGCCATCCCAGGTCGATCTGTTCACTCAAGCCACGCTGCATTCGGTAGGCCGCACTCACCACCCGGTAGTTGCCGGGACTGTAGCGCACACCCAGCGTCGAGCGTTCGGACGAGTTCGTCTTCGAATTGACCTGCACCGCCGAATCCAGCGACCACCGGGGATTCCAGTTGATGGTTGCGCCCAGCATCAGGTCGCTGATGCGATCGGTCACTGGAACGCCACCCGGCAGGGTCACATTCTGGTCCTTGAAACGCAGCCGCTGTGCCACACCGAAACGTGCGGCCTCGGCACCGGTGGCCGGATCCAGCAGTCGGGTGGTCACGCCCAGAGTCAGCAGGTTGTTGTCGGAAATACGGTCGTTGCCACCAAAAGCGTTTTCGCTGTAAATCGAGGCGAAGTTGAAATCGTTGGCAGCAGAGTCGTAATTCGGCAAGGCGCTTTGATCACGAAACGGCGTGTACACATAAAAGGCCCGCGGCTCCAGCGTCTGGAGGTAGTCGCGCCCCAAGAAGTTGGCTTCACGCTCCAGCACCAGGCCACTGTCCAGGCTGAAGGTAGGCAACACCCGGTTGGCCGAAGTTGCGAGGTTCGCCAAGGGCGCGTCGAAGCGGTACTGCGTGGCGTGCCACTGCAACTTGGGAGTGACAAACCAGCCCGGCGCCAACCAGGGATGACTGACTTGGGCGATGGCGTAGCTGCGCCACGCATTGACTTGCTGCGTCAGCACCCGGTCCCCCTGGAACTGCGTGACATCCATATCCAGCGAGTAATCAAACCCGGACACGTTGCTGCGCGCGTAGCGGGCGGCAAGTTCCGGCATGCGGTCGTAGGGCGGTGTGATGGGCGCTGCCGCGTCCTGCAGCGTCTGCCACTTGACCGTGCGCAGCGTGGTGGAAAAGTCGCCCTGCGCCCAGGACAGGCTGGCATCGTTGGGCAACAGGCGCTGGGTCAGCGAGGTCGTGGCCCGGGGGAAATCGCGCCAGTAGTCGTCATCACTGACACGGTTCAGATTCACGTTGAATCCCAAGGCTCCCACCCCAGCCAGACCCGTATCCAGGCTCCCACTGTGGGTGGTCGCCAAGCCCCAACGATCGCGGTTGCGCAAGCTGTCTGCGGGCATGAAGTTGGCCCGCACCAGGCCTTTGGAATTGCTCTCCAGGTAGCGGAACTCGCCGCCCAGATCGACGCCGCGTTTGCTCATGATGGCCGGGAACAGCGTCGCATCGCGATTCGGCGCAATGTCCCAGTAGTAAGGCACCGTGATGTCGACGCCATTGATGTTGTCCAGTCCGATGACCGGCGGCATGAAACCCGACTTGCGCTTGTCGCTCAAGGGGAAACTGATGGACGGAAGCGGCAGGATGGGCACACCCTTGAAGCGCAATACCGCACCCTGCGCCTCACCCACCTCGGCTTCGCTGTCGATGTGAAGGCTGGTCGCGCGCAGAATCCAGTCAGGCATCCAGTCCGGCCCCGGCCGACGCTGGCAAGTCGTATAGCTGGCATTGCGGATCACGGCGCGACTGTCATCCAGAAAATCCACACGATCCGCCTCACCATGCGCCTCGTTCTTCAAAAATCGGTAACGCGCCTGCTGGAAAAACCCCTCGAAAGAATCGAGCTTGAGCTCCAAAACAGCGCCTTCGTAAACGGTTCCGGCCCGGTTGATGCTGACCGAGCCACGCGCCTTGGCCAGGTCTTCCGGCTGGTAATATTCCATACGGTCGGCGCGGATCACCAGATCCCCCCGACGCAGCATGGCATGCCCTTCCACCACCGTGTCCAGGTCCGTGCGCCCGGTCGTGACGTCGCCGGTCACGAACACCGGCAGCGAACTGCGCGCGGTGGCGGGAATCCGCTCCTGCAACAAGGGGCTGGATTTCAGCGTCAAACCTTGCGCATCCTGCGTGGTTTGCGCCTGCGCAGGTGGCAGCAGGCAGAACAGCGCCGTCGCCGCCAAGGCCACCGGGCGCCGCGGTGCAAGTCGAGAACGGGGGCGAAGTGTGGCACCGTCGAAGTTCGAAAGCTGGTGAACCGACCGCTGTAGACGGGCCATCATGGCGTGCCGAAGGAGCGTGTCAGGGGGCTGTGGCGATGCAGGTACATGAGGGTCGTGGTGGCTTTGTAGAATGGATTATCCATGAGCCAACGCACACCCACCGCCACCCTCCCCCAGGACGCCCCAGCGCAGGCACCCCATACACCACTGCATTGGGCCGACCCGCAACGTGAGGCGGCCTTTGGCCACTGGCTGGAGCGCGTCGCCGCGCAGCACGCACTCGACGTCGCCAGCCTGCGCCCGGCCAGCGCTGACGCCAGTTTCAGGCGCTATCTGCGCATCGACGTGCCGATCGGGAGTGGTGCCGTCAGGAGTCGCATCATCATGGACGCGCCGCCCGAGCAGGAGGACAGCGCGCCCTTTGTCAACGTTGCCGCCGTCATGTCCGACGCGGGCATGAACGCGCCCCAAGTGCTGGACTGGGACGCCACCCACGGGTTCATGCTGCTGAGCGATCTGGGACAGCAAACCATGATGGAGGCGATCGACCCGGTGAACGCCGGCGCGAACCAGGGCCTGTACCTGCAGGCGATCGACAGTCTGATCAGCTGGCAACTCGCGTCGCGCCCGAGCGTGTTGCCTCACTACAGCGAAGCCTTGCTGAAAAGCGAAATGGCATTGTTTCCTGAATGGTACGTGCAGCAGCATCGTGGCGTAGCGCTGGACAGGGCCATGCAAGCCACGCTGGAGAATGCCTTTTCCCTGATCGCTGCGCACAACCTGCGCGCGCCCAGTGTGTACGTGCATTGCGACTTCATGCCGCGCAACCTGATCATTCCCGCAGCCGGCACGGCTGCGCCTTCGCAGCCAAACAAAGGGCTGGGGGTACTCGACTTCCAGGATGCCCTCTACGGCCCCATCACTTACGACATTGCCAGCCTGATGCGCGACGCCTTCCTCAGCTGGGAAGAAGATTTTGTGCTGGACATCACGATCCGCTATTGGGAAAAGGCGCGCAAGGCGGGCCTGCCGGTGGGCGACGATTTCGGCGAGTTCTATCGCAGTGTGGAATGGATGGGCCTGCAGCGTCATCTGCGCATTTTGGGTGTTTTTGCCAGGCTCACGCTGCGCGACGGCAAGCCCCGTTACCTGGCCGATGCGCCGCGCTTCATTGGCTATATACGCGCCACGGCCGCACGCTACCGCGAACTCAAACCCCTGCTGCGCCTCGTCGACAAGCTTGAAGGCATCCAGGAAGTCAGTGGCTTCGCCTACGGGCGGATGTAGACGCCATGCCGCGGTTTTACTGCCCCCAAGCGCTGTCCTCTGGACTTGAACTGAGCCTGCCCGCAGGAGCCGCACGCCATGTGCAGGTGCTGCGCCTGCAGCCTGGTTCCGAAATCACCCTGTTCAACGGCGAGGGCGGCGAGTTTGCAGCCGCGGTCACGCTCATGGGGCGCAGCGAAGTGCAAGTGCTGGTTGGTGCGCATACGGAAGTGGAGCGCGAAGCACCCTGTGCCGTGCACCTGCTGCTGGGCACACCGGCCAACGAGCGCATGGACTGGCTGGTGGAGAAGGCCACCGAGCTGGGCGTTGCCAGCATCACGCCGCTGCTCACGCAGCGCAGCGTGCTGCGTCTGAGCGGTGAACGTGCGGAAAAAAAGCAGGCCCACTGGCAGGCCATCGCCATCGCCGCCGCCGAGCAGTGCGGGCGCAACCGAGTGCCCAAGGTCCATGGCCTGCAAGGTTTTGCTCAATGGCTGCGCTCCGATGCCGCCGCCACCAACCAGAGACTGCTGCTGAGCCTGGGCCCTGAAAGCCGGAGTCTGGCGCAAGCCGCGACCGGTGCGACTTCACTGACCTTTCTCTCCGGCCCGGAAGGCGGACTGACAGCGGAAGAAGAAGCCGCCGCGAAGGACAGCGGCTTCATTCCAGTGACGCTGGGCCCCCGCACCCTGCGCGCCGAGACCGCGCCGCTGGCGGCGCTGGCGGCGATCAATGGACTCGCCAGCAGCCTGTCGGACTTTGCACGCGGGACGCGTTGAAAGTCCGACAGGCCGCCAGCTACAGCATGAAGCCCAGGTTGGCGGGGTAGTCAGGGCGCCCGGCGGCAGCGCCGAAATGCTGCAGGTTGGGCAAAATCCCGGCCAGTTCCGTGTCGGCCACGCCAAACCACTGCGCCAAGGTTGCGGCGTACTGATCAACCGAAGTGCTGGGCAAGAGCCGACCCTGACCCACGTGCCACTGGTCGTCCGCGGCGGCTGTGCTGCCAACGCTGATGGGCGGCGGCGTGCCGTAAAAGGCCTTGCCTTTGACAGCGCCGCCCAGCACGAAATGGTGACTGCCCCAGCCGTGGTCGGATCCATCGCCGTTGGAGGCCAGCGTGCGGCCAAAATCGGAAGCGGTGAAGGTCGTTACCTTGTCGGCCACGCCCAACTCCAGCGTCGCGCTATAAAAGGCGCTCAAGGCCTCGCTCAGCTTGCCCAGCAGGCCGGGGTGCTGGGCAATCAGGTTGTCGTGCAGGTCAAAGCCGCCCATCGACACCATGAAGACCTGGCGTTTTGCGCCCAGGGCCGCGCGCGCACCGATGAGACGCGCGACCATTTTGAGTTGATCCGCCAGCGAATTGCCACTGGGGAAGACCGTGCTCAGTGTGACGCCGGCCAGTGCCGAAGTGATCTGTGCCTCGGCGCCAATGGCGCGCGTGGTGACACGGTTGTATTCGTTCTCCAATGTGTGGGCACGTGTCTGCTGCACCAGCGTGGCCAATGCGCTCTTCACCGCGCTGGAGCCATAGACGTTGCTCTTGACACCGTTGATGGCGACGGCGCCGCCGGTGCTGACCTGATATTGCAGGGCGCTGTCGCCCGACAGGAACACCGCGTTGCTGGTCACCGACATGCAGGTGAACAGCGAGTTGGTGTTGCCCGACAAGGCCAGGTCGCCCAGATTGCCACCCCAGCCCACGGTCGAGCCTTCGGGTGAGGACGATTGCCAGATCGATTGCTGATCGTTGTGCGAGAACAGCTTGGGCGGCAGCGGCCAGGTCTTGCGGTCCGCGCTGTTGTACTGGGTGCGCGTCAAGGGCACCACCAAGGGACCCACATTGAATTGCACTGCCGCCTTGCCGGCGTTGAACAGGCTGGCCAGCCCTGTCATCGCGGGATGCAGCGCGTACTGGCGTCCGCCCGGTAGCGCCAGCGTGGGGCTGAGCAAGGTCGGCGTGAGGCTCGCCTTGGCCAGCGCAATGCCACCCGCTGCCTGCCCTGCGCCGCCGCCGCGGATCACGCTGTAGGCGTTGTAGCTGGCGTCGTCGTAGGCCACGACGGTGTTCGCGTAGTCGTTGCCGCCGTAAAGGAATACGCAGACCAGCGCCTTGTAGTCGGTGGCGCTGAAAGCTGCGGCCTCGCCCATGGCCGCCAGATTCAGCGCCAAGGGCAAGGCGGTGCCGGTCAGCGACAACTGAGCGCAGCGGCGCAGGAAAGCGCGCCGGCTTGAGAGGGAAAGATCTTGATCCATGGCTAGCCTTATTTCTGCACCAGGTATTCGGCCGAGGCCATGACCAGCAGCACTGCTGAGGCGACGCGGTTCAGTTTGACGGTGTCGGTGCTCGTGGCACTCACGGCCGTGGCATTCAGCGCGGCAACGATGAGGGTTTGCGTGTCTGCAGACAGTTGTCCCGCGCACATCAAGAGGTTGAGCCGCGCCACCAGCGCTGCAGCATCCGCGACCAGCACCAACTCGACACCGTAGGCGGCCGTGATG
Organism: uncultured beta proteobacterium; assembly: GCA_903830985.1. GTDB lineage: Bacteria > Pseudomonadota > Gammaproteobacteria > Burkholderiales > Burkholderiaceae_C > CAIKVZ01. Next base: position 18,109 of record CAIKVZ010000136.1, read on the forward strand.
TCGTAGCCATTGGTGGCAGCGTTGCTGCCGATGCCTGGGAGCTCGGGCGCATTCACGTAAATGCCATTGCGAATGACGTTCTGCAGGAAGTTCAAATAACCGCCCACGCTGCTCTCGTTCACCAGCTGGAACTCCGGAGCCACGGCCCGGCCGCTGGCCAATATGGTCGATGGCGGCACGTAGCCGGGGCGGAAAAAATTGAACACCGAGGGTGAGCGCAAGGGGCTCTGCCCCAGCTGTGTTGCCGGGTTGCTCAGGTCGAAAATCTTCCATGACCCTTGAGCCGAACGGATGCCAAAAGTGAGGCCCCACTGCACCAGGCGCAGCATGGGCTCGCGCAGCTTGCCAAACAGCGGCTGACTCAAGCCCGCGGCGCTGCGTGCCTCTTCGTCCAGCAAGATCGCCGTCCAGACCGCCTTGAGGTCGCCACGCACGCCCGCGCCGTTGTTGTTGAAGGCGCTGGCAACGCGCGCCACATAGGCCGTACTGGGGTTGCTCGTGACCAGGCGCTGGATCATCTGCCGGCCAAAGAATGGTCCGACATTGGGATGGTTAAACAGCGTGTCCAATGCGCTCTTCAGCGCCGCCGCACCATCGGTATTGGCCGCCACCGTGGTCCCCAGAAATGTGGCGGCCAGTGTGGAATGCCGGCTCGCAGTGAGCACCATGGGCAGACGAGCGAAAGCCGTGTTGGAGATGGTACGGGTGCCGCCTCCGGTCTGGGTGATGACGGTATTGACGTTCTGGCTGGTGTCGAAGTCGTAGCCCGTGAGAACCCGCGCCAGATTGGAAATATCACTTTGCGTGTAAGTCTCCAGCTTGGTACCGGCAGCGTCGGTCTTCTCCGTGCCGTCGACGTTGAGCTGGTACAGCCCCAGGCTGAACAGCTGCATCACCTCGCGCGCATAGTTTTCGTCGGGCTGCCTTCCCGTGGCGGTGTTTTCCTTCTGGTTGCCACGCGTGTTCAGGTACAGCCCCATGGCCGGGTTCAGTGTCGCGTCCTCCAGCAGCTGGCGATAATTTCCGAATGCATTGGCGCTGAGCGTGTCCCACCAGTGAGCCATGGCATGGCTGCGCCAATTCACCTCGACACCCGTGGACGACACCACAAAAAATTCCGACAGCGCCAGCGCCAGGCGCTTGCGCACCGCATCCTGCGCCGTCAGCAACTGGTTCCAAACCATGAAGTCCGCAGGGTAGCTGGCATCAAAAAAATTGTTTGAGTCGATGCTGGCGTAACCGCGCGCGTCCAGCCAGTCAAAGCCTTTTTGCCCGGGCGCCGCATTGAACTGCGCACTCAGCCAGGTCGAAAAACCCTGCGCACGCACCCCCGCGATTTCGTCGTCAGAGGCGGAAAACTGTGCCTGCAACAGGAAACGTGCCGCCTGTTCCTGCGTCACCGGTACGGACGTGGGCACGGGCGCAGGTGTGGTCGAGCTCGAGCCGCCCCCGCAGGCGGCCAGTGCCGCGCTGCTTGCCAGCGCCAGCGCAGGCGCCAGGCCGACTTCACCCGCGCTCGGGCCAGAACCGGCATCCAGAATATCCCTTGGCATGTTGACGACCTCGCGCTGCTATGGTTGCGCCAGTCTAGCGACGCAATTCGCAAACCAAGTGAAGATCTTGTATGTGCCGCAGGAAAAATGTAACGGGAAGTTGGTCGCGGCCGTCAGCGGCAGGGCCGGCTGCGACGGTTCAGGACTGCGCGGCCCGCAGCAGGGCGCGCGTCTTTAACGCCTCCGCCCTTGCCACAGCGGCAAAGTCGGCATCGGCCGATGCATAGAGGATGGCGCGCGATGAATTCACCACGATCGGCGCCAGCGTCTCGCCCTGTTGCGCGCGCCAGCCCGCCTTGACGGTGGCCAGCGCGTCACCGCCTTGCGCACCGACACCGGGAATCAGCAGCGGCAGCCTCGGCGCCAGGGCACGTACGCGTTCGATCTCGGCCGGGTAGGTCGCTCCGACCACCAGACCGAGTTGCCCGTTCAGGTTCCAGGGACCTTGAGCCAGCCGCGCAATGTGCTCGTACAGCAGCGGCTCGCCGGCCACGCTGGACAGGCGCTGCGACTGGAAATCGTCCCCACCGGGGTTGGAGGTGCGGCACAACAGGAAAGCGCCCTTGTCGTGGTACTTCAGGTAGGGCTGCACCGAATCAAAGCCCATGAAGGGCGACAGCGTCACGGCATCGGCGCCATAGCGCTCGAAGGCCTCGATCGCATATTGTTCTGCGGTGGAGCCGATGTCGCCGCGCTTGGCGTCCAGAATCACCGGCACCTGCGGCGCCGTGCGGCGCATATGCGCCACCAGAAGTTCCAGTTGCGGCTCGGCGCGGTGCGCCGCGAAGTAAGCGATCTGTGGCTTGAAGGCGATCACCAGATCCGCCGTGGCGTCGACGATGGCCGCACAGAAGTCGAATATTTTGTTGGCGTCACCCCGGATATGCAGCGGAAACTTCGCCGGATCGGGATCCAGTCCCACGCACAACAGGGAGCCGTTTTGCCGCTCGGCGGTGCGCAACTGGTCAAGAAATTTCATGCCCGAATTTTACCTTCGGCTCAGGGCGCAGCCCGCGCCTGGGTTTCGCCTCAGCCTGCGTCTTGGCGCACCTGCACCGCCAGGCACAAATCGGCCCAGGCCTTGGCCTTGTCACCCAGCGCGCGCAACAGGTAGGCCGGGTGGTAGGTCACCACCACCGGGATGCCGCGGTACTGGTGTACCTGGCCGCGCAGCTTGCCCAGGGGAATTCCGTGCACGTCGGGCACCGAGTCCTGCAACAGAGTTTGTGCGGCAAAGCGACCCAGGGCCAGAATGATTTTGGGCTGCAGCAACTCGATCTGGCGCTGCAGCAAAGGCAGGCATTGCGCCACCTCGCCGGCCTCGGGATTGCGGTTCGCTGGCGGGCGGCACTTGAGCACGTTGGCAATGAAGCAGCCCTGCGCGGTTTGCAGCGCGGCATCATCACCGGGCGCACTTTGCCGGTGCCGATCCAGGCCGATGGCGTGCAGCATATTGTCCAGCAGCTGTCCGGCCGGGCCGACAAAGGGCTCGCCACTCAGGTCTTCCTGCTCACCCGGCGCCTCTCCCACGATCAGCCAGTCGGCGACAGGCGGACGCTCCATTGCCTGCGGTGCCAGGCCCCCGATGCCAAAGACGGTGTGCGATCGCCCCTGGCTCAAGGCGCAGGCCCGGCAGTCCGCCACGGCCTGTTGCAGACCGCGCCAATCCAGGCGCTGCAGATCCGCACTGCGTGGCGTCACCCCGGTCTCTGCCGGCACAGCCGATGGCAAGCCCGTCATTTGGGGTAATGCGTTGGCGCGGCGCGGCGTTGCGCCAGCGTGCTGAGGCTGCGGCGCAATGGCCTGTTCCGGCGCAACAACGGCCGCCGTGGCAGACGGTTGCGCGAGCGCGGTCGGCAGCATCGTCGGCTGTGCCTCCACGTCCCGGGTCAGGGGCCACCACACCTTCACATGCATCTCCTGCAGCATGGCGCGCTGGCGCAAATCGAGGTTCAGGCTCATGGCAGCAGCATCACAGCTTCAGGCTCATGACGACGGCGTTCTCGCGCTGCCCATGGGCCGCGGGGTAGTAGCCCTTGCGCTCCCCGACCCGGCGCAGCCCGTAGGCTTCGTACACATGCAGGGCGCGCAGGTTGCTCACGCGCGCTTCCAGCCACAGCCACTGTGCATCCTGGGCGCGCGCCCAGAGCGTCAAGGCGTCGAGCAGCATGCGCGCCCAACCCTGGCGCTGGTGGCGAGGCGCCACGGTGATGTTGAGCAGGTGAACCTCATCCACACCCAGCATCGCCACGAAGTAGCCCAGGATCTCGTCCGAACTGCACAGCAACTGCGCCTGATAGCCGGCGCTCAGCGTGTCGGCGAAATGACGCCTGGTCCAGGGGTGCTCGTGGGCTTGTCGCTCCAATTGCTCGACCTCATCGAGCTGCTGCGCGGTAAGTGGCTTGAAGGCATAGCGGCGGTCCGAATCGACCGAGTTCAGGCTGGCGATGGCAGGCATGGCTTCAGGCCCCGAGCGCTGCGACGATTTTTTCGGCGGCACGCTCATCGGTAGTCTTGGCGACCTTGTCGCGGACATAGCGTGGGCGCGCGTGTTCGGCCGCAACGGCCAGTCCGGCGCCGAGCAGCGCCGGTGCCAGCCGCAACATGGCTGCAGCACTGGGCATGGCGTCCAGCACGGCAATGCCAGAACCACACCCGAGCCGTACACCGTAGGACGAACCAACATTGCCGGCCAGCACCCAGCCGGGTTCCAGCAGCATGGCTTCAGGGCGCAGCAATTCGGCCTCGCTGCGCTGCGTCCAGGCCAATCCATCGTAGACATAGCGCGCCGCGTAGATTTCATCCATGCGAGCGTCCAGCGCAGCCAGCACGAGAAATGGGACACCGGTCGCGGTGTATTGCAGGCGCGCCTGCTCTGCCACCGCCAGCAGACTGTCCACGGGCAGCAGCGGCACGGCCGCGCCAAACCCCAGTCCCTGCGCAACGGAGCAGGCCGTGCGCAAGCCGGTGAAGGAACCCGGTCCTGCACCAAAGGCGATGGCGTCGAGTTCTTCCAGACGCAGCCCGGCCTGCGCGAGCAGGGACAGGATCACGGGAATCAGCGCGGCCGAAGCCTGGGCGCCACCGGCGCCGCTGTGCTGCAAGACCTGGGACAGGCCATCAGGACCGTCACGGCAAACGGCGACGGACAGGATTTCGGTACTGGTATCAAAGGCGAGGAGCTTCATGCAGGCTCCGATTGTGCAACGTGCGCTGCGTGCCAGTTCAAAAGTGCCGCAGATTGTTGGGCTCGCCCAGGAATCCATGGCGCATGTCCCCGGATAATCACGCCATGACCGTACTTCTTCGCGCCCTTTGCTGTGCCCTCGCCCTGGCCGGCCAGTCGACCCGGGCTCAAGGCTTGCCAGCCGAGGTCGAGTCTGCGCTGGCCCGTGCCAAGGTGCCGCGCGAGGCGCTCAGCGTGCTGGTGCTGCCGGCCCAGGGCGGCGGCGTACCACGCCTGAGCCACCGCGCAGCGGTGCCGGTGAACGCGGCATCGATGATGAAGCTGCTCACCACCTACGCCGCGCTCGACCTGCTCGGGCCGGCCTTCACCTGGCGCACGCCAGTGTTGCTCGACGGCAGCGTGCAAGACGGCACGCTCCAGGGCAATCTGTACATTCAGGGCCAGGGTGATCCCAAACTGGTGGTCGAGCGCCTGTGGTTGTTGCTGCGCCGCGTGCAGGGACTGGGCATACGCAGCATTGCCGGCGATATCGTGCTGGACCGATCTGCCTTCGAGACCGTACCGCAGGATCCGGCCGAGTTCGACGGTGAACCGCTGCGCCCCTACAACGCGGCGCCGGACGCCTTGCTGCTGAACTACAAGTCCGTGCTCATGACCTTTGTGCCCGACGCCGCCGCCAAAGTGGCAAGGGTGCAATTTGAGCCCCCCCTTGCCGGTGTGCAGACGCAGGCCAGCGTGCCCCTGTCTGGCGGGGACTGCAGCGACTACCGGGCCGCCCTCAGGGCCGAATTTTTCGATCCACTGCGGATCCGTTTTGCCGGTCACTACCCAGCGTCCTGCGGCGAGAAGGTCTGGCCCGTGGCCTATGCCGATCCCAGCAGCTACGCGGCACGCGCGGTGGAGGGCCTGTGGCGCGAGATGGGCGGAAAGCTCGGCGGCAGGTTGCGCGAGGGCAAAACGCCGGCCAGTCTCAAACCCAGCTTTGAAATGACTTCAGCGCCACTGGCAGAAATCGTTCGCGACATCAACAAGTACAGCAACAACGTCATGGCGCAGCAACTGTTCCTGACGCTGGCGCTGCAGGCCGGCAGCCGCCCTGACGCGGCCAGCGGCGTCGGCACGATCGCAGGCGCGCGCTCGGTGCTGCAGGCGTGGTGGAAGGAGCGCATAACCGGCGACACCGGCGCGGCCACTGGCGACCCCGCAGCCGATATGCCGGTGCTGGACAACGGCGCCGGCCTGTCGCGCCAGGGGCGCATCAGTGCGCAGGCGCTGGCGCGCCTGCTGCAGACCGCCTGGCGCTCCCCGCTCATGCCGGAGCTGGTGTCCTCGCTGCCCATCAGCGGCGTCGACGGCACGCTGCGTCGCAGCAAGACCAAGATGATTGGCAGCGCCCACCTCAAGACCGGCAGCCTGCGCGACGTCAGCGGCGTTGCCGGCTACGTCGACGGCGCCAGCGGGCAGCGCTACGTGCTGGTCGCCATCGTGAACCACCCGAACGCGCTCGCCGCGCGAGCTGCCATCGACGCCCTGATCGACTGGACCGCGAAAGACCATTAACTGTGATTCCCGCCTCTGACCTCGTCGGCTACCTGGCCGCCACGCTCACCACCATCAGCTTCGTGCCGCAGGCCTGGCACACTTTCCAGACCAAGGACGTGAGCGGCATCTCGCTGAGCATGTACAGCGCCTTCACTGCCGGTGTGGCGCTGTGGCTGGCCTATGGCGTGCTGCTGAACGCCTGGCCCATCGTCATCGCCAACCTGGTGACGCTCAGTTTGGCCGGCTTGATTCTGTCCATGAAGCTGCGCTACCGCTGAACCCGCAGAGCCGCGTCTCGCGTATCTCCTGCGCCACGGTCAGTGTTTACCCCCGTGCCTTTCAAAATGAACGCGGGGTAACATCATCCGCTGAAAAAGAACGAGCGTTCTATTTTGTTTCGGACCCAGACCAACCAGGAGAAAACGGATGAGCAATTTCAAAATGACCGTCGCCGCGATCGCTGCGGCGCTATTGGTCGCCGCCTGCGGCGGCGGAGGCGGTGAGGCTGTCAGCACCAAGGCAGCCTTCAAGTCGGTGCGGGTCATGGGCGACAGCCTGTCCGACAGCGGCACTTTCACGGGCATCCCCGGCTATGGGCGAATTTTCTCGGTACAGGGGACGGGCAACCAAAACTGGGCCGAGAACACGGCCGCCAACTTCGGCATCACCGGCCTGTGCAACGTGTACCGGTTCACCGGGGCGACCTTTGTCGCCAACACAACCCCGGGCTGCACCAGCTTTGCCGTGGGCGGCGGACGTATCAACAATCCGGCCAGCGGCGGCGGCGCTGCAAGCCCATTCTCCATCGTCAAGCAACTCCAGGACGCTGGCGCCGCCGGTAGCTACCAGGCAAGCGACTTGCTGCTGATCGACGGCGGCGGCAACGATGCGGCCGATCTGGTGGGCGCTTATCTTGCTGCCAGCAAGGATGGCGGCAAGGCCTACGCGGGCCTGTTGTCTACGGTGCTGAGCCCGACCGTGGTCGGAACCAATCTGGCTGCTGGCGCTACGGGTCAAGCCGCCGCAGGCGGCCTCTACATGACGGCGCTGGCCGACAAGTTTTTTGACGCGGTCAAAGCCAACACATTGGACAAAGGTGCAACGCACGTGGTGCTGGTGAACGTCCCCGGCATCACCAACACGCCGCGCTTTCAAATGGTCCTGGACGGAGTGGCTGCAGCTTACGGCGGCGGCGCGACCGGAGCCGGAGCAAGGGCGCAGATGGAAACTCTGTTCAAGAGCTGGGTGGTCGCTTTCAACACCCAGTTGGCCACGCGGTCAGCGGGCAATGCATCCGTGGTTGTGGTCGACCTGTACACGAGCTTCAACGACGTGATCGCCAACCCGGCGCAATTCGGCATCACCAACGCCAAAACCCCGGCCTGCCCGATGGTGACGAACGCGGGTGCACCGGTACTCGACAGCAGCGGCCTGCCCCAGTACAACTTCCAGACCTGTACCGCCGATGCGCTGTCGGCGCAGACACCGCCTGCGGGCGCCAGTGGCGGCGCGAACTGGTGGCAAACCTATTATTTTTCTGACAGCTTTCACCCGACGCCCTATGGCTACAAGCTGGCGAGCCAGGAAGTGGCACGTTCTCTGACAAGAGCCGGCTGGCTCTGATCCACGTAATCAAAAAGGAACCATCATGAAGAAATTCAGTAAAAAGTGGATTGCGGCGGCGGCACTGTTGGGCCTGGGCGGCGTTGCCAGCGCCCAGTCGGCGGGTAGCTGGATGCTGCGCGCAGGCGTCACCTCCATTGCGCCCCAGGTCAGCAGCGGCGACCTGTCGCCGGTCTCCTGGGCCGGGACCCGCGTCGACATCAACTCCGCCACGCAACTCGGCGGTGGCGTCACCTACATGTATACCGACCATCTTGCGGTAGATGTGCCGCTGGCCCTACCGTTCACACACGACATCATGGGCGATGGTGCCATCAAGGGCGTGGGCAAAATTGGTGAAACCAAGGCGCTACCGATCACGGTTTTTGCACAGTACCGCTTCATGGACGCGAACGCCAAGTTCCGTCCCTACGTCGGATTGGGTGCGACCTATGCCAAATTCTTCAAGGCAAAGGGAACGGCCACGCTGTCGGCATTGACGGGTGGAAGTCCGACATCGCTGTCCATCGAGTCCAAGCTGGCCCCCAGTTTTGAAGGTGGCGTTGCCATGCCATTGAACGACAAATGGTTTGTCGATCTGTTCGTGAGCAAAACCCTGCTAAAGAACCGCACCACCCTGTCCACCGGTCAGACCATTGACGTGACACTCGACCCGTTGAGCTACGGGCTGGCTGTAGGGTACAAGTTCTGATACTTTTCCCCAAGCGATCAGGGTCTGTCGACCCGTAAAAAAACCGGCACAGCCGGTTTTTTTACGTCTGGCCCAACATCACCAGCGTGCGCGCACCCGGGCGTAAGCGTAATCACCGAACAGGCGCTGCACCACCGGCGTGAAATGCAGGCGGTCGGCAAAGGCGTAGCTGGCGATGGAGGCGCCGCTGACGATGGTGTCGGCGGTGCACAGCAGCGAATTCACTTGCCCGGCCCCGATGCCTATGCCTGTGCCGGCATCCACCGAAGTGCAGACCGGATCGACCGCATTCGTCAGCCCGTAATAAGGCGCTGAAACAGGGTTGGAGATCAGGTTCAGGTAGTAGGTCGAATCCACGTACAGCACATGCTTGCCCATGGCCACGATCGGCACCAGCATGGCTTCATTGAATTTCGTGCTCATGGTGGTAAGCACGGCATTTTGTCCCAAGGACGTCGCCCACGGGGTCTGACCCAGGTTATAGGTCCCCATCACCACCACATAGTTGGCACCGCTGTCCACCAAGCGAATCACCTGGTTGGCCAGATCGTTGCCGGCCTTTTGCACATTCGTCTGCATCTGGGCCTGGGTTTGTGTGCCCGCGGTCACGGCGTTCATTTCGGCAACAACGTCGCTCATGCCGCCGTTGATGAACACCAGGTCATTGAGGCCAAACTTGTCGCTCGCCAAAAACGCGTCCACCTGCTGGGTCACGCTCAGTGTGCCGGGCTGGCCGGCGGCATTGGTGGAAGTGTTCACGCGTGCCAGGCCTCTGGCGTAGCCGGTGCCTCCGGCGGAAACTGGTGCCACCGTCACGCCAAACAGGGTCGTGAGCTCGTTCAACCAGTTGTTCACGCTGCCATCGTTCACGGTGTACTTCTTGCCACCCAGCTGTCCGACGTCACTGAAGGCGTCGCCGAATGCGATGACGCGCGTCGGCGTCAAGGCCGAGGCGGTGGTGCTCGAGCCGCAGCCCGCGAGCAGGGACAAGGCGGCGCCCGCAGCGATCAGGGCAGCGCGAAGTGACCAGGTTGCAATCATTCAAATCTCCAAAGTACTAGCGGGGTAGTTTAACGAGCGCTCGTGAAGCCTGTGTATCCGGCAAACCCTGTCATGACGCAGAGGCACGCTGCAGCCGATCCCGCACGCCATCCCACTCGGGGCTGGCAGGGGGCGTTTCGACCCAGATCAGCGCCACGCCAGTGGCGTCTAGTTCGCGCAACACGGCAAACAACTCCTGCGCCGTGGCCGCAGCATCCATTGGCATGCGCCGCTGTGTGACCGCGGGCAAGGCGTTCGGCAGGGCAACACGGCTGTACAGCGCCACCGCAGGTGCGCCTGCTGCGGCAGGCTTGGAGGAAAGCAAAACCTGCAAGGCTGTCCTCAGGGCCTGCGCGTCCATCAGCCGCAGCTTGGCGCGCGGCGCGTAATGCGACTCCAGCGTACCGGAGGCGCGCGGGGCAGTATGGCCGGATTCAAGCGGTTCGTCGGGTAGCACGGCGCAGCCGCAAGCGGCCTCCAGCTGAGCCGTGCTCAGCACGCCCGGGCGCAGCAGCACCGGGCAGCCACGGGTGCAGTCGATGATGGTGGACTCGATGCCGACGCTGCAGGGTCCGCCGTCGAGCACCAGCAAATCCGTGCCCAATTCCTCCTCAACATGCGCGGCCGTTGTGGGGCTGATGCGACCGAACCGGTTCGCGCTCGGTGCCGCCAAACCGGCCATGCCGGCTTGCGCGCAGGCCTTGAGCAGGGCCTGCGCCACGGGGTGGGAAGGACAGCGCAGGCCGATGGAATCCTGCCCGCCGGCCGTCGCGGCTGCGACCCCGGGTTGGCGCGGCAGGATCAAGGTAAGCGGTCCCGGCCAGAAGGCGTCCATCAAACGTTGGGCGAACTCGGGCACATCCCGGGCAAACTGCGTCACCCCGGACGCGCTGGCCACATGCACGATCAGCGGATGGTTCGCCGGGCGCCCCTTGCGGCTGAATATCTTGGCTACCGCCGCGTCATTGCAGGCATCGGCCGCCAGGCCGTACACGGTCTCGGTGGGCAGGCCCACCAGCTGGCCTGAAGCCAACGCCTGCAGGGCATCCGCAATGGATTCAGGGTTTTCGCCGGTGAGGATCATGCCGGGACGACGCTCAGAACGGCGCAATGCCCAGCAGCTCTGCGGCCTGCAACGCGGTTGCACGAACCTGTGCAAGGTCCGCACCCGTGACGTTCAGATGTCCCATCTTGCGGCCCGGCCTTGCCTGCAACTTGCCGTAGAGTTGCAGCGAAGTGCCGGGCAAGGCCAGCACCTCATCCCAGGGTGGGGTCACTGGCACAACGCCATCGCGCAACCACAGATCGCCCAACAGATTGAGCATGATGGCCGGGCTGTGCTGGCGCGGCTGCTGCAGCGGCAGACCGGCGAGCGTGCGCACCTGCAGGTCGAACTGCGACTGGTCGCAGGCGTCCAGCGTGTAGTGGCCGCTGTTGTGCGGACGCGGCGCGATTTCGTTCACCACCAGCGACGGCTCGGCGGCGCTGTCGCCTTGCAGAATGAAGAACTCCACGCACAGCACGCCGACATAGTCCAGCCCACTGGCGATCGACACGGCAGCGGCCACCGCCTGCTGCGCCAGGGTCGGCGCAACATTGCCCTCGAACACTTGGGTCACGGCCAGAATCCCCTCGCGGTGCAGATTGAGTTGCACGGGGTAATTCACCACCGTGCCGTCGGCGCCCCTGGCCACGATCACCGAACATTCAGCAGCCAGGGGCAGCAACTGCTCCAGCACGCAGGGAACGCTCTTGAGCTGGGCCCATGCCGCCGTCAACTCGGCCCGGCTGTTGACCCGGACCTGACCCTTGCCGTCATAGCCCAGGCGGGCCGTCTTCAGGATGCCGGGCAACAGGGCGTCGCGCACGGCACGCAACTGCTCCGGGGTTTCGATCACGGCATAGGGCGCACAGGGCACGCCGCAGCGCACGAAATGCGCCTTTTCCCTGACCCGATCCTGGGCAATGGCCACGGCCTCGGCGCCCGGCGCCACGACGCGCTGCGCGCCCAGGGTGCGCAAGGCAGGCGCAGGAACGTTCTCGAACTCGGTGGTGATGGCGGCGCAGCGCTGCAGCATCTGCGCCAGCCCCTGCTCGTCCAGGTAGTCGGTCTGCACGTGGTAATGGCTCACCAGGCCGGCGGGACTGGCCGGATCAGGGTCCAGCACGGCGGTGAAGTAACCCATGGCTTGGGCCGCATGGACGAACATGCGACCCAACTGGCCGCCGCCCATCACGCCCAAGGTGGTTTGCTGACCTGCGGCCGTGGTTCCGGGAAGAAGGACTTTGTTCTTCATGGGGCCATCGGCGGCAGCGTCATGGCGCGCGCAGCTTCGGTTTGCGCCTGGCGCCAATCCTGCAATTGCCGGCGCAATGCTGGATCTTCGTTGGCCAACATGGCCACGGCAAACAGCGCTGCGTTGGCCGCACCGGCATGGCCGATGGCAAAGGTGGCCACCGGCACGCCCTTGGGCATTTGCACGATGCTGTGCAGTGAATCCACGCCCTGCAGATGCTTGCTGGCCACCGGCACCCCCAGCACCGGCACCAGCGTCTTGGCGGCCAGCATGCCCGGCAGGTGGGCCGCGCCGCCGGCGCCGGCAATGATGGCCTTGAGGCCTCGCCCCGCTGCGCCCTCGGCATAAGCGAACATGTCGTCCGGCATGCGGTGCGCGGACACGACCCGCGCCTCGTGCGCAATGCCGAACTGCTGCAGTATCTGCACCGCATGCTGCATCGTGTCCCAATCGGAACTGGATCCCATCACCACGCCAACTAGAATTTGAGTCATGCTTGAATTTTACTTTTTACCCCTGAGCTACCCAGAATGATTGACATTACCGAACAAAATTTCCAGACCGAAGTGATCGAAGCGTCGCTGAGCACGCCGGTGCTGATCGACTTCTGGGCGCCCTGGTGCGGGCCCTGCAAGGTCATCGGACCCCTGCTGGAAAAGCTGGAATTGGACTACGCCGGCGCCTTCAAGCTGGTGAAGGTGAATGCCGACGAGGAGCAGCAACTCTCCGGCGCCTTTGGCGTGCGCAGCATCCCCACCTGCATTCTGATGATCGCCGGCAAACCGGTTGACGGCTTTGCCGGCGCCTTGCCCGAAGGCCAGCTGCGCGCCTTTCTGGACAAGCATCTGCCCTCGCCGGACGAACTGGCGGCCAAGAGCGAGACCGAAGAGGCGCAGGAACTGCTGGCCGAAGGCGACACCGGCGCGGCACTGGACAAGCTGGCCGAGGCGCTGGCCATGAACCCGGCCAACGACGACGCGCGCTACGGCTACATCCGCTTGCTGATCGGCGCCAATCTTCTGGAGGAGGCCCAGGCAGCGCTGGCACCGAAACTGGTCGAAATCCCGCTGGCCCTGCGCTTTTCCGCGCTGGCGCAATGGCTGGAAGCAATGAAGTTCGCGGCCACCGATGCACGCGCCAACTGGACGATGGAACAGTTCGATGCGTTGATTGCGCTAAACAAGCGCGACTTCGATACGCGCTACGCCAAGAGCCGCGTGCTCATGGCTCGCGGCGAATGGACCGCCGCCATGGACGAGTTGCTGGAGATCGTGCTGCGTGACAAAAAATGGAACGATGAGGCGGCGCGCAAGACCATGGTCGCCATGCTGGAACTGCTCACACCGCCCACGCCCAAGGCCAGCCCGGACGCTGCCAAGGCGGCCGGCGGCATCGAAATTGCCGGCAAGCCCCTGACCCAGGAAGACCCGCAGGCCGAGTTGGTGTCGAGCTACCGGCGCAAACTCAGCATGATGCTCAACTAACCAGACGCTCCCACGCTTCCTGGTATTTGGCAGCGGTCTTCGCCACCACCTCGGCCGGCAAACGCGGCGCCGGCGGGGTCTTGTCCCAAACCTGGGTCTCCAGCCAATCCCGCACGAACTGCTTGTCAAAGCTCGGCGGATTGGACCCTTCCTGGTAACTCTCGGCCGGCCAGAAACGCGACGAGTCAGGTGTCAGCACTTCGTCCATCAGCGTCAGCGTGCCCTGCTCGTCCAGACCAAATTCGAACTTGGTGTCGGCAATGATGATGCCCTTGGTGAGCGCGATGGCCGCCGCTGCCTGGTAGATGGCGATGCTCAGGTCCCTGATCTGCGCCGCCAGTTCGGGACCCACAATCTTCACCACCTGTTCAAAGTCGATGTTCTCGTCGTGCTCGCCCATCTCGGCCTTGGCGGCAGGTGTGAAGATGGGTTGTGGCAGCTTGCTGGCATTCTTCAAGCCCGGCGGCAGGGCCACACCGCATACCGACTGGCTCTCCTGGTATTCCTTCCAGCCACTGCCGGCGAGGTAGCCGCGCACCACGGCTTCCACCGGGATGGGTTTCAGGCGCTTCACCAGCATGGCACGGCCCAGCACCTGGGGCAGGTCGGCGGCGCTGACCACGCTTTCGGGCGCCTCGCCAGTGAGGTGGTTCGGGCACAGATCACCCAGCTTGTCGAACCAGTACAGCGCCATCTGCGTGAGCAGCGCCCCCTTGCCGGGGATCGGCTCGCCCATGATCACGTCGAAGGCGCTGAGGCGGTCGCTGGCCACCATCAGCAATCGGTCCGTGCCCACGGCGTAGTTGTCGCGCACCTTGCCGCGCGCCAGCAGGGGAAGGGAAGTGAGGGTGGAGGTGTGCAGGGCAGAGGTCATGATCGTGAAGCCAAATGAAAAAGGGCCCACTGAAAATTCAGCAGACCCCTGATTATCGCAACTGTGCGGGCAAGCAGCAGGGCTGCCCAAAGGCCCCTGTTTACTGCACGACCTGCGACAACTCGCCGCGCGCGTATTGGCCGGCGACGAAATGCAGGCTGTGGCCCTTGATCTTGGCACCTTGGCCTTCGCAGCCGAACTCGATGTAGCGCTGCTTGCACAATGCCTTGGCGGCTTCGCGCGCCGGCTTGAGCCAGTCGCGGGCGTCGAACTTTTCCGGGTTCTCGAACATGAACTTGCGCACCGCAGCCGTCATGGCCAGGCGGATGTCGGTGTCGATGTTGATCTTGCGCACGCCGAACTTGATCGCCTTCTGGATCTCCTCCACCGGCACGCCGTAGGTCTCCTTCATGTTGCCACCAAACTGGCGAATGATCGCCAGGTACTCCTGCGGCACGCTGCTGGAACCGTGCATCACCAGGTGCGTATTCGGGATGCGCCGGTTGATCTCCTTGACGCGGTCGATGGCCAGGATGTCGCCTGTGGGCTTGCGCGTGAACTTGTAGGCGCCGTGACTGGTTCCAATGGCGATCGCCAGTGCGTCGAGCTGAGTGCGCTTGACAAAGTCGGCTGCCTGCTCGGGGTCGGTGAGCAACTGTTCGCGCGTCATGGTCGAGTCCGTGCCGTGGCCGTCCTCCTTGTCGCCCTTCATGGTCTCGAGCGAACCCAGGCAGCCCAACTCGCCTTCCACCGTCACACCCACGGCGTGCGCCATGTCGACCACCTTGCGCGTCACATCGGCGTTGTAATCGTAGCTGGCGATGGTCTTGCCGTCGGCCATCAGGGAGCCGTCCATCATCACCGAGGAGAAGCCCAGGTTGATGGCGCCCTGGCACACGTCCGGGCTTTGTCCATGGTCCTGGTGCATGACAAGTGGAATATGCGGATAGCTCTCGATCGCAGCGGCTATCAAATGCTTGATGAAGGCTTCGCCGGCGTACTTGCGGGCACCAGCGCTGGCTTGCAGGATGACGGGCGCACCGGCTTCGTCGGCTGCGGCCATGACGGCCTGGACTTGCTCCAGGTTATTGACGTTGAAAGCCGGAATGCCGTAACCGTTGACGGCGGCGTGGTCCAACAGTTCGCGCATAGAGACAAGTGCCATGGTGAAACCCTTTGAAAAAGTTAAAGTGAGCGCTCAGATATCAGCCGCCCATTTTACTTCCAGGGTCTGTCCCAGGGATAACCCGCGTGGGTAGCGCCTGCCCGCACCTTCGGGTAGCTGCAGGCTTTAGCCAACGCGGCAAATTTTCAGCATATTGGTGCCACCCGGCGCACCCATGGGCTCGCCGCAGGTGATGGCATAGACGTCTCCCGACTGCACCACGCCCAGGCTCTTGAGGTGGCGTTCCGCCTGTTCCAGAGCGGTATCGCGCACCGCGCTCGTGTCCATGAGCAGGCCGTGCACGTTGCGGTACAGGGTCATGCGGCGCTGTGTCACCAGATTCGACGTCAGCGCATAGATCGGCACATGGATCAGGTAGCGGCTCATCCAAAGCGCCGTGGAGCCGCTGTCGGTCAGCGCCACGATGGCTTTCGCGCCCAGGTGATGCGCCGTGAACAGCGCGCCCAGCGCGATCGACTGGTCGATGCGGCTGAAGGTGCGTCCCGTGAAATCGGCGTCCAGCGCGAGTTCCTCGGCGGCCTCGGCGGCCTCGCAGATCTTGGCCATTTCCAGCACAGTCTCCAGCGGGTACTTGCCGGCGGCCGTTTCGGCCGACAACATCACGGCGTCCGTGCCGTCAAGCACGGCATTGGCCACATCGCTGACCTCGGCACGCGTGGGCACCGGGTTGCTGATCATCGACTCCATCATCTGTGTGGCGGTGATCACCACCTTGTCGTGTTCGCGCGCCAGCTTGATCATGCGTTTTTGCAGGGCCGGCACGACCGCGTTGCCGACCTCCACCGCCAGGTCGCCGCGCGCCACCATGATGCCGTCGCTGGCCAGCAGGATTTCTTCCAGGCGAGGAATCGCCTCGGCGCGCTCGATCTTGGCGATCAGTCCCGGCTTGTGGCCGTATTCAGCCCCCGCCACGTTGCACAACTGGCGCGCCATTTCCATGTCGGTGGCGTTCTTGGGGAAGCTCACGGCGACATAGTCGGCCTGGAACGACATCGCCGTCTTGATGTCGTCCATGTCCTTGGCCGTCAAGGCCGGCGCCGTCAAGCCGCCGCCCTGCTTGTTGATGCCCTTGTTGTTGGACAGTTCGCCGCCGAGCTTGACCGTGGTGTGGACCGCAGCACCCTTCACCGAGTCCACCGTGATGACGATCAGGCCGTCGTTGAGCAACAGCACGTCGCCGGCCTTGACTTCGCTCGGCAAGGCCTTGTAATCCAGGCCCACGGCGTGAATGTCGCCCAGCTCGACGCGCGCCGCGTCAAGCACAAATTTCTGCCCCGGTTCGAGCATGATCTTGCCCTCGGCGAACTTGCCGACGCGGATCTTGGGGCCCTGCAGGTCGGCCATGATGGCCACCTCGCGCCCGGCACGAATCGCGGCTGCGCGCACCAGCGTGGCCCGGTCAATGTGGTCCTGGGCCTTGCCGTGGCTGAAATTCAGCCGCACGACGTTGACGCCGGCGCGAATCATTTGCTCCAGCAACGCAGGGTCGCTGGAGGCAGGGCCAAGGGTGGCAACAATCTTGGTGGCGCGACGGGTCATGCACGGTCTCCTGGTTATTTTGTTTCGCTTGCGAGGCGATTTTTACACGGAACCGGTTACATGGCCGGAACATCTTGCCCTACAGGCCGCAGGCGGACTGCCAGCTACCAGGCCAGCAGCAGATGCAGCGGCAGGTACACCGCCATGCCCACCAGAATCGTGCCCAGCACGGCCTGCCCCGCACCCTTGCACCAGAAAAAATACGCGGCCCCGGCCACGGCAGCGAACAGTCGCGCATCACGCCATGTGGTGATGAGCGCGCCCTGGGTCATGACAATTTCCGGAACGATCACGGCCGCCAAGGCGGCGATCGGCGCGTATTGCAGTCCGCGCTGCGCCCAGCGCGGCAGATGCCAGTCGCTGCTGGACATGAAGAAAAACGACCGCGTGATGACCGTGACCAGCGCCATGCCCACGATCACCGCCAGCGACCAGTAGCTGCTGCCGTTCATGGCTTGGGGGCACGCGCGCTCAGCACGGCTTCGGCCAACAGGCACAGGCTCACCGCTGCGGCAATCGCCACCACGATGTTCAAACGAAAAGGCAGGGCAAAGGCCGCCACGGCCGCGGCGCCGGCCACACCGGCGGAAAGCATGCGCAGCCGACTCGAAGCCAGTGAGCTCGCCACCCCCAGCAGCGCCAGAATGCCGGCAAAACCCAGACCCCATTCGGTCGGAACGGAGTGCGCCAGGGCAATGCCCAGCAGGCTCGCCGCTTGCCAGCTGAACCAGTTCAGTGCCATACCACCGCTCAGGTAGGCCAATTGGGCTGCACGCTGCGTCGTGTCGGTCCCGGGGTGGGCATAACGCCGCACGAACAGCACATAGCTCAGGTCGGCGGTCAGATAGCCCGTGAGCAGGCGCTGGCGCAAATTCAGGTGCATGACGTAGGGTCGCATGTGGGCGCTGAACACGACAAAGCGCAGGTTCACGCAAAAGCTGGTGGCCAAGATCACGACCATCGGGGCGCCGGCCGCCAGCAGCGGAATGGCTGCCAACTGCGAACTTCCGGCGAATACCAGCAGGCTCATGGCCACGGACTCGAACACGCTCATGCCCGACTTGACCATGGCCACGCCGGTCATCAGCCCCCAGGCCGCCAAACCAGGAGACACTGCCGCCATTTCCCTGACACCCAGCGCAAACTCCGGATGCCGCAGCAGCCGGCGCAAGCCGGTCATGCGGGTCCCAGCACGGTGCCCTTGGGCAACGCAAAGCCGCGCAGGAAATCGGCCGCGCTCAGGCGCTTGCCGCCCGGGCGCTGGAGTTGGCTGATGCTGACCGCGCCGTCGCAGGCACTGACCACGATACCGTCGGCATCGGCGCACAGCACGGTGCCGCAGACGGGCGCGGTCGCTGGCACCGCCGTGGCGCCCCACAACTTGACGGTTTCGCCATGCATCGTGGTGCTGGCGCCGGGGAAGGGGTTGAAGGCCCGAATGCGGCGCGCAATCAGTTCCGCAGACTCGGTCCAGTCAATCAGTGCTTCGTGCTTCTCCAACTTGTGGGCATAGGTGACGCCAGCTTCGGGCTGACGAACCGGCTCGAGGTCTGCACCTTGCTCCAGCTTACCGAGTGCCTCCACCACCATGCTCGCGCCCAAAGCGGCCAGCTTGTCGTGCAGGCTGCCCGTGGTATCGGTCGCCAGGATGGGAACGGCCTGCATGGCCAGCATGTCGCCCGTGTCCAGCCCGGCGTCCATCTGCATCAAGGTGATGCCGGTTTGCGTGTCGCCGGCTTCGATGGCGCGGTGGATCGGCGCTGCGCCGCGCCAGCGCGGCAGCAGGGAACCATGAATGTTGAGACCACCGAAGCGAGGCAGGTGCAACACCCACTGCGGCAAGATCAGGCCGTAGGCGGCGACCACCAGTACCTCAACATTCGCGTCCATCAGTGCTCGGCGCGCCGCCGTGGCGTCGTCCGGGTATTTGCCGTCCAGACGCAGACTGCGCGGCTGCGCCAGCGGCAGACCCTGGTCCAGTGCAAACTGTTTCACCGCCGAGGGCTGCAGTTTCATGCCGCGACCACCGGGCCGGTCCGGCTGGGTCAGTACCAGCGCAACTTCGTGCCCCGCCGCGTGCAGCGCAGTCAATGCGCTACAGGCAAATTCCGGCGTGCCGGCGAAAGCGATCCTCAACGCGAATCCTCGCGCAGCGCCTTGAGCATCTTGGTCTTGATGCGGTTGCGCTTGAGCGGCGACAGGTACTGGACAAACACCTTACCCAGCAAGTGATCCATCTCGTGCTGAATGCACACCGCCAGCATGCCATGCGCCTCAATCGTCTGCGACTGACCCTTGGCGTCCAGCGCGCTCGCCCTGACCGACGCCGCGCGCTCCACACCATCGTAAATCCCGGGCACCGACAGACAGCCCTCCTCGTTCACGTGTTTTTCCTCGCTGGCCCACAGGATCTGCGGATTGATCAGCACCAGCGGCTGATTGCGCTCCTCGGACAGGTCGAGGACGACGAGCCGCTCGTGCACGTCCACCTGGCTGGCCGCCAGGCCAATCCCATTGGCCTCGTACATGGTTTCCAGCATGTCCTCGATCAGGCGATGGATGCGGGCGTCGACCGCCTGCACCGGCTTGGCCACCTTGTGGAGTCGAGGGTCGGGATAGAGAAGAATAGGTAGGAGAGCCATGAGATTGCAGTAGATATGTCGCTATTTTCGCGATTTTTGGTTTTTTCGTTACAGACCAAAGTCAATTATCGTTGCCCAATCAAGGGCTTGAGTGCAAAATCGCACCTGATTTATCAAGATCCCCGACCGGTTTTTGGCTCTGCAAAGGCTGACCGGCAACTGGCCCAGGGAGGCTTTCGCAATGCAGCAACACACGCCCGACATCACGCTTTCCAGACTTGGCTCCGCCTTGCTCGCCGCACTGGCTTGCACTGGCTTGGGCGTGACTGTCACCGCACAGGCACAGAACTTTCCCATCACGCCAGGCCAGAAGGCTGCGGCAGTACAGGTCGCCACAGCGGGTGTGCCATTGAGCGACTTGGCCCCCAACGCCCCCGACAACTACACCGTCAAGGCCGGCGACACGCTGTGGGCCATTTCCGCAATCTTCCTCAAATCACCTTGGCGCTGGCCTGAACTCTGGGGCATGAACTACACGGAAATCACCAATCCACACCGCATCTATCCGGGCCAGCAACTGTTCCTGGAAAAAAAGAACGGCATGGCCACGCTCACCACCCGAGCGCCAACGGCAGAGTCCGAACTTGCGCCCACCACCACCGTGCGCGTTTCCCCGCGCAACCGCTATGAATCCCTGAGTGCCAGCGCCTTGCCAACCTTGCAACCGCACCTGATCGAGCCCTTCCTGGTCGAGCCCAATATTGTCAGCGAAAACGAACTCGTGCAGGCGCCGCGCATTGTGGCCACTCAGGAAGGGCGCGTCCTGCTCAGTCGCGGTGACCGGGCCTATGTGCGCGGGCCTGTGGGCTCACCCGTGACCGACAGCGGTAACGGCCCGCAAGTCTCGTTTCGGGTGTTTCGCAACGCCACGCCACTTCGGGACCCCTCGACCAAGGAAGTGCTGGGTTATGAAGCCCAGTATGTCGGCAAAGCCTTGCTGGTGCGGGCTGAGGAAGCTCCGGTGGCCGAGCAGGACGGCAGCAAACGCGGTTTTCTGGATATCTTGCGTGGCATAGGTTCCGACAAGGGCAATGCGACACTGCCCACCGCAGCCTCAGTGGACATCGTCGAGGCCAAGGAGGAGATGCGCGTGGGCGACCGTCTGCTGGCCCAACCCGAGCGTCAACTGCGCAATTTTGTGCCCAGGGCACCTGACGGGAACATTGAGGGGCGCATCGTGTCGGTGCATGGCAGCAGTGTGACCAATGCAGCGCAAAACCAGGTGGTGGTGATCAGCCGGGGCACGGCGGACGGTTTGAAGGCCGGCGATGTGCTTGCCATCCTCAAGGACGGCGCCACCCTGCAGGACCGCACCGATCCGGCCAAGTCCTATGTCAAGATTCCAAACGAGCGCAACGGCCTGATGATGGTGTTTCGGCCGTTCGAAAAACTCTCCTACGCGCTGATCCTGGAAATCACCGACGGCGTCAAGGTGGGTGACCGGGTCAGCAACCCCCGTTAACTCAGCGTGTTGGCCTCACGCGTGCCAGGCAGCCCCGCATGGATCGCGATGAACTTGGCGCCTGGTTAAGGCTCACGCTCACGCCGGGGGTGGGGAACGAATCCGGGCGCAGGTTATTGGCGGCATTCGGATCGCCCCAAGCCGTATTCTCCCAGTCGAAGTCCACCCTGGAACAGTTGGTCGATAAGGCGCAGACCCTGTCGCTGCTGACCGAACCCGAGACCTGGGATGCCCAGTTGGCGCGCACCGGGGAATGGCTGCAAGCCAGCACGGACGAAGTGCAGCGCCAGGTGCTCGTGCTGGGTGACGCGCTCTACCCACCGGGCCTGCTGCAAACCGAAGATCCACCGCTGCTGCTCTACCTCATGGGGCAGTTGCCACAGTTCACCGTGCACCGCGAAATGAGTACGCAGTCCTCACCCTTTGGGCCGGCGATCGCCATTGTCGGCAGCCGCAACCCGACGCCCCAGGGCCTGCTCAACGCGCACCAATTCGGCCTTGCCTGCGCCAGCGCGGGGCTTACCGTGGTTTCGGGTCTGGCGCTGGGCGTGGACGGGGCCGCGCACGAGGGTGCACTGGAGGCGCCGCCCGACCTGCTGGACCCATGGGCCACCATCGCCGTCGTCGGCACCGGACTGGACCGTGTCTACCCGCAGAAAAACCTGCAACTGGCGCACCGCATTGCCCAGCGCGGCTTGCTCGTGAGCGAGTACCCGCTGGGCACCCCGCCCCTGGCCGCCAACTTCCCACGGCGCAACCGCATCATCTCCGGACTTTCGCTGGGCACGCTGGTGGTAGAGGCCGCTCTGCAGTCGGGCTCGCTCATCACCGCACGCTTCGCGGCCGAACAGGGCCGGGAGGTTTTCGCCATACCCGGCTCCATTCATGCCACCCAATCCCGCGGATGCCATGCCTTGATCCGCCAGGGTGCCAAACTGGTCGAATCGGCACAGGACATTCTGGAAGAATTGAATCTTGCAAAGCACAGCAACGTTGGCTGGCACCAGTCAGTCAACGT
>CAIKVZ010000137.1 GCA_903830985.1 uncultured beta proteobacterium
GGCCATGCCTTCGGTGACCTTGGCGTTCTCGGTGTTCTGCGCAATCGACGCTGTCATCTGTTCGATCGAGGCGCTGGTTTCTTCCACACCGGCGGCCTGCTCGCTCGCAGCCTGCGACAGCGACTGCGCCGTGGCGCTGACCTCTTCCGAAGCGCTGGCCAGGGCCTGGGCGCCGCCGTTCACGTCGGCCACCACCTGCGACAGCTTGCCGATCATCAACTTGATGGCGTACAGCAGGCTGGATTCGTCTTTCGGATTCGTCTGGACCTTCATGGTGAGGTCGCCCTCAGACAGGCGGGCCACCATGTCACGGGCGTAGTCGGGCTCGCCACCAATTTGCTTGAGAACACTGCGGGTGATGATCCAGCCTGACAGCAGCGTCAACACAACCGCCAGCACCGAAAGTCCGGTCACCAGAGTGTGCGCAGCAGCAGCGGTTGCTTCCGCATTCTTGCCACCCTTCACCGCGAGTTCCTCCTGGAAGCTGGCAAACTTGCCCAATTCCTCGAGATAGCCATTGGCGGTTGCCGTGTATTCGCCAAACAGGTACTCAGCGGCCTTGGCCGCGTTGTGCGTGGGCGAACTGGTGTCTGCCAGCGGGACGATGGTGTCGACCGCCTTGCTGTACTTGACGCGCGCCTCAAGCACCTTGGCAAACAGTTCCTTGCCCTTTTCGCTGTTCAGCATGGGCTTTATCTTGTCCAAGATTTCGCTGTTGTCCTTCCGCGCTTTAGCGATCAGGGCGATCTGCTCCTGCTCAAACTTTTTGTCGTTGGAGATGATGACATTGCGCACTGCGCGAGCCATCCTCAGCGTGTTGATCTCCATTTCGTCCGACATCACGATCTTCGGGATGCGGTCATTGACGATCAGGCTCGTGTCGGCCTGCATGTCGTTCATGCGCATTAGGGCAGTCACGGCGATGGCCACCAGCAGCAGCAGGGTAATGGCAAAGCCGATGCCCAGCCGGACTCCGAGTTTGAGATTTTTCAACATGGCGTGACTCCCGATTTAGAAAACAGAAAAGATTTGGACTTGGCAGCGGACGCTGAAGGCGACTCTGCGCCTGGCGGCGCCGTAGGCGGGCGGATGCATCAGTCGAAAGTTGGCGTGGCATCCTTCAGGGATTTTTGGGGTTTGAGGGCTCATGCTGTTTGCCCCTCCATGGCGCGTGCGGCGCTGCTGGCCGCCAATGTATGCGGCGTCGTCGCCTGGCGCACCAGCGCAGGCACATCCAAAATGAGGGCCACATCGCCGCTGCCCAGGATGGTGGAGCCGCTGATGCATTTGACCTGCTGGAACATCTTGCCCAGCGGCTTGATCACGGTCTGGAACTCGCCCAAGAGCGTGTCCACCACCAGGCCGGCGCGCTGCCCGGCGTGCTTGAGCACGACGATGTTCTCGCCCTTGGCGGGCTTGCCCTGCATCTCGAACAGCTCGCGCAACCGGATGAAGGGCAGGACCTGCCCGCGCAGATTCGTGTAGTCGTGGCCCGGCTCGGCGGTGTAGGCCACGCACTCTTCGATCATGTCCAGCGGAATGGCGTACACCGACTTGCCCACCTCGACCAGGAAGCCGTCGATGATGGCCAGGGTGAGCGGCAGGCGCACCGTGACGGTCGTGCCCACGCCCTCGGTGCTGTCAATCTCCACCGTGCCGCGCAGCGCCGTGATGTTGCGCTTCACCACGTCCAAGCCGACGCCGCGCCCGGACAGGTTGCTCACCTTCTCGGCCGTGGAGAAGCCCGGCTCGAAGATCAGGGCGTAGACCTCGGCGTCGCTCAGGGTGTGGCCTGGCTCGATCAGGCCGCGCTCGATCGCCTTGGCCAGGATGCGCTCGCGCTTCAAACCACCCCCGTCGTCCTGCACCGTGATGACGATGGCGCCCGAGTCGTGAAACGCGTTCAGCTTGAGCGTGCCCTGCGCCGGCTTGCCGCGCGCGGCGCGAATTTCGGCGCTCTCGATGCCGTGGTCCATGGAGTTGCGCACCAGGTGCATCAGCGGGTCGCCGATCTTCTCCACCACGGTCTTGTCGAGTTCCGTGTCCTCGCCGTTGATCACCAGCGCAACGTCCTTGCCCAGGTCGCGCGACACGTCGTGCACCACGCGCTGGAAGCGTCCGAAGGTCGCGCCAATCTTCACCATGCGCAGTTGCAGCGCGCTGTCGCGCACCTCCTCCACCAGCATGGACAGCTTGGAGGTGCTTTCTTCCAGCTCGGCGATCCTGGCCTTGTGCGCGATCAGGTTCAC
>CAIKVZ010000138.1 GCA_903830985.1 uncultured beta proteobacterium
CACCCAGCCCAGGCCCAGGGCGGCGCGCGCGTGCCCCGCCACCCGCGCAAGATCGCGTCCGTCGAAGCTCATGCGGCCCGACTTGAAGCGGGTCGCGCCCATCAGCGTGGCCAGCAGCGTGCTCTTGCCCATGCCGTTGCGCCCGAGCAGCGCCAGGCTGCCGCCGCTCTCCAGAGAAAAGGAGATTTCTTCCAGCACCACGGCCTCGCCGTAGCCGGCCCAGACACCTTCGAGTTGCAGCAGATCAGCCATCGAGCGCTTCTCCCAGATAGACTTCTTTCACGCGCTTGTCCACGGCAATTTCCTGCGGTGTGCCCTCGGTCACGACGGCGCCATTCACCAGCACGGTGATGCGGTCGGCGAAGCGGAACACCAGGTCCATGTCGTGCTCGATCAGCAGCACCGTGACCTCGCGCGGCAGTTGCGCAATGGTTTCGAACAGTTCGCGGCTCTCGCTCGTGGGCACGCCGGCGGCAGGCTCGTCCAGCAGCAGCACCGAAGGCTGGGACGCCAGCGCCAGGGCAATCTCGATGAGGCGCTGCTTGCCATAGGCCAGGCTCTTGGTCTGATGGTGCGCCACGTCGAGCAGGCGCAGTTGTTGCAGCAGGGCCGCCGCAGCGTCGATGGCCTCGCCGTGGCTGCCCACCGGTTTCCACCAGCGTGCGCCCAGCCCGAGCTGCTCGCAGCTGGCCAGGGTCACGGATTCCAGCACCGTCATGTCGGCAAACAATCGGTTGATCTGGAAGGTTCGCGCCAGTCCGCGCTTCACGCGTTCGTGCTGCGCCAGGCGTGTCACGTCCTGGCCCTTGAGGAGCACGGCGCCGGCGCTGGGTTCCAGAAAGCCGGTGAGCAGGTTGATGAGCGTGGTCTTGCCCGCGCCATTGGGTCCGATGAGCGCGTGGCGGGCTCCGGCCAGCACGTTGAGCGTGACGTCGTTGGTCGCAACAAAGCCGCCAAAGCGCTTCACCAGGTTTTGCGTTTGCAGGGCATAGGTCATTTGGACGCTCCCGGCAGGCCGCGCCCCAGGGCACGCAGGCCGCCCATCACGCCGTCGCGTGCAAACAGCACCACCACGACCAGCAGCAGGCCCAGCCAGAACTGCCAGTATTGCGGGTTGATGTCGGACAGCAGGTGGTGCGCCGTCATGAACACCGCCGTGCCGATGAGCGCGCCATACAGGCTGCCGGTGCCGCCCAGCACCAGGATCAGCAGCAGCTCGGCCGAGCGCGAAAAATTCAGTGCGTCAATCGACACGAACTGCGTGGTCTGCGTGAGCAGGGCGCCTGCCACGCCGGCATAGGCCGCGCCGATGGTGTAGACCGCGACCAGGCGCGCGTTCACGTTCGTGCCCAGCGCCGGCATGCGCGCCACGTTCAGGCGAATACCCTGCAGGCTCAGGCCAAAGGGCGAATGCACGATGCGCCGCGCCAGCCAGAACAGCACGAACAGCACGGCCACGCTGTAGATGTAGGCGGTCTTGCCCTGCAGGTCGAAGCTGAACAGGCCGAGCAGGGGTTTCACCTCGATGCCTTGCAGGCCGTCGACACCGCCGGTGAAGTCGGTGAGTTTGTTCGCAGCCTCGTACAACATCAGCGACACGCCCAGCGTCACCATCAGGCGGGTCAGGTCGGCGCCGCGCAGCACCAGAAAGCTGCTGACGAAACCGGCCAGGCCGGCGATCAGCGCCGCGCCCATCAGGCCCAGCAGAGGGTCGCCATAGCCGTACTTGGCCATGAGCCCAGCGGCGTAGGCGCCGACGCCGAAGAAGGCCGCGTGACCGAGCGAGACGATGCCGGCGTAGCCCAGGATCAGGTCGAGCGAGAGCGTGAACAGCGCCGTGATGGCGATCTGGCTGAGCAACGAGAGCTGCTCGTCGAAGGCGAAGTAGGCCAGCACGGGCAGCAGCCAAAACGCATATTCGGCCTTCTTCCAGCGCGCGCCATCAAGCAGCGGGCCAGGATCAAAACCGGGAATGGAGTTGTTGTTCATGGCAGTGTCACTTGGCCGCGCTGCGGCCGAAGAGTCCTTGTGGACGGAAGATCAGGATGGCCACCATCACCGCGTAGATGACGAAGGCGCCGACCTGCGGCACGTAGTATTTGCCGGCGACGTCGCAGATGCCCAGGATCAGCGACGCGACGAGCGATCCTTTGATGTTGCCGCTGCCGCCCACGGCCACGACGATGAGGAAGTAGACGATGTACTTGACCGGGAAGCCCGGGTCCAGTCCCAGCATCTCCACGCCCAGCGCGCCGCCCAAGCCGGCCAGGGCCGAGCCCAGGGCAAAGGTCAGCAGGAAGACGCGCTCCACGTTGATCCCCAGTCCCCGCGCGGCGCGCGGGTTGTCGACCGAGGCGCGCAACTGCGCGCCAAAGCGCGTGCCGGCGATCATCCATTGCAGGGCCGCCGCGATGGCCAGCCCGACGACGATCAGGAACAAGCGGTATACGCCGACATCCAGATCACCCGGCAGATGGAACTGGCCCGACAGCATCGGCGGCAACTGCAGCGGCTGCTGTTGCGCGCCAAAAAAGTAGTGGGCCGTGGAAATCGACATGAAAACCAGACCGATGGAGAACAGCACCTGATCCAGGTGCGAAGCGCCGTACAGCCGGCGGTACAGCATGCGCTCCAGCAGAACACCCACTGCGGCCGAGGCGATCGCCACCAGCGGCAGTGCCGCCAGGAAGGGAACGCCAAAGCGGTTCAAGAGCGTGACGCAGACGTAGCCGCCGAACATGGCGAAAGCGCCGTGCGCCAGGTTCACAAAATTCATCAGGCCCAGCGTGACGGACAGCCCCACGCTGATGAGGAACAGCAGCAGGCCTGAGGCTGCGCCGTCAAAGATGACAGTCATGGGGAAGTCTCCGGGGAACGGGGTAGGGGCGCGGGTTGCGGTTACCCGCCGGCGTCATTGCGAGGGCCGCGAAGCAATCCATGGCTGAATTCATGGATTGCCACGGTCTACGGCCTCGCAATGACGAAGCGTGCGGGCTTAGGGCTTGCCCGGGTCCTTGAAGTCGGCAACCTGGTCAAACTCGACGTTTTGCAGCTTGCCGCCGACCTTCTCCACCTTGCGTATGTAGATGGTCTGCACGATGTCGCGCGTCGCCGGGTCGATGCTGATGGCGCCGCGCGGGCTCACCCATTTCATGCCCTTGGCGGCTTCGACGAACTTGTCGGCGTCGGTGTTGCCGCCGTTCTTCTTCAGCACGTCCATGATCAGGTGCATGCCGTCATAGCCGCCGACCGACATGAAGTTGGGCCGGTCCTTGGGGTAGGCCTTGGCATAGGCTTCGGTGTAGGCCTTGTTCTCCGGCGACTTGTGTGCTTCGCTGTAGTGGAAGCTGCTGATCACGCCCACGGCGGATTCGCCCAGCGCGTCCAGGATGTCCTCGTCGGTCAGGTCGCCGGTGCAGATCAGGCGGATGCCGGCCGCGGCCAGTCCGCGCTCGGCGAAGCCTTTCATGAAGGCGATGGTCTCGGCGCCGGGCGGCAGGAAGATGAACACGGCGTCGGGCTTGGTGTCTTTGATCTTCTGCAGGAAGGGCGCGAAGTCGGGGTTCTTCACCGGTGCCCGCACTTCGCCCACGATCTCGCCGCCGGCGGCGGTGAAGGTCTTCTTGAACTGGCCTTCTGCGTCATGGCCCGGGCCGTAGTCGGCGACCAGGGTGAAGACCTTCTTGATCTTGTTCTTCGCCGCCCAACTGGCGATGGGCGCGGTGATCTGCGGCAGCGTCATCGAGGTGCGCACGATGTAGTTCGACTTGGTCGTGACGGCCGAAGTGGCGGCGTTCATCACCACCATGGCCTTCTTGCCTTCGGTCGCCACCGGGCCCACGGCAAAGGCCGAGGGCGTCAGGCCAAAGCCGGCCAGGATGTCGACCTTGTCCTTGACCACGAGTTCGGTGGCCAGGCGCTTGCTTACGTCGCCGGCGGTGCCAGGGCTGTCGTCCTTGATGATGAGCTCGATCTTGCGTCCGGCCACGGTGTCGCCATTGGTCGCCAGATACAGGCGCGCGCCGTGTTCGATCTGTTTGCCATAGGCGGCAAAGGGACCCGACATGGGCAGCACCATGCCGATCTTAATGGGTTCTGCGGCGTGGGCGGTCAGCGAGCTGACCAGTGCCAGGGCTGCTGCAGCGATATTCATTTTCAGCAATTTCATCTCATGTCTCCTAGGGATTTCAAGCCTGCAGGGCAGGGTACTTGTTGTCAGCGGTTCGGGGCCTGACATGGTAGACCATGGTCGGTTCGCCCCATTCCAGGGTGGGCGTATGTTGCCGTGCAACGCGTCCCGGGTCTACGCGACCCGGCGACTAGTAGCTATCACTTTTGGATATACCCGCAGGCGCATTTTGCCAGTCAGGAGGCATCCGGCTGCACGAACGGCGCAGCCCGGGTGAAGGCGTCGAGCTGGCCGCAGGCCTGGTCAATGGCGACGATCAGGGGGTAGGGCGTGAGGTCGACCTTGAAGCGGCGCGCGCTCTCCACCTGGGGAACCAGGTAGGCGTCGGCCAGCGTGGGCCCGCTGCCAAAGCAGAAGTCGCCGCGCTGCGTGTCGGCCGCCAGCATGGATTCCAGCGCATCGAAGCCCGAAGCGATCCAGGTGCCGCACCAGGCGAGCACGGCGGCTTCGTCGCATTTCAGGCTGTGGCGCAGGTATTCCAGCACGCGCCGGTTGTTCAGCGGATGGATGTCGCAGCCCACGACCGCCGCCAGGGCGCGCACGCGCGCCCGGTCCTGCGGGTCGGCGGGAAGCAGGGCCGGCTCGGGAAAGCGCTCTTCCAGCCACTCAATGATGGCGGGGGACTGCGTCAGCACCAGGTCGCCATCGACCAGCGCCGGCACCAAGCCTTGCGGGTTCAGCGCCTTGAAGGCCGCGCCCAGGTGCTCTTCCTTGGGCAGGCTCACGGCCACGTAGTCGTAGGGCAGGCCCTTGAGGTTCAGGGCGATGCGCAAGCGGTGTGAGGTGCCGCTGCGGAAAAAATTGTGGAGTTGCAACATGGCTTCCCGGGTTCAGTGGTGGGCCAGACAGTTTCCCACGTTCCAGCCATAGAGCCACTCCATGGCGTCGTAAAAGCGTTCCTGCGTGCGGCCTTTCCACAGATCGTTGCGCACCAGGCGCTCCACGCCCTTGGCATGGTATAGGCGGCCCATTTCGCGCGCCGACAGCACGATGCGCGCGGTGCGCGCCACGCGCGACTCCTGGTACAGATCGAAGGCCTTGACGAAGTCGTTGTTGCAGGCACGCAGCGCCTCGCCCAGCGTCACAGCGTCTTCCAATGCCATGCAGGCGCCCTGCGCCAGGTACTGCGTGGTCGGGTGCGCGGCGTCGCCCAGCAGGGTGGCGCGGCCGAAGGACCATTGACCGATCGGTTCGCGATCCGCCGTGGCCCAGCGCTTCCACTGCTTGGGCAGGTCGATGAGCTGGCGCGCCTTCGGGCAGATGCCCTGGAAGTAGCTTTGCACTTCCTCCCGGCTGCCTTCGGTGACGCCCCATTCTTCCTGCTCGCGGCTGTGAAAGGTCACGACCACGTTGTACTGCTCGCCGCCGCGCAGCGGGTAGTGCACCAGATGGCAATTGGGCCCGACCCAGATGCTGGCGGCGTTCCATTGCAGATCGACAGGGAAGTCCTTCTTGTCGATCACCGAGCGGTACACCACGTGGCCCGTGACACGCGGCGGATCGTTCACGTACTGCTGGCGCACCACGGATTTCACACCGTCGGCGCCGATCAGCGCCAGGCCGCGGTGCGCCTTGCCGTTCTGGTCGATCACGGTGACTCCGCTGTCGTCCTGCTCGACGTGCACGGCCTTGGTCGAGGTCAGGAACTCGACCTTGCCGGTTTCCTGCGCGCCCTCGAGCAGTGACAGGTGCACGTCCACGCGGTGGATCACCGCATAGGGATTGCCAAAGCGCTGACGAAAGGCCTCGCCGGTCTGGATACGGCCCACCAGGGTCTCGTCCAGCGCGTCGTGCATCACCATCTCGTCGGTGAAGACCGAACGGGCGCGCGTCTTGTCCCCCACACCCAGGGCGTCGAAGGCGTGAAAGGCGTTGGGGCCAAGCTGGATGCCGGCACCGATCTCGCCGATTTGGGGCGATTGCTCCAACACGGTGACGCGAAAGCCCTGGCGCACCAGGGCCAGAGCAGCGGCCAGGCCGCCGATGCCGCCACCGGCAACGATCACGGGAAGTTGTTGTTGGCTCATGTCTTGTCTCCTCTGGGAATCTGTTGAAAGGCTTACTCGGCTGCGCCAATGGTGAGCGTCACGTCACCGACACGCGCCACATGGCCGGTGATGACGTCACCCGTTTGCACCGCGCCCACGCCTTCGGGCGTGCCGGTGTAGATCAGGTCGCCGGGCTGCAGGTGGTAGAACTGCGACAGGTCGGCCAACAGTTCGGGAATGCTCCAGATCAACTGGTTGATGTCGGCGCTCTGGCGCTGCGTGCCGTTGACCTGAAGGGTCAGCGCGCCGCTGGCGATCACGCCCAACCCAGCAATCGGGACGATGGGGCTGCACACCGCCGATTTTTCGAAGTCCTTGCCCAGGTCCCAGGGACGGCCCTGCTCGCGCGCCACCAGTTGCAGGTCGCGTCGCGTCATGTCCAGGCCGGCGGCGTAGCCGTAGATCAGGCTGGCCGCGTCTTCTTCCTTGACGCGAAAACCTGGCGCACCGATGGCCACAACGAGCTCCATTTCATAGTGGTAATTTTCCGTGCCGCAAGGGTAGGGAACCGTCGCACCGGACTCGACCAGCGCGGACGGGGTCTTGATGAAGTAGAAGGGCCGGCCCGCAGCCTTGTCCACCGGACGCCCCATCTCGATGGCGTGCGCATGGTAGTTGCGACCCACGCAGAAGATGCGGTTCACGGGGAAACGCTGTTCGCTGCCCTGCACCGCCAGGGAGGGCACGGCGGGAGGGGTGAAGGTGTAGTGGATGGTGGTCATGGTTTTCAGGATGGTGAATCGGGCAGGATCTTTGCAGCAGCAGGTTCGTCATTGCGAGGAGGCTTGCCGACGTGGCAATCCATGAATTCAGGGGGCATGGATTGCTTCACTTCGTTCGCAATGACGAGGGGTTCAGGCGCGGACTTCGTACAGACCCAGCTTCTTCTGCAGCGGCGCGTCGTCAGCGATGAAGATAAAGGCCGGCTCGCTGGCCGAAGCGTTGCTCAGTGTGACCGGGGTGTAACCCGGGATGCAGCACGTGTCGGCGTCGGCCAGTTGGAAGGCGTGGCCTTCGACGCTGACGGTGGCGCCGCCCTCGATCTGGTGAAACACCATGGCGCAGGAGCGTGCCGGCAGGCTCAGCACTTCGCCCGGGCGCAGCATCAGGGCCGAGAAACCCAGGATCTTCTGGCAATCGGCGCCGGTTTCGGGGTTCACATAGGCCACCTGTACGGCCTCGATGTCGGGCTGATTCGTCGCCATCGCCAGCAGCGCGGCACGCACCTTTACCCAGGGGTAATGCAGCACGGGGAAATCGGACTGCGAGCGCTTGAAGGCCGGCGCGGGCAGTACGCCGGCGCACTGGTACGTGCTGTCGGCGGCCTCGGCGGTGACGGCCTGGCGCTTGCCTTCCACGACGTAAGACGTCTCCATGAAGTACACCAGCGGCAGGTCCAGCACGTCCAGCCAGACCACGGGCGCATCGCCGTCGTGGCCGTGTTCGTGCCACAGGCCGGTCGGGGTCAGGATCAGGTCGCCGCGGCTCATCAGGCATTTCTCGCCACCCACTGTGGTGTAGGCACCGGCACCTTCGACGATCATGCGCACGGCGTTGGGCGTGTGGCGGTGGGCCGGCGCCCATTCGCCCGGCAGCAGCAGCTGCATGCCCAGGTACATGGTGGCAGACGCCTTCATGTTCTCCAGACCGTGGCCCGGATTGGCCAGCACCAGCACGCGGCGCTCGGCCTTTTCCATGGGCGTGAGCTCGCCGGCCTGCAGCAGCAGCGGGCGCAATTCCTGGTAGGGCCAGCAGATCGGCTGGGTGCGCCGGGTCGGCACGCGCGGCGGCAGCACGGCGCGCAGGCTGGGCCACAACGGCACCAGATTCTTTGCAGTCAGCGCTTCGCGGTAGTCCAGGGGGAGGTCTTCAAGTCGGCCGAGTGCGTGCATGGCGTGTTCCTTCAGGGTGGGCGTGGGGTCGAATGCTAGGGGCCGGCGAAAACTCTGTAAATGCAACGCAGTCGATATACATTATTCGAAATTCGAATAGAGTGCAGACCATGAACCCCATCGACAGCCGGCTCCTGGCCGTGTTTGACGCCATCCACCGCACGCGCAGCGTGACCGAGGCGGCCGCAGCGCTGGGTTTGCCGCAACCCGCGGTGAGCGTCGCCCTGGCCAAGCTGCGCCGCCATTTCGGTGACCGCCTGTTCGTGCGCACCTCGCGCGGCATGGAAGCCACGCCTTTTGGCGAGGGTCTTCTGCCCGCAGTGCGGGATGCGCTACAGGCGCTGGCGCGCGTGCTGGAGCACCGCGCCGAGTTCGACCCGGCGCGCTCCGAGCGGCATTTCCGCATCTGCATGACCGACATCAGCCAGCTGGTGCTGCTGCCCAAACTGTGGGAGAAGCTGCGTTTGAATGCACCGGGCATTGCCATTGAAGTTTTTCCGCTGTCCGATGACACGGCGCGCCTGCTGGAAAGCGGTGAGGCCGATCTGGCGATCGGACTGATTCCACAACTTGAGGCGGGCTTCTACCAGCAACTGCTGTTCCGTCAGAACTTCGTCTGCCTGGTGGCAAGGGCGCATCCGCGCATCGGCAAAACGCTGAGCCTGGCG
The DNA here is from genome assembly GCA_903830985.1 of uncultured beta proteobacterium. Taxonomy (GTDB): domain Bacteria; phylum Pseudomonadota; class Gammaproteobacteria; order Burkholderiales; family Burkholderiaceae_C; genus CAIKVZ01. The sequence continues at coordinate 8,798 of CAIKVZ010000138.1, forward strand.
CAGTTCGAGGCCGAGGAGCACGCGGTGATCAGTTCCTCCGGCTCGGCGCCGCTGGTGATCGAGCGCGAGATCGCGCGCCTCGGTGTCCAACGGCGCGTTGCCGTGCGCATTCCCAGTTTTCTCGGTGCGGCTTTTGCCGTGGAACACACGGACCTGCTGGTGACGATCCCGAAGCGGCTGGGCGATGTGCTGCAGGCGCGGGGTGCGTTTCGCATACTGCCTGTGCCTTTTGCCCTGCCCGACTATGACGTGAAGCAGCACTGGCATGAGCGCTACCACCACGATCCGGGTCACCGCTGGCTGCGCGCCCTGGTGTCGGAACTGTTGTTGCAGGCGGCTTAGTTTTTGAAACGGGTGCCGATCCCCCACGCGAACCACTGCACCTGTGCCCTAATTCAGGCTGGCGAAGCGGTGTTGTCAAAACAGAAAATCTGAATTCTGCCTGCATTTTACGTAGTTTTACGTAAGTACTGAGTCGGGGTTTTTCCCCATGAAACGGCCCGGCAGCGGAATATTGATGCGTTCTTTGTCCTGTCTTAAAGTTTGGTGAAACAGTGAGCATTGCCTGCGCAACATGCGGGGTTTTTGCCTGACACTCACCCTCAAAAGGAGTTGGATATGTTCGATCAGTCGATCAAAAGCGTCATGGACCGGAAGAAATTTCTCACGGCAGGGCCCGGGGAAAACGTGAGCACGGCATCCAGGCTGATGGCGAGCAAGAACGCCGGCGCTGTGCTGGTCGTTGAGGGCGAGCGTTTGGTGGGAATTTTTTCCGAACGCGATGCGGTGTTTCGCGTCATCGCCCGGGGACTGGACCCGGCGACCACGCTGCTGTCAGAGGTGATGACCCCCGATCCCAAGACCCTGAGCCCGGGCACGTCCTACGGGCACGCGCTGGCGCTGATGCACGAGAACGGTTTTCGCCATGTTCCCGTGGTGGAAGACGGGCGCCCCGTAGGCATCATCTCGTCGCGCAATGCCATGGACCCCGACATGGAGGAGTTCGTCTCGGAGGCGCGCCGTCGCGAGTACCACGCCGGGCGCAGTGTCGACCGGCGCATTTCACAGGGCTGAGGCCGCATCAGCGCCGCGCTACGCCTTTGAGGCTCGGCCGTGGTGCGCCGCGATGAATGCCTTGAGTGCCGGATAAGTCAGCTCGTGCCAGCGGTGACCGCTGAAGATACCGTAATGGCCTGCACCCTTGATTTCCAGATGTTGGTGCTGTGACGCCGACAGCCCACTGCACAGCGTGTGCACGGCGCTGGTCTGGCCGATGCCGGCGATGTCGTCCAACTCGCCTTCCACCGACAGCACTGCTGTCTGCGTGATGTCCTGCGGCTTGACCCGCTCGGGCACGCCTGCGCTGTTCTTCACATCCCAGTTGCCCAGCGCCAGGCTGTAGTCCTGGAACACCACCTTGATGGTGTCCAGATAGAAGTCGGCGTCCATGTCGAGCACGGCGTTGTATTCGTCGTAGAACTTGCGGTGCGCCTCGGCCTGCGCGTCATGGCCCTCGAGCAGGTCCTTGAAGTAGTCCAGATGGTGCTGGGTATGGCTTTGCGGGTTCATGGCGACAAAGCCGGTGTGCTGCAAAAAGCCCGGATAGACGCGCCGGCCTGCGCCAGGGTAATTGGCGGGCACCTGGTAGATCACATTGTTTTCGAACCACTCATAGCTCTTGCCGGTGGCGAATTCGTTGACCGAAGTGGGTGATTCGCGAGCATCGATCGGGCCGCCCATCATGGTCATGCTCAAGGGCTGCAGTTCGCTTCGGCTGGCCATCAGGGAGATCGCGGCCAGCACCGGAACCGTGGGCTGGCACACGCTCACCACGTGGCAGTTGCCGTGCACGGCTTGCAGGTGACGGATGAAGTCCTGCACGTAGTTCACATAGTCGTCGAGGTGGAATTCGCCTTCGGTCAGGGGTACCAGGCTGGCGTTTTTCCAGTCAGTGATGTAGACCTTGTGGTCTTGCAGCAGGGTCTTGACGGTGTCGCGCAGCAGCGTCGCGTAATGACCCGACAGCGGGGCCACGAGCAACACGACCGGCTGCGCTTCCATGCTTTCCAGCGTGGCGACATCGTCGCTGAAGCGCTTGAAGCTGATCAGGTCGCAAAACGGCCGCGCGAGTTCAATCTGTTCATGCACCATGACGCTGTTGCCCGCGACGTCCACGTCTTCCAAATTGAAGGCCGGCTTGGTGTAGTCCCTGCCAAACCGATGCATCAATTCGTAGCCTGCCGACAGGTTTTTGGCAAAGGGAAACTGTGCCAACGCAGACAGAGGATTGGCATAAGCCCTGGAGGCGGAATGCGCGAAACTGGCGACGGAACGGTGGAACGAGCGTTGGTTTTCGTGAAGTTGGTAGAGCATGAAGTCCTGAATGTGGGAAAAGCCAGAGGCAAGGGACACCCTGACGGGTCACGGAATGTGCCGCCATGTCCCCGAGTTGCACGGCTGCATGGGTGCGCAGACCGGGCGCTCGCGGAAGATTCCCAGGGTTAACCCTTATTCTAGGTGACTTCCATGACAGCGGCGTTACGGCGCAGATTCCGGCCCGAAGGTCGGAAATAAATGTCTTCGGTGCTGTCCGTGGCTTGGTGACGGTTCGAAACGAAGCACAATCTGTGGGCATGAACATGAAGCCTACACCTCAGCCACCCGGTCAATTGCCGCAAGCAACGCCGTCGCTGATGGCCGTGCTGTTTGCGGACGTTGCGGGCAGCACCCAGCTCTATGACAGTCTGGGTGACTCGGTCGCCAAGACGATGGTGGACGAGTGCCTGGCACAGATGCGCAGCGCCGTCGAGAAGCACGGCGGGCGCGTCATCAAAGCACTGGGTGATGAACTCATGTGCGTCTTCCCCGCGGCCGATCTGGCATGCCTGGCCGCATCGGAGATCCAGCACCGGATCAAGGCCCTGCCCGCTGTCGGCCAGCGCCAGCGCGCGGTCCGGGTTGGTTGGCACTATGGGCCGGTGATTGAGGAAAACAACGATGTGTTTGGCGACACCGTGAACCTGGCCGCACGCATGGTCGAATTGGCCAAAGCGACGCAAATCATCAGCACGCGCGAATCAGTGGAACGTCTGCCGGCCCTGCTGCGCGCCTCGAGTCGCAGGATCGCGGCGCTGGCGATCAAGGGCAAAGACGGCGAGGTCGAGGTGTTCGAAGTCATCTGGCAGGCGGATGCGGACTTGACCATGGTGACACCGACGACGCTCAGTGCGCCGAGCACTTCAAGCCTGCAACTGGAATGCGGCAGAGTGAAGCTGGTGCTGGAACGGGCCAACGCCAGCCTGGTACTCGGACGGGACAGCAGTTGTCAGTTGGTCGTGGCCGATCGCATGGCGTCCCGCCAGCACGCCCGCATCGAGCGCCGGCAAGACAAGTTTTTCCTGATTGACCAGAGCAGCAATGGCACCTTCATCTCCTTTGACGGCAAGCCGGAGATCCGACTGCAGCGCGAAGAGTTGATGTTGCGGGGTCAGGGGCGCATCGCATTTGGCCGTAGCATTGCCGAGTCCACTGACGCCACGGTGGCGTTCTCCGTACACGGCGCGTGAGCGTCGGACCGGTATCCGAACTTCACTGCTTGGACTTCTCCATGGCATGCCACTCAAGACAGGAGGGATGGTTCCTGATGGCAGGTCGATCACATTCAGTGCTCATGCACATCAGGTAGCCCAGCAAAACACGGTCGGCGCAGGTTTTTTTCGGATCGGTTTGTGGTGCGGCCGAGGTGGCCTGTTCCGGAGACACCGCCAGAGGCCGAGCCGGGGCGGATGCCGTCAGAGTCGCGGCCGGGACCGCGGGTGTTGTGACCAGGCTACCCGCCGATGCCGGCAATCGCGACTTCGGTGCAAGGGGCAGCGCGGCCGGCGCTACCGGTTTGACCTTGGCGGCTGTGGCGTCGGCGGTCGCATTGGTCGCTGCCGGGATTGCCGTCGCGGCTATGGGTGAGCCCTCGGCTGCCGTTGGTACTGGCGGCAAGACCGGGGTCGACGCGACGGGCTGCGGCTGCTCGGCCTGGTTCATCGCGGGCAGCGATCCGGGCGGCGGCGTGGGCAATTCCGGCAGCGACAACTTCTGTAGCACGATCCCGCCTGCCAGCAGCAGCGCCACTCCAGCCAGGACGAATGCCCGCTTTTTCGACAACTTTACCGGTGTGCCGTGCAAGGGGGAGTCGACTGAACCGGCGGGCCTGTTGACGTGGGTGTCGTCGTCGACGAAGGCCGCAATCGGCGCGCTGCGCAGCTTTGCCGCCGCCTGTATGGCATCGGAAAATTCTTCGGCCGTCTGATAGCGGTCGTCCGGGTTTTTGGCGACGGCCTTCTTCAGCACGGCGTCAAAGGCCTTGGGTACCGCCATGTTCAAGCTTGAAGGCTCGATCGGGTCTTCGCGCAGCACCTTGTACATGATGGTGGTGGTGCTGCCGGTGAAGGGTTTTTCTCCGGTAAGAAACTGGTACAGGATGACGCCGCAGGAAAACAGGTCGCTGCGGCGATCCACGGTCTGGCCCATGAACTGCTCGGGCGACATGTAGGACGGCGTTCCCATGACGGTCCCTTCCTGCGTCAATTCGGATTTTTCCACGCGCGCGATGCCGAAGTCGGCGATCTTGACGCGGCCATCGGGCAGCACGATCAGGTTGGAGGGCTTCAGGTCACGGTGCACGACGCCGTGCGCATGGGCATGGCTCAGCGCGCTGAGAATTTCACCCATGATGCGCGCCACTTCCGGGATGGAAAAACGCTCATTCGCCTCGAAATAGTCCCGCAGTTCCCGACCCTTGACGAACTCCATGGCGATGAAGGCGACGCGCTGCTGCGGCTGCGCCGCGCTGTCGGGGGGCGCCAGCATGGTGCGATCGTCTTCCGGCTCAACCTCACCGTAGTCGTAGATCGCGACGATGCCCGGGTGGTTCATGCGCCCTGCCGCCTGCGCCTCGCGCTTGAAACGTGCCAGAAGGTTCGTCGTTTCAGCCTTGCCCAATTGCTCTGGTTGCAAGGTCTTGATGGCGACGATGCGCTCGATACTGGGGTCAAAACCCTCGTAGACGATGCCCATCGCTCCCTTGCCGATCTCGCGCCGGATCAGGTACTTGCCGAGTTTGGTGATGTCAGACATGGCTTCGGTGACGCAGGACTCGCTGAGGCAGCCGAGCCGACTTAGGGATGTAAGAGTTTGTCAGCCGAGTCTAGCAGCCTGTCGGGCTTGGCACGTGGTCGCCTTGGGGCTCCATGGCGCACGTCGGACTCCCGCAAATCGTGGCAGCCGCGATGGGTCAGGACTTGCAGCCGCGTGCTGGATCCGTCAATGCCTTGCTGGCTATGCCGATCAGCTTGTTTTCCTTGCCGACCACCTGACGCAGGTAGATGTCCTGCACCGGGTTGTGCGCCTTGGACAGGGTAAAGGCGCCGCGCGGGCTGTCGATCTTCGCCTTTTCCACGGCGGCGGCAAACTCGGCTTTCTTCAAAGTGTCGCCCTTGGTCGCCACCAGGCCAATGCCCAGAATCTGCGCCGCGTCGTAGCCCTGCACCGCGTACACGTCGGGCTGCAGCTTGTAGGTCTTGGCGTAGGACAGGCGAAAGCTGTTGTCTCGCGGTGTGCCCAGGCTGTCGGCGTAATGCAGCGTCGTCATCAAGTCAGCAGCGTCCGCCCCTTGCGCTTCCAGCGTGCCGTCGGTGATGAAGCCGGCGCCGTACAGCGGGATGCTCTTCTTCAGGCCGGCTGCCGCATAGTCCTTGACGAACTTGACGGCGCCGCCACCGGCAAAGAAGGTGTAGACCGCGTCGGGCTTGGCTGCGGCGATCTCGGTCAACAGTGCCTGGAATTCAACATTCGGGAAGGGCAGGTTCAACTCCTTCACGACCTTGCCGCCACCCTTTTCAAAGGCTTCCTTGAAGCTCTTCACCGACTCGTCGCCGGCAGCGTATTTCCAGGTGATGGTGACGACCTTCTTGTGGCCCTTCTTGGCCACGACTTCGCCCATGGCGTAGCCCGGCTGCCAGTTGGAGAAACTGCTGCGAAAGATGTTGGGCGCGCACATGGCACCGGTCACGGCATCGGCGCCGGCGTTGGGGACGATGAGCAGGGTGCCTGTGTCCTTGGCCACCTTGGCCATGGCCATGGCCACGCCCGAATGCACGGAGCCCACCAGCACGTCGACGTTGTCGCGCTTCACCAGCTTGTTCACGTTGTCCGTGGCCTTGCTCGGGTCGGACTCGTCGTCCACCTTGACGTACTCAACCTCGCGCCCGCCGAGCTTGCCGCCCTGCTCGGCGACGTAAAGGCGAAAACCGTTTTCAATCGCCGTGCCTAAAGCGGCGTAAGTGCCGGTGTACGGCAGCATCAGGCCGACCTTGAGCTTGCTGCTGGTCTGGCCAAAAGCCACAGGGGCGGCCAAGGCCAGCGCCATGAGGAAAAGTGGACGAAATGTAGGCATGTTGGTCTCCTGATGGTGGGTCTTGAATTCGGCTGATTGTGCCGTATTCACCCCATTGCCACCGACAGGAAAACCCCATGTCCGGACCACGCCATGGCCTGTCCGGCACGCGCCACCACGGCGGTTCAGTGACGTCAGCAAGAGCTCACTGTTGCTTGGGGCGTTCATCGACCACCCTGCGGGCCTTGCCGGTCAGGGTGCGCGCAATCGACTCATGGGGCATGACCGACACCGTGGTGGAGATGCCGGCAATGGTCTTGATGCGATGCTGCAGTTCGCCGCTGATGGCCTGCAACTCGAGCGGCGACAGCTGATTGGACAGTTCTCGCTGGAGTTCACACAGCACTTCCACACTGTCGAGGTGGCCTTCGCGCGAGAGGCGAATCTGATAGGTGCCCGCCAGCCGCCGGTCGCGCAGGATCTGCTCCTCGATCACACTGGGGAAGACGTTGACGCCCCGCACGATCAGCATGTCGTCGGTGCGCCCGGTGATCCGGTCCATGCGGCGCATGCTGCGCGAACTCGGCGGCAGCAAACGGGTCAGGTCGCGGGTGCGATAGCGGATGACCGGCGCGGCTTCCTTGGATAGGGATGTGAAGACCAGTTCGCCCTCTTCACCATCAGGGAGGACATCGCCGGTATCCGGGTCGATGATTTCCGGATAGAAGTGATCTTCCCAGATCACCAGTCCATCCTTGGACTCGATGCACTCGCTGGCCACCCCTGGCCCCATCACTTCGGTCAGGCCGTAGATGTTGATGGCATCGATGCCCAGCTTGCGCTCGATCTCGTCGCGCATGCCGTGACCCCAGGGTTCGGCACCCAGCAGTCCGACTTTCAGCGAGATGTCCTCGGGTTTGACGCCCAGCCGCTCAAATTCCTCGGCAATCACGAGTGCGTAGGATGGTGTCACCATGATGATTTCGGGCCGGAAGTCCTGAATCAATTGCACCTGCTTTTCGGTCTGCCCGCCCGACATGGGAACCACCATGCAGCCCAGACGCTCTGCGCCATAGTGGGCTCCCAGGCCACCGGTGAACAGGCCATAGCCATAGGAGATGTGGCAGGTGTCGCCGGCGCGCCCACCGGCGGCGCGAATGGAGCGGGCCATCAACTGGGCCCAGGTGTCGATGTCTTTGTGCGTATAGCCCACGACGATGGGTTTGCCGGTGGTGCCGGACGAGGCGTGAACCCGGGCCACCTGGGTGCGGGGCACGGCGAACATGCCAAACGGATAGTTGTCGCGCAAGTCGCTCTTGTCAGTGAACGGAAACCTGGCCAGATCGGCCAGGGTCTTGAGGTCGTCCGGATGGACGCCGTGGTCGTCAAATTTCTTGCGGTAGTGCGCCACATTCTCGTAGGCGTGTTTCAGGCTCCACTTCATGCGTTCGAGTTGCAGCGCTGAAATCTCGTCACGGCTTGCCGTCTCGATGGGCTCAAGTTCGCCTGCCATGGGTTGTTTGACCGTCATGTTGTTCTCCGCTGATTCTTGGGTGGTAGGGGCTGACGAGGGGCTTTTCGCTGGAAGCTCAGTGCCCGTCAAACGGCTGCGGCGGCGCTCGCCCGAGCCTGGCTGGCCGCAGCGCGTTCCTGCAAGGTGCTCCAGCCCTCATCGATTTCCGCCTGCAGCGTTTCGATCTCGCTGTCGGGCATGTTGCGGTAGCGGCGCTGCAGCCCGAGGTAGTCCGCTACCGGGCGGGTCTTGCTGCTGTGGTTCAGCGTGTAGTGATGTCCGTCCTCGATTTCATACAAGGGGAACGCGCCGCACTCGACGGCGTAGCGCGCCGTGGTGAGACCTGCGTCGTCGGCGACGCCCCAGCCGTCCATGCAGGGGATCAGCAGCGTGATGATGCGCGTGCCCTTCATCGCCTTGGCCTTCTCCACCTTGCGCAGCAGGTCGCTCAGATGGCCCGCGCTGGCGGTTGCCACATAGGGAACGCGGTGTGCGCCCATGATTTCGGTGAGGTTCTTCTTGCGCGAGGTCTTGCCCGTGGGGGTGGAACCGGTGCGCGCAAAGTGCGGCGTCGACGACGACTTTTGCGCGCCGGTGTTCATGTAGCCTTCGTTGTCCAGGCAGAAGTAGATGAAATCTTCGTTGCGCTCGGCCGCCGACGACAGGCATTGAAAACCGATGTCGTAGGTGCCGCCGTCACCGGCCAGCACGATGACCTGGGTGTCGTGCTTGCCCTGGGCGTCGAGCGCGCGCCGCAGTCCCGTGGCCGCTGCGGCGCTGGACTCGAGCGTGGGTTGGTAAACAGGAATCTTCAGCGAACTGTAGGGCTGCGGTCCGGCGATGATGGCCATGCACGAGGGCGGTATCACGGCCATGGTCTTGGGCCCCAACGCCGTCAGGATGTGGCGCACGGTCAGCGCGTCCAGGCATCCCGGACAGGCTGCGTGCCCCGA
>CAIKVZ010000139.1 GCA_903830985.1 uncultured beta proteobacterium
CGCTGGACGGCAGCTGGAAGGGCGGCGGCGCCACCTGGTGGGGCGTGAAGGAAGGCGCAATCGACCTCGTGTCCATCGCCGAAGACGTGCCGGCCGAGACCAAGGCCAAGGTTGACGAAGTGAAGAAGGGCCTGAAGGACGGCAGCTTCGTCATCTGGAAGGGCCCGATCACCGACAACACCGGCAAGGAACAGCTGGCCAAGGACGCTGTGGCGGACGACAAGTTCCTGGGTGGGCTGATGTTCTATGTCAAGGGCGTCGAAGGCAAGATCCCCGGCAAATAAGGGCTCGGCTACTGCGCGCCCGCCATGCGTCGTTGGCCGGATGCTCGGAATCCTCACGCACAGGAAGTACGTTCCGGTTCCTGTGCTCCGTCCGCCTAGCCTGACGGGCGCTCGCTACGCCTCGGTATCGTTGGAAGTCCTTCGTGGTTGGCACTCGCTCGCTGCGCATCGCTCGGCACCGCCGTCATTGCGAGGGGGCAATCCATGCATTTGAATTCGTCATTGCGAGCCGCGCAGCGGCGTGGCAATCCATGACTTCTGCGGTTTCCCTCCAGGTACCACCGACGGTGGTACGCTAGCGATCAATCCATGCTGCGTTTCATCCTCACCCGCTTCAGCCTGATCATCCCGACCTTCTTCGGGATGACGCTGTTGGCGTTCTTTCTGATCCGGCTGGTGCCGGGAGATCCGATCGAAACGCTGGCCGGGGAGCGTGGCATTGACGAGGCGCGGCACGCGGCGCTGCTGCACGAATACGGGCTGGACCGGCCCGTCATGGTGCAGTACGGCATCTACATTGGGCGCGTGCTGCAGGGCGACCTGGGCAAGTCCATCATCACGCACGAGCCGGTGCTGAGCGAATTCCTCACGCTGTTTCCGGCCACCATCGAACTGGCGCTGTGCGCCATCCTGTTTGCGCTGCTGCTGGGCATACCGGCCGGCATCATCGCGGCGGTGAAGCGCAACTCCGTGCTCGACCACGGCGTCATGGGCGTGTCGCTCACCGGTTACTCCATGCCGATCTTCTGGTGGGGCCTGCTGCTGATCCTGCTGTTCTCGGTGCAGCTCGACCTCACACCCGTGTCGGGGCGCATCGCCGTCAAATATTTCATCGAGCCGGTCACCGGCTTTTTGCTCATCGACAGCCTGCTGTCGGGGGAGAAGGGCGCTTTCGCCTCGGCTGCGCTGCACCTGGTGCTGCCCACCATCGTGCTGGGCACCAACCCGCTGGCGGTGATCGCGCGCATGACGCGCTCGGCCATGCTCGAGGTGCTGGGCGAGGACTACATCCGCACGGCGCGTGCCAAGGGCTTGTCGAATCTGCGCGTGGTGGCGCTGCACGCGCTGCGCAACGCGCTCATTCCCGTGGTCACCGTCATCGGCCTGCAGGTGGGCGTGCTGTTCACCGGTGCCATCCTGACCGAGACCATCTTCTCCTGGCCGGGCGTGGGCAAGTGGCTGATCGAGGCCATCGGCCGGCGCGACTACCCCGTGCTGCAGGGCGGCATGCTGCTGCTGGGCGTGATCGTCATGCTGGTGAACCTGCTGGTGGACGTCACCTACGGCATCATCAACCCGCGCGTGAGGCATCAAAAATGAACCCTTCCGCCGTCGTCCTCACCGAACCCACGGGCGCCGAGCCGCCGCGTCCGCTGCGCGAGTTCTGGGGCTACTTCAGCGCCAACAAGGGCGCGCTCGCCGGGCTGGTGATCGTCGTCGGCGTGCTGCTGCTGGCCGCCTTTGCGCCGCTGGTCGCGCCCTATGCGCCGGACCTGACGGATTCGGCCGTCTTTTTGCAGCCTCCGGCCTGGCAATCCGGCGGCTCGGCCGCGCACTGGCTGGGCACGGACGCCATCGGCCGCGACATTCTGTCGCGCCTGATCTTCGGCGCGCGCCTGTCGCTGTCCATCGGTCTGGCGGTGGTGGCGCTGTCGGTCATCGTGGGCACGGTGCTGGGCCTGACGGCTGGCTACTTCCGCGGCCTGTACGAGATTGGCGTGATGCGCCTCATGGACATCATCCTCACCCTGCCCAGTCTGCTGCTGGCCATCGTCATCGTCGCCATCCTGGGCCCGGGGCTGATGAACGCCATGCTCGCCGTGTCCATTGTCGTGCTGCCGCATTACGTGCGCATCACGCGCGCCGCGGTCATCACCGAAACCTCCAAGGACTACGTCACCGCCGCGCGCATGAACGGCGCCGGCCACTGGCGGTTGATGTTCAACGAGGTCCTGCCCAACTGCTCGGCGCCGCTGATCGTGCAGGCCTCGCTCGGCATCTCCACCGCCATCCTGGACGCTGCGGCTTTAGGCTTTCTCGGCCTTGGCGCGCAACCCCCGGCTTCGGAGTGGGGCACCATGCTGGCCGATGCGCGCGAGTTCGTGCTGCGCGCCTGGTGGGTCGTGACCTTCCCCGGCCTGGCGATCCTGATCACGGTGCTGGCCTTCAACCTGCTGGGTGACGGTCTGCGCGACGCCTTCGACCCCAAGCTCAAACGCTGAGCCATATCCACCATGGCCCTGCTTGAAATAGAAAACCTCAGCGTCGACTTTCCGTCGAAGAACGCCGTCATGCACGCCGTCGACGGCGTCAGCCTGTCGCTGGACGCGGGCGAGGTGCTGGGCATCGTGGGCGAGTCGGGTTCGGGCAAGAGCGTCACCATGATGGCGCTGATGGGCCTGGTCTCCTACCCCGGCGAGGTGCGTGCCGACAAGCTGCGCTTTGACGGTCACGACCTGCTGACGCTGTCCTCCGGCGAGCGCAGCAAGCTCACGGGCAAGGACGTGGCGATGATCTTCCAGGACCCCACGACCAGCCTGAACCCCTGCTTCACCGTGGGCTTCCAGCTGGCCGAGACGCTCCGACTGCACCTGGGCCTGGACAAGAAAGCGGCGCACCGGCGCTGCATCGAACTGCTGGAACAGGTGGGCATCCCCGAGCCCGAAAGCCGCCTCAAGGTGTTTCCGCACCAGATGTCGGGCGGCATGAACCAGCGCGTGATGATCGCCATGGCGATCGCCTGCAACCCCAAGCTGCTCATCGCCGACGAGCCCACGACTGCGCTGGACGTGACGATACAGGCGCAGATCCTGGACCTGCTGCGCAGCCTGCAAAAGGAGCGCGGCATGGCGCTGGTGCTGATCACGCACAACATGGGCGTGGTGTCCGAGATGGCGCAGCGCGTGGCCGTGATGTACGCGGGACAGATCATGGAAGAGCGCAGTGCCGAGGACCTGTTCGCCATGCCGCAGCACCCCTACACCCAGGCCCTGCTGGCCGCGCTGCCCGAGCGCAGCGAAGGCGCCACGCGACTGGCCACCATTCCCGGCATGGTGCCCGGCCTGTACGACCGGCCCGCGGGTTGCCTGTTTGCGCCGCGCTGCAGCTATGCCCAAGACGCCTGCCGCGCCGCGCGCCCAGCGCTGGTGGACGGCATCGGCGGCGGTGTGCGCTGCCTGTTTCCGCTGCAAGCCAACGCCATGTCGCAGGAGGCTCCATGAGTGCGGCTGTGGATACTCCGGTCGTTTTAGCGAAAGACCTGCGCCAGGTCTACCCCATCAGCCGCGGCCTGTTCCGCCAGGCCGACCAGTTGCAGGCCGTCGGTGGCGTGAGCTTCACCGTGCGCCCGGGGCAGACACTGGCGGTGGTGGGTGAGTCGGGCTGTGGCAAGTCCACGCTGGCGCGCATGGTGGCGTTGATCGAGAAGCCCACGGCGGGCGAGTTGCAACTCGGTGGCGTGGACGTGGTGCACGCCACGCAGAGCGCGCGCCTGGCGCTGCGCCGCGACGTGCAGATGGTGTTCCAGAACCCCTACGGATCCCTCAATCCGCGCAAAAAGATCGGCGCCATTCTGGAAGCGCCGCTGGAGATCAACACCGCGTTGACGAAGCCCGAGCGTGCCGAGCAGGCGCGCGCCATGCTGGCCCTGGTGGGCCTGCGCCCCGAGCACTACGAACGCTATCCCCACATGTTCTCCGGCGGGCAGCGCCAGCGCATTGCGATCGCGCGCGCGCTCATGCTCAAGCCCAAACTGATCGTCGCCGACGAACCCGTGTCGGCGCTGGACGTGTCGATTCAGGCGCAGGTGCTCAATCTGCTGGCCGACCTGCAGCGCGAACTGGGACTGGCCTACCTGTTCATCTCGCACGACCTGGGCGTGGTGCGCCACATCGCGCACGAGGTGCTGGTCATGTACCTGGGACACGCCGTGGAGCAGGGCGAGAAGACGGCGCTGTTTGCCCGTCCCCTGCACCCCTACACCCAGGCCCTGCTGGCCTGCACGCCGGGCATCGTCGGCACCGGCGCGTCAAAAAAGCGCATCATGCTCAGCGGCGAACTGCCGTCGCCCCTGCATCCGCCCAGCGGCTGCGTGTTTTCCACGCGCTGCCCGCAAGTCACCGAGCGCTGCCGTGTCGAGCGCCCGCTGCTGCGTGAGCTCGACGGGCGGCAGGTGGCCTGTCACGAGGCAAAATAGTTAACCAACCCGCTGCTGTGCAGCTGCAACCCTGAGGAGTCCAAAAGATGAAGCTCAAGAAGTCCCGACTGTTGATGGCATTGGCGCTGCCCGCCATGCTGGCCCTGCCCCTGGCCGCCAAGACCCTGGTGTACTGCTCCGAAGGCAGCCCGGAGAATTTCTACCCCGGCGTGAACACCACCGGCACCTCGTTTGACGCCAACTCGCAGATCTACAGCCGACTCGTGGACTTCGAGCGCGGCGGCACGGCCGTCGTGCCGGGCCTGGCCGAGCGCTGGACGATTTCGCCCGACGGCAAGGAGTACACCTTCTTCCTGCGCAAGGGCGTGAAGTGGCACAGCAACAAGGCCTTCAAGCCCACGCGCAACATGAACGCCGACGACATCCTTTTTGCCATCGAGCGCCAGTGGAAGGAAGCCAACCCCTACTTCAAGGTGACCAGCTCGAACCACACCTACTTTGGCGACATGGGTCTGGACAAGCTGCTCAAGTCGGTCGAGAAGATCGACGACATGACGATCAAGATGACGCTGAACAAGCCCGACGCGCCCTTCCTGTCCACCTGGGCGATGGAGTTCGCCGGCGTGCAGTCCAAGGAATACGCCGACGCCATGCTCAAGGCCGGTACACCCGAGAAGCTCGACCAGGATCCCATTGGCTCGGGACCCTTCATGCTGGTGCAGTACCAGAAGGACGCGCAGATCCGCTACAAGGCTTTCGCCGACTACTACGGTGGCAAGGCCAAAATCGATGACCTGGTGTTCGCCATCACGCCCGACGCCTCGGTGCGCTGGGCCAAGCTACAAAAGGGCGAGTGCCACATCATGGTGAGTCCGAACCCGGCCGATCTGGAGGCGATCCGCAAGGACCCGAAGATCCAGGTGCTCGAGCAGCCCGGGCTGAACGTCGGCTACCTGGCCTACAACACCACCAAGAAACCGTTTGACGACGTGCGCGTGCGCAAGGCCATCAACATGGCGATCAACAAGAAGGCCATCATCGACGGTGTCTACCTGAGCACCGGCGTGGCGGCGAAGAACCCGATCCCGCCGACGCAATGGTCGTACAACGACGCCGTCAAGGACGACGCCTTTGATCCGGTGGCCGCCAAGAAGCTGCTGACCGAAGCCGGGTACGCCAGCGGCTTCAGCACCGACATCTGGGCCATGCCGGTGCAGCGCCCCTACAACCCGAACGCCAAGCGCATCGCCGAGCTGATGCAGGCCGATCTGGCCAAGGTCGGCGTCAAGGTCGAAATCAAGAGCTTCGAGTGGGGCGAATACCGCAAGCGCATGCAAAATGGCGAACACCAGGCCGGCATGCTGGGCTGGACCGGCGACAACGGCGATCCGGACAACTTCTTGCACACCCTGCTGGGCTGCGACGCTGCCAAGCCCGGCGGCGGCAATGTCGCCAAGTGGTGCTTCAAGCCCTTCGAAGACCTGGTGCAAAAAGCCAAGAGCGTGACCGATCCCAAGGAGCGCAGCAAGCTCTACGGCCAGGCTCAGGTGATCTTCAAGGAGCAGGCGCCCTGGTTCACCATCGCCCACGCCGTGCAGCTCAAGCCCATGCGCCGCGAGGTCATCGACTTCAAGCTCAGCCCCTTCGGCCGCCACAACTTCTACGGCGTGGACATCAAGGAATAGTCGGGTAGTCCGACAGACTGTCAGAGAGCGTTGAGCGGGTTGGCGTGGCGACATGCCGGCCCGTTTTTTTTATAGGGAGTGCGTCACATGTACCAGACAAAACCTGTTGCCCCGGAGCGCCTTCCGGCCTTTCTGCGCAGCCTGCCCAAGGCTGAGCTGCACATCCACATAGAGGGCTCGCTCGAGCCCGAGCTGATCTTTGCGCTGGCAGCGCGCAACGGCCTCACGCTGCCGCATGCCAGCGTCGAGGACCTGCGCCAGGCCTACGCCTTCCACGACCTGCAGAGCTTTCTCGACATCTATTACGCTGGCGCCAGCGTGCTGCTGTTCGAGCAGGACTTCTACGACATGGCGCGCGCCTACCTGCAGCGTGCCGCGGCCGACAACGTGCTGCACGCCGAAATCTTCTTTGACCCGCAGACCCACACGGCGCGCGGCGTTTCCATTGAAACGGTGCTCAACGGCCTGCACCGCGCCTGCCAGGACGCGCGCAGCGATTTTGGTATCAGCGCCAGCCTGATCCTGTGCTTTCTGCGCCATCTGAGCGAAGACGATGCTTTTGCCACGCTCGAGCAGGCGCTCCCCTTTCGCGACAAGTTCATCGGCATCGGCCTGGACTCGAGCGAACTGGGCCACCCGCCGGAAAAGTTCGCGCGCGTCTTTGCGCGCTGCCGCGAGCTCGGCTTTCGCCTCGTGGCGCACGCCGGCGAGGAGGGACCGCCGGCCTACATCTGGAGCGCGCTCGACGTGCTGCATGTGGAGCGCATCGACCACGGCGTGCAGTGCGTGCAGGACAGTGCGCTGATGCAGCGCCTGGCGCGCGAGCGCATTCCGCTCACCGTGTGCCCGCTCTCGAACATGAAGCTGCGCGTGTATCGCCAACTGTCCCAGCACAAGCTGTGGCAACTGCTGGGCGCGGGCATCTTCGCCACCGTCAACTCCGACGACCCGGCCTACTTTGGCGGTTACATCAACGACAACTTCGTCCAGACCTTTGCCGCCACGGGCCTGGGCGCCCAGCACGGCCTCACCCTGGCGCGCAACAGCTTCGAGGCCAGCTTCATGGACGAAGCGGAGAAACGGGCCTGTCTGCAGCGGCTCGAACAGGCGGTGGAGGGCTTCGAGTAGCGACGGTCAGTGGGATGGTGTCAGGTCCGGTCAGGTCCTGCAATCCAGCAAATGCATGAATGCAAGACCTGATCCCATGCCGTGACTAAAGGGCAAAACGAGAACTATTTTTTGCCGGGTTGACGGTAGGTTTTGCCACGCCGCTGCGCGGCTCGAAATGACGCAGGCGGGGGCATGGATTGCCGCGTCGCCTACGGCTCCTCGCAATGACGGCGCCACCCACTCGTCACTGCGACGGTGCCCCACTCGTCACTGCGAGTCCGCAGGCCGTGGCAGTCCATGAATTCATGTGGTACTCCACACCCGCCAGTCTGCAACTTGGCCCTGATACTGAAGCCAGTGGTGCACGAAGACTCGTGTGCTGCCCTTTGGGATATGGCTTTTCTGGGGCCTATCCAATAGCATGGCCGATGAAGGAATAAACATGACGAAACGTATTTTTGTGGCGCTGGCTTTTGTTGGTGCGACGTTCTTGGCGAACGCTGCTGCGCCAACACCGCAGTCGATAGAACAACTGCTGACTTTGACCCGGGCCGAAAAGATCCTGGATGCCATCAAGCCGCAGATGGCTGCGATGATCAAGGCGGGCATGGATCAGGCGTTGAAGGACCGCAAGCCGGGCGCCGAGGAACGAAAGGTGCTTGACGATTATGTTGACGAGTCGATGAAGATCATGAATACGGAACTGACCATGGATCGTCTGATGCCACTCTATGTGCAGACCTACTCAAGCAATTTCACGCAGGAAGAAGTCGACGGCATGATCGCCTTCTACCAAAGCCCGGCGGGCAAGTCGATGATCGCCAAAACGCCACAGCTCATGCAAGGTTTGATGACCGGAATGCAGCCCCTCATGGTGCCGATGACAGAGAAGATTAAGGCGGCGGCGCAGAAGATGGTGAATGCGCTGCTGGTTCTCAAGAATCAAGCACCAAAGCCGTGAATTCAGGCATGGATTGCCACGTCGCCTGTGGCTCCTCGCAAAGACAGCTCCTGCGTTTCGTCACTGCGAGGCCGAAGGCCGTGGCAGGTCAAGGCAGCCGTGTGTTACGCATGGAGGGGGCGAAGAAGGCGTGACCGTTCTTGCCATTGACCTTGACGTGGTACATGGCCACGTCGGCATGGGTAATGAGTTCGTCCACGGTCTTGCCGTCCTGGGGGTAGGTGGCTATGCCGATGCTGATCGAAATCTTCAGCGGCATGCCTGCCATGCGAAACAGCGGCCGTACGCACTGCACCAGTTTGCCGGCAACGAGTGCAGCGAAATTGGGGTCAGATTCCAATTGTTCGTGCACGCTCGCGCACAAAGCGACTCCTGACTCCATTCACCCGTCATTGCGAGCGGAGCGAAGCAATCCAGGCTGTTGGTCAACGGCTAGATGGATTGCCGCGTCGCCTGCGGCTCCTCGCAATGACGGTAGTGGCTCATGGTCCGTTTGAGGTCGGTGCGCTCGCGCACAGACCGACTCTCGGCCCGGGTTGAGCATGCACTCACCACCAACAGCCATCTTTTCAGAATGGCTTAAGGCGGCGGGCGCAAGCTGGGCGTATGAATCGTTGGGAGCGAAGCATGTTGTTGTATTGGGCATTTGTGCTGGGTGGGCGCAGGCAAAGCGGGCAAAGCCTGGCGACAGGCGGCGGGCGGCCATGACATCGGTAGCGCTGCTGCTGTGGATCGTCGGCGGCTTGCTGCTGCAGTTGGCGGTCTATTTGGGCGTGGGCTTTTGGCGCAACTGGGTTGACTACCAGGCCTTGCAACGCCGCGCCCAGGGTTTTGTGGATTTACCCGAGCCAGCGCCAGACGCAGCAACGCCCGTGACCGCCGGCGCGGCCTGGACCGGTTGGCGCAGTTTTCGCGTGGCGTACAAACTGGCGGAGGACCGTCTGGGCCAGGTGTGCTCCTTTGGGCTCGAGCCTGAAGACGGCCAGACCTTGCCTGCCTTCCTGCCCGGCCAGTACCTCACCTTCTCCCTGACGCTTGCGGGCGCGCAGGCCGGCACCGCGCCCTTACTGCGCTGCTATTCATTGTCTGACGCGCCCGGCCCGCAACGCTGGCGTGTCTCCATCAAGCGGGTGCCGGCGGCCCCGGGTACGGCGCACGCGCCCGGACGTTCGTCCAATTACTTTCACGACCACGTGGCCGTGGGAATGCTGTTGCAGGTGCGCGCGCCTGCCGGCCATTTCCATCTGGACCACAGCACGGCGCCGGTGGTGCTGGTGGCCGGGGGCATTGGCATCACGCCCTTGCTGAGCATGCTCAACGGTTGTCTGTCCGAGCAGCCCGGGCGCGAACTTTGGCTGTTCTATGGTGTGCGCAACAGCGCCGAGTCAGTGCAGCGCTTGCGCCTGGAAGGCCTGGCGGCGCAACACGCCAATTTCCATCTGCACTGGTGCTTCAGTGATCCATTGCCGGGCGACCTGGCGGCCCATGCCGGTGCCCAGCACAGTCGCGTGACGGTCGAACTATTGCGTCGCCAGTTGCCGCTCAAGCCCTTTCATTTCTACCTCTGCGGCCCGACGCCGCTGCTGGAGTCTCTGGTGCCCGCGCTGGAGGATTGGGGCGTGCCCGAAGCGCGCATTCACTACGAGGCGTTTGGCCCGGCGTCGATCCCGCGCAGGACGGCCGCAGCCGATGCGTCAAGCGCTCCAACCGGCGCCGCCGCCGCGCCCATCACCGTGAGCCTGACGCGCTCGGGTCGGCAACTGCAGTGGGACGGCGCCAAGGGCTCGCTGCTGGACTTTGTTGAGTCCCACGGCGTGGCGGTCAACTCGGGTTGCCGGGCCGGCGGCTGCGGCACCTGCCAGACCACGATCCAGAGCGGGCAGGTGGCCTATCGGCAAACGCCCGACTTCGACCCCGAGCCGGGCAGTTGCCTGCTGTGCGTGTGCACGCCCAAGACCGACCTGAGCCTGGAGCTGTAAATGAAACCTTCTCTTTGGCGCGAGCATGTGCTGCCGTTCAGCCTGACCCTGGGGCTGCTCGCGGCCGCGACGCTGGCGGGCGACTACGCCCTGCACCGTTTCAATCTGGTGTGGGTGGGGCGCTACCTGGGCATACCGGGCACGCTGCTGATCGTCGGCTCGCTGGTCTATTCGCTGCGCAAGCGCAAATTCATCAGCTCGGGCAAGCCCAAAACCCTGCTCAAGTGGCATGAGTTCAGCGCCTGGCTGGGCTCGCTGATGGTGTTGCTGCACGCCGGCATCCATTTCAACGCCATCCTGCCCTGGCTGGCCACTGCCGCGATGGCAGTGAACGTGGTCAGCGGCATGGTGGGCAAGGTGCTGCTGGAGCGTTCGCGCCGCCATGTGCAGGGCGAGCGCGAGCAGTTCCAGCTGCGCGGCCTGTCCAAGCCCGAGGTCGAGCAGGCGGTGTTCTGGGACGCCGTCACCGTCGACGCCATGACGCAATGGCGCCGCGTGCACATCCCCATCTTCATCGCCTTCGCGGCGCTGGCGCTGGGCCACATCTTCAGCGTCTTCCTGTTCTGGGGGTGGGTATGAGCCGCCGGGCCGCCCGCAGCCGTTGCTCTGCGAAGCGAAGCAGGCGCAGGGCGGCATTGACGCTGCTGCGCTGTACAGCTTCGCGCACTACGCTGCGCAGCGTCGTCCCCAAGGCGCATAGCACCGCAGCGCGTTGCGCGGAGGTTTCGCAATGAGCCGCATCCTGAAAGCCCTGCTGCTGCTCAACCTGGTGCTGTTGACGGTGCTGGTTTTTGCCTTTCCCAACCTGATGGTGGGACCGGGCAAGCTGGTGCCCGGGCACAAGGCGCTGGAGACCGATTGCTTCGCCTGCCACTCGGCCTTCACGGGCGTGAGTCCGGCCAAGTGCGCCAGCTGCCACAAGCCCGCCGACATCGGTCGCCGCACGACCCAGGGCCAGCCCATTGTCAAGCCGCGCACCGCCACGCCGTTTCACCAGCAGCTGAGCCAGGCCGACTGCACGGCCTGCCACAGCGACCATGCGGGCGTGAAGCGCTATGCCCGGCCGGGGCGCTTCAACCACGGCCTGCTCGATGCCGCGACGCGCAACACCTGCCAGAGCTGCCACAAGGCCCCGGCCGATGCACTGCATGCGCAGCTCACAGGCAATTGCCTGCAATGTCACACCCAGGCCGCGTGGACGCCGGCGAACTTTGAGCATCGGAAATACTTTGCGCTCGACCGCGACCACACAGCCGCCTGCGTCACCTGCCATGCGAGCAACGACTACAGCCGCTACACCTGCTACGGCTGCCACGAACACAGCGTGGCCAACATCCGGCGCAAGCACATCGAGGAGGGCGTCAGCGCGTTCGACAACTGCGTGCAATGCCACCGCAGCGCCAACAAGCACGACATCCAGGGCGGCGAGGGCGGCGGCGAAGGCAAGGGCCGCAAGGGCCACGACGATGACTGAGGTTCTACCTCGTCATCGCGAGCGCAGCGCGGCGATCCAGGCTGTTGGCGGTTCTTCATCCCCGCATCCATCTCAACCAAGGAAATTCTCATGAAATGCCCCACCTGCCCCAGCACCGACCTGCTGATGTCCGAACGCCTGGGCATCGAGATCGACTACTGCCCCCAATGCCGCGGCGTCTGGCTGGACCGCGGCGAGCTCGACAAGATCATCGAGCGCAGTGTGCGCGAAACGGCCCCCGTGGCCGCCGCCGCGCCGCCGATGCAGGTCTACCAGGCCGGTCTGCCCCAGCAAGCCATGCGCCCGCCCCAGGGTTACGACAGCGGCCACGGCCATCGCGACGAGCACCGCGACGGGCACCAGACCTACCGCGGCAAGAAGTCCATCTGGAAAGAGCTGTTCGACTGAAAACTGTGAAGACCCAAATCCGTCATTGCGAGCAGAGCGAAGCAATCCAGGTTTTTGGTCTCCAGGGACATGGATTGCCACGTCGGCAAGCCTCCTCGGAATGACGGAATCGAATCGTGTCGTGTCGTGTGTGATTGCGCACGGACAAGCGCCCCACTCTGCGGCATGATGTTCCCATCGAGAACACAACACCATGGAATCCAAAACTACCGCTGCGACAAACCCTGAGGAAGATGCCAGCAACGGCCTGACGGCCGCGCAGGCGGCGCAGCGGCTGGCGGACGACGGGCCGAATGCGCTGCCGGGCGATCAGCGGCGCAATTTCCGGGAGATCGCGCGCGAGACGCTGCAGGAGCCGATGTTCATGCTGCTGCTGGCGGCCGGCTCGCTCTACCTGGTGTTGGGTGACCTGCAGGAGGGCATCATCCTGTTCGGTCTGGTGCTGGTGGTGCTGGCGCTGACGCTGTACCAGGAGGGCAAGACCGAAAAGGCCATGGCCGCCTTGCGCGACCTGAGCAGCCCGCGCGCCCTGGTGCTGCGTGACGGCGCGCAGCTGCGCATTGCCGGTGCGGACGTGGTGCGCGGCGACCTGCTGGTGCTGGCCGAGGGAGACCGCATTCCCGCCGACGCGGTGCTGATCTCCGGCAACGACGTGCAGGTCGACGAATCCCTGCTCACCGGCGAGCCCGTTCCCGTGGCCAAAGTGGCGGACGCGGCGGCGCAGGCCGTGGCCGCGTCGCGCCCCGGGGGCGAAGGGCAGGCGCAGCTTTTTTCCGGCACGCTGCTGGTCAGTGGACACGGCCTGGCTCGGGTCAGCGCCACCGGCGCGCGCAGCGAGATCGGTCGCATCGGCAGCGCGCTGGAGGCGCTGGGCAACGAGAGGTCTCCGCTGAAAAGGCAGACCGCCAGCCTGGTCAAGGTTCTGGCGCTGATTGCCCTGGGCGCCAGCGTGTTCCTGTTCGCGGCCTTCGGACTGCTGCGCGGCGACTGGCTGGCGGCGCTGCTGGCCGGCATTGCGCTGGCCATGGCCTTGCTGCCGCAGGAGTTCACCGTGGTGTTGACGGTGCTGCCCGCGCTGGGCGCCTGGCGATTGTCCAAGCAGAACGTGCTGACGCGGCGCATTGCCGCGATCGAGACGCTGGGCGCCACGTCGGTGCTGTGCGCCGACAAGACCGGCACGCTGACGCAAAACCGCATGACCGTGGTGCAGCTCTACGCGCAGGCACAGGGACAGGGACAGGCGCTGGCGCTGGACTACGAGCAGAGTGCCGAACTGCCCGAGGCCTTTCACACGTTGGTGGAGTATTCGATACTGGCCAGCGTGGTCGACCCCTTTGACCCCATGGAGAAGGCCTTTCACCGGCTGGGCGAGCACTTTTTGCAGGGCAGCGAGCACCTGCACGGCGACTGGACGCTGGTGCAGGAGTATGGACTCACACCCCAGCTGCGCGCCATGTCCCATGTATGGCGCGGCGTGGACCTGGCGAGCGGTGACGATGCGCACCGCGTGGCGGCCAAGGGCGCGCCCGAGGCCATCATCGATCTGTGCCACCTGGACGCCGCCTCAGCGGCGCGCGTCGAAGCCGCGGTGGAGCTCATGGCGGCGCAGGGCCTGCGCGTGCTGGGTGTGGCGCAGGCGCGCTTTGCGGGGCAGGACTGGCCCGCAGCCGAGCACGATTTCGAGTTCGAGTTCATCGGCCTGCTGGGCCTGGCAGACCCGCTGCGCGCGGAAATCCCCGAGGCCGTGGCGCAGTGCCGCAGCGCCGGGATACGGGTGGTGATGATCACCGGCGACTATCCCGCCACGGCGCGCGCCATCGCCCTGGCCGCGGGCATAGAGGCCGGCCAGGACGCGCAGCTGCTGACCGGTGACGCGCTGGCGGCGCTGGACGACGCGCAATTGCAGACCCGCATGCAGGGCGTGAGCGTGTGCGCGCGCATTGCACCCGAGCAGAAGCTGCGCATCGTGCAGGCGCTCAAGGCCAGCGGCGAGGTCGTCGCCATGACGGGTGACGGGGTGAACGACGCCCCTGCGCTCAAGGCCGCGCATGTGGGCGTGGCCATGGGCTTGCGCGGCACCGACGTGGCGCGCGAGGCCGCCTCGCTGGTGCTGCTGGACGACAACTTCGCCTCCATCGTCAAGGCCGTGCGCCTGGGGCGGCGCATCTTCGACAACCTGCGCAAATCCATGTCCTACATCCTGGCCGTGCACGTGCCGATCGCCGGCATGGCGCTGCTGCCGGTGCTGCTGGGCTGGCCCACGGTGCTGTTCCCGCTGCACATCGCCTTTCTGGAGCTGGTGATCGACCCGGCCTGTTCCATGGTGTTCGAGAACGAGCCTTCCGAGTCTGACGTGATGCAGCGAGCGCCGCGTGACCCGCAGGCCCCGCTGTTCGCCGGCCTGACGCTGGCGCTGGCGCTGGTGCAGGGCCTGGGCGTGCTGGCCGTGGTGCTGGGCGGGTACGCCTGGAGCGCCAGCTGGCTGCCCGAAACCGCGGCGCGCGCCTTTGCCTTCACCACGCTGGTCATGGGCAACCTGGGGCTGATCTTCTCCAACCGCGCCCGTGCCGCCTCGCTGTGGCAATCCCTGCGGGTGCCGAACCGCACGCTGTGGATCGTCACCGGCGTGACGCTGGGCCTGCTGGCGCTGGCGCTTTACCTGCCTTGGTTGTCCAAACTTTTCTTCTTCACGCCGCTGGGCGCCGCTGACTTGGCGATCGCTGCCGGTCTGGGCTTGAGCAGCGTGCTGTGGTTCGAGCTGATCAAGCTTGGGCGGCGGTTGGGTTGAGGGCGTGGGGTCAGGTCAGGTCTTGCACTCCAGCATCAGCCCTCTGACTGGCGCGCCCAGTTTCCCACCACAAGCACGGGGCGGTCCTTGAAGTCGGATTCGTTGTTGGTCACAAGAATGACGCCGGTGCTCACCGCGTGTGCCGCAATCAGTCGGTCCATGGCATTGCGGCTGCGGTCGCGCCCGGCTGCGCGCAGGATCCCAAAACTTTCCGCATCCGCCTCGGTAAACGGCAGTACCGGGATGCGGGCCGTCAACAGCGCCAATACGCGTTCATCCTGCCCCCGATTGGCGCTTTGCATCTCCAGTCCGGCGCGCAACTCGGCGTAGGTCACCACCGACATCACGACGCTACCTTGGGTCAACGCCTGCAGGCGGCGCAAGACCTGTGGCGGGTGTTGCTTGATCAGGTAGATGCAGATGTTGGTGTCGAGCATGTAGCGCATGGTTCATGCCTCGCGCCGCTTTGCTGTTTGAGGTGCTGGTTGTCCCGCTCCAGTCGCGCTCGCGCTCTTCATGAAACTCGCGCCCTTCTGCCATGAAACCGGGGCTGAACATCGCAAAAATTTCGCCGATATCGGCCAAGGTTTCCTGGCCCAGGAGCCTCAGCACGAGGGTGTCGCCGACGCGCACCACCTCGACCTCTTGAGCCGCATCGACGAGCCCCAGCACTTTGGGGATACGCACGGCCATGGAATTGCCGCTTTTGAAGACTCGGGTCAGCATGGGTTTTCTCCTTCGGCATCGAAGGATATACAGGATATACCTGATGTGCAGGAGGTTGGAGGAGATGAGTGAACGCAAGACCAGAGTCCATCCCCGGGTAAAATCGAGTCTCCGCCGCGCCGTCCCGACGCTTCGGATTTTTCGTTGTTTCGGGGCCATGTAGAGGACTACCATGTATAAAAATGATACATGGAAGTTAGTGGTTGCTACTACTGCAGGCGGCGTGCTTGCTAGGTTTCAAAAAGTAGCAAAATTGGTGGCAAAAGGAAAACACTACCTTTCTGCAATCCCCAATTTTCGCTGTTTTCCGCTTAAGTGTTGGTGTGATAAAATGACCGCTGGGCTTTTCCCCGGGGCAAAACATGGATATCACCGCCTACAAGGTGTTTGTTTCACAGCTTGAGAACCTGGCCGATGACCAGGTTGTTGACGTTTCCGA
>CAIKVZ010000140.1 GCA_903830985.1 uncultured beta proteobacterium
AGGCTCCAAATTCAGACGGAAATCGACCTGAATTTGCGCGAAAACTCATCTTTGTTTTCATTTCGTGAATTCACCTCACTCAGTTCACTCTGTGGCGAGGGTTTTGCAGACCATCCCTAGCGCCTTCTGCCACGGCCCACAATACGTCGCAACAGGAGATTCCATGGCACTGCAGTACCAATTCAAAGAGGGCAGCTACCACTTGTACGACATGAGCACTCAGGCCAGCCATCTCACCGGAGAACATCGCCTGCGCTTGAGGACGGACAACGTGGCCCTTGCCTTTGACCTGCGCACCGGGGTGTTGCATGAACACGGCAGCGCTACCCGTATTCACTCCTGGGCAAGCGGGCCGCAGGGGCGCAGGACCGCGCCAATGACCTCGTGGTGGTCTCGGGTCCGTTGCCCGTCGAAGAGATCAACAAATGCCTGCAGATCACCGGCTATTGCCTTCACATGCTGAAGCGACTGCCGACCCTGCCGCACGGCAAAAGAATAGCGCGTCCGTGCGCGGCGCAATAGCGATTGGCTTTGTGGCTAGCGCTTGAATTTGCCGTCACCGCCGATGATGGACAGATCGGCGAAGTCCAGCCCCGTGTGGTCGGTGGCGCTGTAGCTCACCTCGAGACCGCCGATGTCAAACCGGTTCATGCCTTCCAGCGCGGCGATGATCTTTTCGCGCGTCGGTCGGGGTGAGGCGCGGCGCAGCGCTTCCACCAGCACCTTGGCCGAGGCAAAGCCCTCCAGCACGGCGGGCGACAGTTCCAGGTCCTTTTGGCCGCGCGCCAAGTCGTTGGCTTCCTTGACGAAGGCGTAGTTGTAGGCGCGCTCCGACGGCAGCACCTGTGTGATGATGACGCCGCGGCTCGCGTCGCCCAGTGACTTGATGAAGCCGGTCGAGGCATTGTTCGACAGCGTCACTACCTGCACCACGGAACCTGCCGCGCGCAGCGCCTTCACGCCGTTGGACACCGCCGTGCCCGAGCCGATCCAGACCACGGTCTGTGCGTCCGCCTTGAGCAGCTCGGGAACCAGCAGGGAGTAGTCCGGTTTGTCGCGGTCGAACTTCAGCAGCGCCACTGGCTTGAGCCCGGCCTTGTCGAGGCCGGTCAGGGTTCCGGCCAGTCCGTCCAGGCCAAAGGAGTCGTCCACGTGGACCACGGCGATGCGGCTGATGCCGACGGTTGCCAGGTGTTGCACCGCCTTTTGCGCCTCGCGCTGGTAGCTCGAGCGCACGTTGAAAACCTGGCGGATGACGGGCTGGTGCAGCAGCATGGCGCCGGTTGAGGGCGCGATCAGCGCTACATCGTACTTGGCCAGCAGTGGCAGCATGGCCTGGGTGTGCGGGGTGCCGCGGTTCATGAACAGCGCCAGAACCTTTTTCTCTTCGATCAGCACCCGGGCGTTTTCCGCAGCCAGTTTGACATCGAACTTGTCGTCCAGGGTGAGGAGGGAAATCTTCTGGCCCTGTATGCCGCCCCTGGCGTTGACGCTGTCGATGTACAGGCTGGCGCCGGCCATCGACTCCTTGACCGTGGCCGCCACGGCGCCGGTGACCCCTACGGTTTGACCGATCAGCAACTGCGCCCTGGGGGCAGCGCACAGCAGGGTCAGAGCCAGTGCGCAACAGCAACGGAAATGGTGCATGACTCACTCCTTGCGATTCAAGTGCGAATTATGTTCCTGCCAGGTGCATGCGGGTGCTTGCCGTTGCGCTGGTTAACCCCAGGCCAACCGCCGAGGTCACGACTGCCTAGAATGGACCGCATCTCCTCCAAAAAGCTCCCCATGACCCAAGGATTGATCCGCATTCGCGGCGCGCGCCAGCACAATTTGAAAAACCTAGACCTGGACATCCGCACGGGCGAGCTCACGGTGGTCACGGGTCCGAGCGGTTCCGGCAAGTCCAGCCTGGTGTTCGACACGCTGTTTGCCGAGGGGCAGCGCCGCTACGTCGAGACTTTTTCGGCCTACGCGCGCCAGTTCCTGGACCGCATGGACAAGCCGGCCGTGGACAGGGTCGACGGCGTGCCGCCGGCCATCGCCATAGACCAGACCAATCCAGTGCGTTCCTCGCGCTCCACCGTGGGCACCATGACCGAGTTGAACGATCACCTCAAGCTGCTGCTGGCGCGTGCCGGTCAAGTGTTCGACCGCGCCACCGCGCTGCCGGTGCGCCACGACACGCCCGAGACGATCTACGCCGAGTTGCGGCGCCGCGCTTCGCAGCACGGTGACCCGCGCGTGGTGCTGACCTTTCCGGTGGAGTTGCCGGGCAACACCAGCGCCGAGGAAGTGCAGCAGTGGCTGCTGGCCAGCGGCTTTTCCAAGGTGCAGGCGCAGCGCGAGGAAGCCGTGGTGGCAGCAGCCGTGCCCGCTGTGAGCAAGACCGGCAAAGTGATCAAGTCCAAGATCGTGCCGCCAGCCACGCGCCAACTGCTCGACGTGGTGGCAGACCGTTTCCGCCTGGGCAATGCAGAACAAGTGCGCGTGCTCGAAGCCATCGAGACCGCGCTGAAACGCGGCGCGGGACGCCTCAACGTCTATGTGTTGCCCGTCGCGGACGCTGAAGGCGACGCAGTAGCTGCGCCGGAAATCTGGAAATTTTCCACCGGACTGCACTGCCCGGAAAGCGATCTGCGCTACACCGACCCCGTGCCTTCGGCCTTCTCCTTCAATTCGGCCGTTGGCGCCTGTCCGACCTGCAAGGGCTTTGGCCGCGTCATCGGCGTGGACTACGGTCTGGTGATCCCCGACGCCAAGTTGACGCTGCGCGCCGGCGCCATCAAGCCCATGCAGACGCCGGCCTGGGTCGAGTGCCAGGAAGACCTGATGCGCCACGCCGAAGCTGCCGGCATACCGCGCGACACGCCGTGGAACAAGCTCACGCCCGAACACCAGCACTGGGTGATCAACGGCTCGCCCCACTGGAACGGCAAGTGGAACCAGCA
Source organism: uncultured beta proteobacterium (assembly GCA_903830985.1). Classification (GTDB taxonomy): domain Bacteria; phylum Pseudomonadota; class Gammaproteobacteria; order Burkholderiales; family Burkholderiaceae_C; genus CAIKVZ01. The sequence continues at coordinate 2,952 of CAIKVZ010000140.1, forward strand.
CTGGTTTGGCGTGAAGCGCTTCTTCGAGTACCTGGAGACCAAGTCCTACAAGATGCACATCCGGGTGCTGCTCTCCAAATACCGCAGCTACACCACCTGCCCGTCGTGCAACGGCGCGCGCCTGAAGACCGAGAGCCTGCTCTGGCGCCTGGGCAACAAGGACGACGCCGACGCCGTGCTGCCGCCCGAGAAGCGCTTCCTGCCGCAGGGCGCGCAGTGGAGCCGGGCGCAGCTCGAAGCCCTGCCGGGGCTGTGCCTGCACGACCTGATGCTGTTGCCGATCGACCGCCTGCGCCAGTTTTTCGAGCGCCTGCAGCCCTGGGTGCTGAAGGGGTCGGAGTCGGTCCAGTCGACTGCCCAGGCGCGCAATGACGCGGATCAGCAGGCGTTGAAACTGCTGTACGAGGAAATCGCCACGCGCCTGAAGTACCTGAGCAATGTGGGCATCGGCTACCTCACACTGGACCGGCAAAGCCGCACCCTGAGCGGCGGCGAGGTGCAGCGCATCAACCTCACCACGGCGCTGGGTACTTCGCTGGTGAACACACTGTTCGTGCTGGACGAGCCCAGCATCGGCCTGCACCCGCGCGACATGGGTCGCATCATCGATGCCATGCAGCGTCTGCGCGATGCCGGCAACACCTTGGTGGTGGTGGAGCACGACCCGGCCGTGATGCTGGCCGCGGACCGCATGATCGACATGGGTCCGGGTCCGGGCGAGCGCGGCGGCCAGATCGTGTTTGACGGCACGACCGAAGATCTGCGCCGCGCCGACACCCTCACCGGCGCCTACCTGGGTGGTCGCAAGCAGGTCGGCATGGGCTTTCAGAAGCTGGTCAGCGAGTCCACGCCGCGGCTCATTCTGGAGGGCGTGACGGAGCACAACCTGCAAAACGTCAGCGTGGAGATCCCGCTGCAACGCCTGGTCTGCGTCACCGGCGTCAGCGGTTCCGGCAAGTCGACCCTGGTGCAGGACGTGCTGGCGCCGGCCTTGCTGCGCCACTTCGGCAAGGCCACGGACACGCCCGGCGCACATGTGCGCCTGATGGGCGCGGACCTGCTCAGCGCCGTGGTGTTCGTGGATCAGTCACCCATCGGCAAGACGGCACGTTCCAACCCCGTGAGTTACGTCGGCGCCTGGGACGCGATCCGCGAGATCTTCGCCACCGCGCCGTTGTCGCGCCAGCGCAGCTACACCGCCTCCAAGTTCAGCTTCAACTCCGGCGACGGACGCTGCCCGACCTGCGGCGGCTCCGGCTTTGAGCATGTGGAAATGCAGTTCCTCAGCGACGTCTACCTGCGCTGCCCGGATTGCGACGGCAAACGCTACCGCCCGGAGATCCTGGAAGTCGCCATCGAGCGCCAACAATTGGGGTCAGATTCCAATTATTTGAACGTCGCCGACGTGCTCAATCTGACGGTGAGCGAAGCGGCGCAGGTGTTCGCCCCCGACCGCGACGTGATCCGCGCCCTGCAGCCCATCCTGGACGTGGGACTCGAGTACGTGAAGCTGGGCCAACCCGTGCCCACGCTGTCGGGCGGTGAAGCCCAGCGCCTCAAGCTCGCGGGATTTCTGGCCGAGGCGGCGCGCACAGCTTCCAGCAGCCGCCAATTGATGGCGAAACGCGGCACGCTGTTCATGTTCGACGAACCCACGACGGGTCTGCATTTCGACGACATCGCCAAGCTGATGCGCGCGCTGCGCAAGCTCATCGACGCCGGCAATTCGCTGCTGGTGATCGAGCACAACCTGGACGTGATCCGCGCCAGCGACTGGCTCATCGACCTGGGGCCCGAAGGCGGCGACGCCGGCGGCCAAGTCGTGGCCGTGGGCACACCCGACGACCTGCGCCAGCACGCTACCTCGCACACAGGACGCGCGCTGCGCGACTACGACCAGGCGCTGGGTCTGGGCGCGCACGCGGCGAACGAGAAGAGTAATTGGGGTCAGATTCCAATTATTAAAAAGAAAAAAATAGTTGTCGAAAATAAATTGGAATCTGACCCCCATTTAGACCCCCATTTATCGATTCAGATCGTCAATGCAAAAGAGCACAACCTGAAGTCGCTGAGCGTGAACATTCCGCGCGGCAAGTTCAATGTGGTGACGGGGGTGAGCGGCTCCGGCAAGTCCACGCTGGCCTTCGACATCCTGTTCAACGAGGGGCAGCGGCGCTACCTGGAAAGCCTGAACGCCTATGCGCGCAGCATCGTCCAGCCGGCAGGGCGGCCCGAGGTCGACGCGGTGTACGGCATTCCGCCGACGGTGGCGATCGAGCAGCGTCTCAGCCGCGGCGGGCGCAAGTCCACGGTGGGCACGACCACCGAGGTCTGGCACTTCCTGCGTCTGCTGTTCGTCAAGCTCGGCACGCAGCACTGCATCCACGACGGCGCGCCGGTGCAGCCGCAAAGCCCGGCGAGCATCGCGGCGCAGTTGTTGACGCAGTACCGCGGCCAGCACATCGGCCTGCTCGCGCCCCTGGTGATGAACCGCAAGGGCGTGTACACCGAGCTGGCGGAATGGGCCCGGCCGCGTGGCTACACGCATCTGCGCGTCGACGGCCAGTTCCTGCCGACGACGAATTTCCCGCGCCTGGACCGTTTCAAGGAGCACACCATCGAACTGCCGGTGGCGAGCCTGGACGTGACGCCCGAGAACGAAGCCCTGTTGCGCCAGACCCTGGCGCGCGCGCTGGAACTGGGCAAGGGCGTGGTGCACATCCTGAGCGACCTCGGTGATCTGGGCGCTGCCATGCAGGCGGGTACGCCGACGGCGGGCATCGGAAAATTGACCGCCTTCTCCAGCAAGCGCGCCTGCCCGGTCTGCGCCACCTCCTACGCCGAGCTCGACCCACGCTTGTTCAGTTACAACAGCAAGCACGGCTGGTGCCCGGACTGCGTGGGCACGGGCGTGAAGCTGACCAAGGAACAGCGCAAGGTGTTTGACGACTCGGTTCGCGACGACGACCACGGCGGGCGCGAGCAGAGCTTTGCCGAGCCCGAAGTGGAAGACCTGGTCGACACCGCCTGCCCGAGCTGCGCCGGCACGCGCCTGAACGCCACGGCCCGGGCCGTGAAGTTTGGCGGCCTGGCCGACAGCGCGCAGACCGGCGGCAGCGCCATCACCGAGCTCGCGTCCCTGAGCGTGAGCGACCTGCGGCTGTGGGTGCAGGCGCTGCAGGTGGCAGGACGCTTGAGCCTGCGCGAAAGCGGCATTGCGCGCGATCTGATTCCCGAGATCCGGGGGCGGCTGGAATTCCTGGAAGAGGTGGGCCTGAACTACCTCACGCTGGACCGCGGCGCACCCAGCTTGAGCGGTGGCGAGGCGCAGCGCATCCGTCTGGCGGCGCAACTCGGCAGCAACCTGCAGGGCGTGTGCTATGTGCTGGACGAGCCGACCATCGGCCTGCACGCGCGCGACAACCGCATCCTGCTCAAGGCACTCAAGACCCTGAGCGACAAGGGCAATACGCTGGTGGTGGTGGAGCACGACGAAGACACGATACGCGCCGCCGACCACATCATCGACATCGGCCCCGGCGCGGGCAAACGCGGCGGCCATCTGGTGGCGCAAGGCACGGTCGCCGAGCTCGAACAGGCCGAAAGTTCGCAAACCGGCCGCTACCTGCTGCACGCCATGAAGCACCCGCTGCAACTGCGCCGCGAAGTCAATTTGGGGTCGGATTCCAATTATTCGAAGTCGGAAAAAATCGAGTCGAAATTGGAATCTGACCCCAATTTATGGCTGACCGTGCACAACGCCACGACGCACAACCTGCAAAATGTCACCGCGACGCTGCCGCTGCAGCGCCTGGTCGCCGTCACCGGCGTGTCGGGGTCGGGCAAGTCGACGCTGGCGCGCGACGTGTTGCTGGCCAGCGTGCAGACCGCTGTGGCGCAGCGTTCCACCCGGGCGGGGCGCGACGCGCTGGAAGCCGGTGCGCGCATTGCCTGGAGCGGCTGCGCCTCGGTCAGCGGGTTTGAGACCATCGACCGCGTGCTCGAGGTCGATCAGACGCCCATTGGCAAGACTCCGCGCTCCTGCCCGGCCACCTACATCGGTTTCTGGGACACGGTGCGCAAGCTGTTTGCCGAGACTCTGGAGGCGCGCGCGCGCGGCTACAGCGCCAGCCGTTTCAGCTTCAACACCGGCGACGGCCGCTGCCCGGGCTGCGAAGGCCAGGGCCTGCGCACCATCGCCATGAGCTTTCTGCCCGACGTGAAAGTGCCCTGCGAGGTGTGCCATGGCGCGCGCTTCAACCCGGAGACCCAGGCCGTCACCTGGCGCGGGCGCAATATCGGTGAAGTGCTGCAGATGGAGGTGGACGAGGCGGTGACTTTCTTCGCCGCCATGCCCAACATCGCGCACCCGCTGCAGTTGCTCAAGGACGTGGGCCTGGGCTACCTCACCCTGGGCCAGCCTTCGCCCACGCTCAGCGGCGGCGAGGCGCAGCGCATCAAGCTGGTGACCGAATTGAGCAAGGTGCGCGACGACATCACGCGCCGCGGACAGAAGGCGCCGCACACGCTGTACGTCTTGGACGAGCCCACGGTGGGCCTGCACATGGCCGACGTGGAGAAACTCATCCAGGTGTTGCACCGCCTGGTGAACAGCGGTCACTCCGTCGTGGTCATCGAGCACGACCTGGACGTGATCGCCGAAGCCGACTGGGTGTTGGACCTGGGCCCCGACGGTGGCAGGGCGGGCGGGCAGGTGGTGGCGGCGGGCACGCCGGAGCAGGTGGTGGCGCGAAGCACAGCCACGGGGCAGGCGCTGGCGGCGGTGCTGGCGCGCTGAACGCTGGTCAGGCGCGACGGACTCAGGTCGCGCTGGCCGGTGGCGCTTGCAGCGGATCCGGCTGGTACAGCACGAAGCGGTCGCGCCCAGAAGTCTTGGCTTGGTACATGGCGGCGTCGGCGTGGGCCAGCAGGCTGGCTTCATCGCTGCCATGCTCCGGGTAGACGGCGATGCCTGCGCTGGACGAGATGTTCACGAGCGTGCCGTCAGAAAGGGTAAAAACCAGTCGCAACGCGGCCTGAATTTTCTCCATGACATGGACCGCATCCTGAGCGGCCTCGATGTTTGGCAGCAACACGACAAACTCGTCGCCACCAATGCGCGCCACGGTGTCGGACTCGCGCACGCAGTCCTGCAGGCGCTGTGCCACCGCCTGCAGCAGTTCGTCGCCTGCACGGTGTCCGAACAAGTCATTCACCGGCTTGAATCGGTCGAGGTCGATGAACATCAGCGCCATGCGGGCGTCGCTGCGCCGGGCATGGATCACGGCCTGGTTGAGCCGGTCCTGTAGCAGTCGGCGATTTGGCAGGCGGGTCAGCGGGTCATAAAAAGCCAGGTGCTTGATTTCGTCTTCTGCGGCCTTGCGCAGCGTGATGTCGGTGTGCGTGCCGACATAGTGGGTGACTGTGCCCTCGTCGTTGCGCACCACGGATATGCTGAGCCATTCTGGAAAGACCTCGCCGTTTTTGCGCCGGTTCCAGATTTCCCCTTGCCAGGCGCCGTGGTGCTCGATGTCAGCCCACATGGCGGCATAAAAGTCACTGCCATGGCGGCCGGATTGCAGCAGCTTGGGCGTCTGCCCCACGGCCTCTTCCGACGTGTAACCCAAAAGGACGGAAAAAGCCCGGTTCACGCGCAGGATGCGCAGCGTCGGATCCGTGACGACGATGCCTTCCTGGCAGTCAAAAGCGGTCGCGGCGACGCGCAGGTCGGCTTCCAGCGTCTTGCGCTGCGTCACGTCTTCGGTGGTGCCGATGAGCCGCTTGGGGACGTCCACGTCGTCGCAGTGCAGCGCCGCGCGGTTGCGCATGTAGCGCAGTTCCCCGTCAGGACGCCGGATCTGGAAGGTCAGGTCCATGGGTTCGCGCGTCCTGATGACGGCCCGCGTGACGTTCTTGATGCGTTCGAGTTCGCCGGGCAGCAGCAACTGATGCCAGTCGTCGTTGCGCTCGTTGTGCGCCTTCGGATCCAGTCCGAAAAGCTCAAACATGGCGCTGTCCCAGAGGTAGCGCCGTTGGCTCAGGTTGAACTCCCAGATGCCAACGCATGCGGCCTCGGTGGCCAGTTTGAGCCGCTGATTGTTGGCGCGCTGGCGCGACTGCTGTCGCTGGTAGACGAGCAGACCGATCATGCTGAAGAAAGACAGCAGCAGGTAAGCGAAGAACTGGCTGATGGCGCCGTGTTCCCACAGGTCGAACAGCGGCCCGGTGTGGCGCGACACCTCGATGACCAGCGGTTTGTCCATCGACAGTTCAGGCGGCTGCAGCGTGCGCAGCACGGACATGCTGGGTACGCCCGAGGAAAAGGCCGGTCCTTCGAACGCGCTGCTCGGGCTTGCGCTGCGCAGGTGCTGGCCAAAGAACGTGCCTGGGTGCGACAAGTCCTTGCCCAGCATTTCGGGAAGGGGCGGGTCCAGCACGAATATCTTGCCGTCGCCGTGCACGATCATGGCGCTCATGTCGTCGGCGTAGTGGACCGATGCCAGCAATTCCTGCAAGGCCGCGGGCTCCAGTGCAGCGGTCACGACGCCGGCAAATTTTCCGTCGGTGTCCAGTATGGCCTGCGTCACAAAGATGACGAAATTTCCCAGCACGCTGCGAAATGGCGAACTGATGTACAAGGTGTTTTGTCCCAGGCTCTGCCTGGGCAAAGTGAAGTACTCGCGCTGCGAAAAATCCTGCCCGATCAGCTCCTCCCGATTGGCCAGCACCACGGTGCCCTGCGCATCCAGCACCATGTAGGTACGCACCGCGGTCATCGCAGCGTCCATGCTCTTGAGGTAGCGCACGGCCTCGTTGTGGCCGTCAGGATCCTTGCGCCAGTTCGGTAGTTCCGCGCTGATCGATCGCAGGCTCAGCTTGACGGCGCTCAGCTGTCGCGCCAGGCTGTCGGCAACGACCTTGGTCTGTGCTGCCATGCGTTCGCGTTCCAGCTTGCCGATCTGGTCGTGCTCGTGTCGGGCGTTCAGCACCAAGTAGCCGCCAAAGCTGCTCAGGCAGACGAACAGCAGCAACCAAAGTCGCCAACGGGCGAAAAGACGTTTCATTCGTGCGGGGTTCAAGCGGGCCTTCAGGGGTTCCTGGCCTTGTGTGATCCGGGCAGTCTAGCAGCCTGCTAGCGCTTGGTCCGCGTCCGTCGGCTCCAGTAGGGGAATTCGTCCTCGTGTACTTCGATGTCGATTTCTGCGACGCGCAAAGCCAGTCGCTCCTGCACGGTCGCGACCGCCTGGTTGTAGATCACCGGGCCGATTTCTTCCAGGAAGAAGCCCAGCAGGGCGCCGGCGGCCATGTTGCCGATCTTCTCGTCCGTGGCCTGCAGAAAATAGCGTTCGATGGACGCGATCGCCTGGTCGCGCGCCTCGCGGGGTATTTCAATGGCCATGCGGGTCCTTCAGGCTTTCGGCCGCGCCGCCACCAAGGCCTCGGCCAGTTCGGCAAAACCCGCGCCGCCGCGCGACGCCGTGATGTAGGCCGGGAGCGAGTTCATGCGCTCGGCGAGGTCGCGCACATTGGCCACGCCCACGGCGTGCTGCAGGTAGGCGAACATCGGTGCGTCGTTGGGCGAGTCGCCGACGAACAGGCAGCGCTCGCGCTCTTGCGCGAGGTCCAGCTGGTAACGTTCGCGCAGCATGAGCTGCGCCATGCTGAGCTTGTCGTACTGGCCGAACCATCCGTTCACATGGATGGAGCTGACCTTGGCCGTCATGCCGGCTTCTTCCATCAAAGCGACGATGCGGTCGATGGCCGCGTCAGGCAGGGCCGGGACGTCTTCGCAGAAGTCGATCGCCAGGTCGTACAAGCGGCAGAACTGGTCCGAGGCGACGGCGCAGCCCGGCACCTCGCGCAGGATGGTCTCGCGCACCGCGCAAAGCTTGTCTGCTTGGGCCCGGCGCTCGCTGGCGTCGAGCAAATGCCGGGACCGGAGCTTGTGCACAGCGTGGTCGTACCAATAGTAAAAAGCTCCGTTTTCGCCGATCACTCCGTCCACTGGCCACATGCGCGCGATGTGGTCGCACCAGCCCGCCGGCCGACCGGTGATGAGGATGACGCGCAGCCCGGCGCGGCGCAGGCGGTCCATGGCGGCGTAGGCCGGCGGCGTGAGCTGACCGTCGGTGGTGATGGTGTCGTCGATGTCGCTGAACACCGTATGCATTTGCGCGGCCACGGTGCGCGGCAGTTCGGACAGGGGACGCAGGCTCATGGTCGTGATGGGGTTTTCCGAAGCGCACAAAAATAAGAACTGTCATTGCGAGCGTAGCGGGGCAATCCATGAATTAAGGCATGGATTGCCGCGTCGCTTCACTCCTCGCAATGACGGAGGGAATCATCATCCCGCGTTGTGCAGCGCCAGTCCGGCGTGTTCGCGCAGCGGATGAAAATGGATCTTGGGAAAACGTTCCTGCGCCAGTCTCACGTCGTAAGGCGAGGTGCACAGATAGGCCAGGGTGTCTGCCGCATCGCGCGCCATGCGCATGGGGTAGGCGTCACAAAAGGTACGCAGTTCGGCCGGGGTGTCGGCGGTGATCCAGCGCGCTCCCGTGTACTGACTGCTCTCGAGCTTGATGTCGGCGTCGTACTCACCCTTGAGGCGGTGCTGTACCACTTCAAACTGCAACTGGCCGACGGCGCCGAGCAGCATGTTGCCGCCGATTTCGGGCCGGAACACCTGGATCGCGCCTTCCTCGCCCAGCTGCGCCAGACCCTGCTGCAGTTGCTTGGTGCGCAGCGGGTTCTTCAGCACCACGGTCTGGAACAGCTCGGGCGCAAAGAAGGGCAGGCCGGTGAACTGCAGGTTCACCGAGCCGTCGGTGATGGTGTCACCCAATTGCACGCCGCCGTGCGTGGTGAAGCCCACGATGTCGCCGGCGTAAGCCTCTTCCACCGCCTCGCGGCGCTGGCTCATGAAGGTCACGACGCTGGTCGGGCGCAGCTCCTTGGTGGTGCGCATCACCTTGAGCTTCATGCCAGGCGTGTACTTGCCCGAACACATGCGCACAAAGGCGATGCGGTCGCGGTGCGAGGGGTCCATATTGGCCTGCACCTTGAACACCACGCCCGAAAAGAACGGATCTTTCGGGTGCACGGTGCGGATCACCGGCGCCTTGTTCACCGCCAGCGAGCTGATGCGATTTTGCGGCGGCGGCGCCAGATCGACCAGCGCGTCCAGCACCTCCATGACGCCGAAATTGTTCACGCCGGAGCCGAAGAACACGGGCGTCTGCCGGCCGGCCAGAAAGGCGTCGCGATCGAAGGCGGGCGAGGCGCCGCAGGCCAGTTCGATGGCGTCCATGGCGGTGTTGAAGTCCTGGCCGAAGCGCTTCTCCAGGGTGGCGCGGTCGCTCAGGGGAATGGTCTCGAAGTCCTGCGTACGCCGGTCCGAACCGGACTCGAACACCGTCATGGCCTGGGTGCGCAGGTTGATGATGCCGCCAAAGGTCTTGCCCTGACCCACCGGCCAAGTCATGGGAACGCAGGGCATGCCGAGTTCGCGCTCCACTTCGTCCAGGATGTCCAGCGGATCTCGCACCTCGCGGTCCATCTTGTTGACAAAGGTGAGGATGGGCGTGTCGCGTTGCCGGCAGACCTCGATCAGTCGGCGCGTCTGCGCTTCCACGCCGTTGGCCGCGTCGATCACCATCAGCGCCGAATCGACGGCGGTGAGCACGCGGTAGGTGTCCTCCGAGAAGTCCTTGTGGCCGGGGGTGTCGAGCAGGTTGATGACGTGATCGCGGTACACCATCTGCATCACCGAGCTGGCCACGGAAATGCCACGCTGCTTCTCGATCTCCATCCAGTCGCTGGTGGCGTGGCGCGTCGCCTTGCGCGCCTTCACCGAGCCTGCAATCTGGATCGCGCCGGAGAACAGCAGCAGCTTTTCCGTGAGCGTGGTCTTGCCCGCGTCGGGGTGCGAAATGATGGCAAAGGTGCGGCGGCGCCGGGTTTCAAAGGCGTAAGTCAAGGTGCAGATCCAAAAAATCAGGGTTCGGGCAGGCCGCGAAGGGCCGGGCGCGCAGCGCCGCGGGGCACGGGTTCACGCCCAGTCTGGCGTAATGCGGGCGCGGGCGTGTGGTGCGACATTTTACCGGCCCGCCCGTAGGCGACCTGCCGTGCCTCCCGGCCAGCGCTAGGAAATCCCGGGCGACTGAGGGCCGACTTCAGTTCGACATCAGCACCGGCACCGTCATGTGGCGCAGGATGTGGCGTGTGCCCGTGCCGCGGTTGTCGAACGGAAAGCCGATGTGCGCGTGCGCGCCCATTACCAGCAGATCCGCGCTGCGGTCGCTCACGCGGTTCAGCAGCAAGTCCATGATGCCGAAGTTTTCCACCAGAATGACTTCGGTCCGCGCCCGAATGCCGTGCGCCGCCAGATGGCGCTGCACTTCGGCGCAGGAGGACTCGCCTTCTTCCAAGCGCGCGGAAAAGGACAGGACATGCGCCTCGTCGCAGCCCTGTATCAGCGTCAGCGAATCGCTCAGGGCGCGTGCCGATTCGCGCGCGTTGTTCCAGGCAATCAGTGGATGGCGGCCCACTTCCGGGAAGTGGCCGGCGTAGGGAACGACCAGCACTGGGCGCCCGCAGCCGAGGATCACGTCGCCCACCAGGTCTTCGGGTGCGCAGGCCGGGGCTTGTGCGTCGTGCTGTCCCATGATGACCAGGTCGGCGTGGCGCGCCAGGTCGGTGATGTGGCGCAGCAGTTCGGCGTCGCCTCCGCGGTTCACGTCGCGCCACTCTGCATGGGGCAGGTCGGCGCAGGCGGCCTGGAACGCCGTCTGGCTGGCGTCACGCGCCGCGGCATAGTTCGGACTTGGCCAGGTTGCCACCACGCCCACACGTTGTGGCTGTGCCCGCTGGCCGAACAGCCCCAGCAGGTGCGCGCTGTGCTGGCGTGCCAACGACGCTGCCAGTTCCAGCCTGGTGGCACTGCGCTCACTTTGGTCGAGGTGCACCAGCAAATATTTCAGGGACATGGTAGGAGGCTCCAGATGCGTACCAGGCTTCGGACCGTCGCCTGCGGCTGTCCAGTATAGATCTGGCGCGAGCCCGGCTCAGGCGTGCACTCGGACGCCGTCGGGCGTGGTCCCGTAGAAGGCATGAATGCGCTTCACCCAGCCCGGATCGGCGGCGCTGGGCCAGCTGCGCACACCGAATTTGGGCGCCAGTTCCAGTCGGTCTTGTTTCAGGTCCAGTACCAGATGCTGGTTCCCATCGACCGTCAACGCGTCTTTCGGCACGGCAAACAGTTCGTCGTTGAGGTCAAAGAACTGGTCAAAGGAGAGCACGGCGTAGCCCACCGTGCCGGTCTGCGCGTCCAGCATGACTTCCTTGACGTAGCCCACTTCACGCGCGGCGTGGTTGTACACCGAGTTGCCGACATACAGTTTGCCAGCCAGCGGCGCGCAATGGGGCGGGCATTGCAGCGGGTTGGGGTTCAAGGCTTGGTGCGCTGCGCGGGCAGCGTTCTGGTCAGGGCTCATGGCAATCTCCGGGTTGAGGCTGGATGAAAGGAATCCGGGTCCGGGGAGCGGGCCTGGCGCATCTCCGCAAGACTAGGGCCGGGGTGCGAGGCGATCTGTGGGTTAGCGCACGCAGTGGTCGAAAAACCGTGCAACCGCACCTGGCTGGCAGCCGTCGGACTTTGCGCGCGGGACGCGTTGGAGGCAAACGGGGATGGATGCTGGGCAGTCGTTTCGTGTTGCCGATACAATCCGGCATCCGAGGAGCGCTGCAACCCTTTGCTGGGTGAGGCTCGGACAGTTCAACGGCGCTCACCCACAGTGGCAGTGAGGTGAGTTCGCCCCGCCTGATTCAGGCGCCTCCCGCTACCGTGGTTCATCGTCAAACCTGATTTGGAACCAACCATGAGCAAAACCGCATCTCCCGTACCCAAGCAAGACTTCATCGTGGCCGACATGGCGCTGGCCGCCTGGGGCCGTAAGGAACTCACCATCGCCGAAACCGAAATGCCGGGACTGATGGCGATCCGCGAAGAATTCGCCAAGTCACAGCCGCTCAAGGGCGCGCGCATCACGGGTTCGCTGCACATGACGATTCAGACCGGCGTGCTGGTCGAGACCCTGCAGGCGCTGGGCGCGCAGGTGCGCTGGGCTTCATGCAACATCTACTCCACCCAGGACCACGCCGCAGCGGCGCTGGTGGAGCGCGGCACGCCGGTGTTCGCCTACAAGGGCGAGACCCTGGACGACTACTGGGATTACACGCACCGCATCTTCGAGTTTGGCGCCAAGGGTTCCAAGACCGAAGGCCCGAACATGATCCTGGACGACGGCGGCGACGCCACGCTGCTGATGCACCTGGGCAGCCGCGCCGAAAAGGACATCAAGCTGCTGGCCAAGCCCGGCAGTGAAGAGGAAATCTGTTTGTTCAACGCCATCAAAGCCAAGCTGAAAGTGGACCCCACCTGGTACAGCCGCCGCCTGAAGAACATCCTCGGCGTGACGGACGAGACCTCCACCGGCGTGCACCGCCTGAACGAGATGTCGGCCAAGGGCGAACTGCTGCTGCGCGCCATCAACGTGAACGATTCGGTCACCAAGAGCAAGTTCG
>CAIKVZ010000141.1 GCA_903830985.1 uncultured beta proteobacterium
GGACTACCAGAGCGCGACCAGCCCGGGTTATGCGGTCTTCGGCACCGTGGTGCAGGGCATGCCTGTCGTGGACGCGATCGCCGCCGTGCCTACGGCGACGGTCGGCGGTTTTGCGAACGTGCCCACCGCCGAAGTCACCATTACTTCGGCGGTGCAGACGCAGTAGGTTCCTTTGTCACCAGCAGCAATAGGGCACTTCGCAACAAAACACACAAATGGCTGGGGACGACACTCGGCACTGGCACAGGCTCTGGTGGCAAGGGTGTATCAGCAGCATGACAAAAGTTGTCAGGATTCAAACCCAGGCATGAGAGGCGTGGCGTCGGTGACAATAGCGAATTGACTGTGCCCGACGCGCAGGACGCGCGAGGAAAATCATTTCCACAAGGAACCTCATGAACGACTGGACCGCAGGCTACGTTGCCGACATCGGCTATACCTTTGGCTATTACACCGAACTCAACCCCTTGCGCGCCAAGCTGGCGTTTCTGAACCAGGGCCTGGTTTGCCCGGAGATGATCACGGCGTGTGAACTCGGATTCGGGCAGGGTCTGAGCTCCAACATGCACGCAGCCGCGTCGGGCACGCAGTGGAGCGGCACCGACTTCAATCCTTCCCAGGCGGGCTTCGCCCAGGAACTCGCGGCAGCGTCGGGTGTGGACGCCAGGCTCTATGACCAGGCCTTTGCCGAGTTTGCTGCGCGCGCCGATCTGCCCGACTTTGACTACATCGGACTGCATGGCATCTGGAGCTGGATATCAGACGAGAACCGCCACATCATCGTGGACTTCATCCGGCGCAAGCTCAAGGTCGGCGGCGTGCTGTACATCAGCTACAACACGCAGCCTGGCTGGGCATCGTTTGCGCCCATGCGCCACCTGATCACCGAGCATGCGCAGACCATGGGCGCCACGGGTGCAGGCATCGTCACCCGCATTGACGGCGCCCTGGACTTTACCGACAAGCTGCTGGCCACCAACCCGGCCTTCGTGCGCGCCAATCCTCAGGCCGGCGAGCGCGTCAAGAAGCTCAGGGAGCAGAACCGCCACTATCTGGCCCACGAGTACTTCAACCAGGACTGGCATCCGATGCACTTCGCCACCATGGCGGAGTGGCTGGCGCCGGCCAAGCTGGGTTTTGCCTGTTCGGCCAATTACCTGGACCACGTCGATGCCGTCAACCTGAACGCGCAGCAGCTGGCTCTGCTCAATGAGATTCCCGACGCCACATTCAGGGAGACGGTGCGCGACTTCATGGTGAACCAGCAGTTCCGCAAGGACTATTGGGTCAAGGGGGCACGCAAGCTCAACGCACTGGAGCAGGCGCAGGCGCAACGCGCACAAAGGGTGGTGCTCACAAGCCACCGCGGGGACGTGCCGCTGAAGGTGGCTGGGGCACTGGGCGAGGCGACGCTGCAGGAGGCGGTGTATGGTCCGATACTGGACCTGCTGGCAGACCACAAGCCGAGGTCATTGGGTCAGATCGAACAAGGCGTGAAGGACAAGGGTGTGGTGTTCTCCCAGGTCGTCCAGGCGGTGATGGTGCTGATTGCGGGGGGGCATGTGGCCGCCGTGCAGAACGAAGCGCTGCTGCCCAAGGCCCGCAAGCACACCGACAGGCTCAATGTCCACCTTGCCGAAAAAGCCCGCGCCAGCGGTGACATCAGCTATCTGGCGAGTCCGGTCACCGGGGGCGGGGTGACCGTAGGGCGTTTTCAGCAGCTCTTTGTGCTCGCGCTCTCGCAAGGCAAAAAGAAGCCGGAAGAGTGGGTGCAGTTCGTCTGGCAGACGCTGAGTGCTCAGGGCCAGAAGATTGTCAAGGAGGGCAAGACCTTGCAGACTGCAGAAGAAAATCTGGCTGAACTTGGCGCGCAGGCCCAGGCTTTTTCCGACAAGCTGCTGCCGGTGCTCAAGGCCTTGCAGGTGATGTGAGTGGGGCCGTGCAACCGGCACGCCGGGCAATTCCCTGCGACACTAGCAGGCTGCGCCAGATCCACTGGCAGCACCAACCGACCATCAGGAGAATCCGCATGGACATCATCATCATCGACGGCAAGGAATACGACCTCGACGCTGTCACCCCCGAAGTCCGGGAAGAACTCTTGAAGCAACAAAAGCTGGCCGAAGAGGTCGCCAAGCTGTTTGGGAACATTAACCTGGCCAAGCTCAAGGCAGGTCAAGGCAAGGATGCCTAAGCAGTGTTGAACAAAATCCTGGCCGGCGGCCTTGTCTCCCTGTTGAGTGCCTGCGGTGGCGGCGATGGCATCGGCCCTTACGTCACAGGCATACAGGGCAAGAGCCTCTTTTACGGGCAGAGCGCCGTCATCTACGTCTCGGGCAAATACATGCGCAGCGACATGCTCGCCGACACTGGAACCTGCACCAACCCGACCTTTGATCCCAAAAGTAATACCGACCTTGCCGCCCTGTACTGCAAGATCACCCAGGTCGGTCCACTGCCCATTACCATCAAGTCGGCCGACGGCGCCGTGCTGTCTTCCACCACGCTCACCGTGCTGCAGCCCCAGGTCACGCTGACCACGTCCATGGGCAATGTGGTGCTGGAACTCAATCCGCAAAAGGCGCCAGTCACCGTTAACAACTTTTTGCAGTACGTCAACGGCGCCTTCTACACCAACACGCTGTTTCACCGCGTCATCCCCGGCTTTGTGGTGCAGGGCGGCGGCTACACCACGGGCCTGACCAAGAAGACCAGCCCGCTCGCGCCGATTGCCCTGGAGACCCATGTGGGCCTGTCCAATATCCGTGGCAGTCTGGCCATGGCCCGCACCAGCGACCCGAACTCGGCCACGTCAGAGTTCTACGTCAATCTGGTGGACAACCTGTCGCTGGACTACCAGAGCGCCACCAGCCCGGGCTATGCGGTCTTCGGTACGGTGCTGCAGGGCATGGCCGTGGTGGACGCCATCGCTGCCGTG
Organism: uncultured beta proteobacterium; assembly: GCA_903830985.1. Classification (GTDB taxonomy): domain Bacteria; phylum Pseudomonadota; class Gammaproteobacteria; order Burkholderiales; family Burkholderiaceae_C; genus CAIKVZ01. The sequence continues at coordinate 2,939 of CAIKVZ010000141.1, forward strand.
CCCACAGGCACAGTCAACGGCAATACCGACATACCGGTCACGGACATCACCGTCACTTCGGCGGTGCAGACGCAATAGGCTTTGCACAGATTCCGTTAGTGCAACATCCTTTCTGTAATTTCCCCGAGCAGTGAAACCGACGAGTTGGCCGGTTTCTGGTTTTGGGATTTTTAAAATCAGGCCCCTGCCAGGCCGCCGGAGGCATCCCCCGGCAGTCTCATGCTTGCCTTGAC
>CAIKVZ010000142.1 GCA_903830985.1 uncultured beta proteobacterium
GCTGCCCTGGAACCTCGTGCTGCAGGCCGAGTGAAGTTGAGCGGCCGCATGGTACGAACCAATCACATCTGAGCGCGCGGCGCAAGGCACGCGGTTAATCGACCGCTTACATCCAAACACTGAGATCGATCAATGCACCCGTTGGACTTCCGATCCTTTGTATGCATCGTCGCACGTCAGGCGAAAGTGACCTTGGACCCCGCTGGCAGTTACGAACTTCGTCAGCAGTGACGCTGGAAACTGGATCGTGATTCCAGCTGTAGTCCTTGCAATGACTTGGCGTACTGATCCCCGGTAGTAGTTCAAATATTGATGTTCCGTAATATTGAGTCGAAATTCAAATTGTTGCATGTCATTGCACCCCAGGGATGACCACGAAGGGCCGTTTCACGGCATGGAGTCAGCATTTTCAGCGAAACTTGGAACGTCCATTTGTGTGGCCTTCGCTTTGAAGCAGCCAAGACACCCCTTTTCCCCACAATCGCTTCGATTCACGCATCTGCTTCAGCGGCCAAACTGTCGTAGTTCCCACCGCGACTTGAATCGAATACCGATTGGAACAAGTTGCCTCACCCCCTGCCCGCGCGCCCTTGGAAATCCATACAAGGGTGCGCACACGACATGGCTTTTGGGATGGATCGGATGACGGACCAGCCAAGGTAATTGGCGCCAACCACGCGAGTCCTTCTGCGCAAATGCGGTCAGGATGTCAGCGTTTGCAACAAGCCGTACCCGATGGCAGCCAGGTCATCGCGGTTTGCGCTGCACCCCGCGTGAATTCACTTGGAACCAGAAGGGGCGCATTGCAGGGCTTTCTTGTCACACAGGACGGCGCAAAAAGCCGGATCCCGGAGCAGATTCTTCGAATCTACGTTTGAGTACGACATGCGACAGTCGGTTGCGGTTGCGATCGGCTTGCCCGCACGGCATTCATGAAATGCGAGCCAACAACAGCTGGTCGCGCAACATCGGTGATGTCCCAGGACGTGGTGTAAGTTAATCGCTTGTCTGCAAGATGCGTAGGGCGTAGCCCAAAGCGGCTTGCAGATAAGCCGGGCCGCCCTTGTAGGGTGGCCATCGTGAGTCCGGATAAGGTTGAGGTGCGACCCAACCAACCTTAATCCTGAAAGGAAATCACGATGACCACCGCTACTATCGCACTTGGCGAACTTGCCGAGAAGGGGGCCGACATAGACGTGCTGCGCCAGATGGTGCAGTTCATGGCCCAGCGCCTCATGGAAATTGACGTCGAGGGACGCTGCGGCGCCGGCTACGACGAAAAGAACCCCGAACGACTCAACAGCCGCAACGGCTATCGCGAACGCACCTGGGACACGCGCGCAGGCAGTGTCGATCTCAAGATCCCCAAGTTGCGCCAGGGCAGCTACTTTCCCGAGTTTTTGGAGCCTCGGCGCACGGCCGAAAAGGCCCTTACCGCGGTGATCCAGGAAGCCTACATCCAGGGCATCTCCACGCGCTCAGTGGACGACCTGGTCAAGGCCCTTGGCATGAGTGGCGTCTCCAAGAGCCAGGTCAGCCGCCTGTGCGGTGAGCTTGATGAGCGTGTTGGAGCCTTCCTGAATCGACAGATTGAAGGCGACTGGCCCTACCTGTGGGTGGATGCCACGTACGTTAAAACGAGGGAGGCTGGACGCATCGTGAGCGTGGCCGTAATAGTGGCTGTCGGCGTGAACACAGAGGGCCAACGCGAAGTTCTGGGCCTCAAAGTCGGCGCCAGTGAGGCCGAGCCCTTCTGGACGGAGTTCCTGCGCAGCCTGAACCGGCGCGGCCTGCGCGGCGTCAAGCTGGTCATCAGCGACAGCCACGAAGGCATCAAGGCGGCCGTCTCCAAGGTGCTCAAGGCCACCTGGCAGCGCTGCCGGGTGCACTTCATGCGCAACGCTCTGGCCTACGCCGGCAAGACCCAGCGGCGCATGGTCTCGGCCGCCATTGGGACCGTGTTCGTACAGGAGACCGCCGAGGCTGCGAAAACCCAATGGCGTTCCGTGGCTGATCAGCTTCGAGACAAATTCCCCAAGCTCAGCGCACTGATGGACGAGGCCGAGAACGATGTGCTGGCGTTTATGACGTTTCCGCGTGCGCACTGGACTCAGATCTATTCGACCAATCCGCTGGAGCGGCTCAACGCCGAGATCAAGCGACGCACCAACGTCGTGGGCATCTTCCCCAACGACGCATCCATCACAAGATTGGTCGGCGCCATGATGCTTGAGCAAAACGACGAGTGGAGTTTGAACCGACGCTACATGCAGCTCGAAGGCCTGCAAACGCTCTGCGATACTCCACCCACTCGGCTGTCCGCAGTGGCACGCTGAGTACCGTGTATCCCAGCCCGTCCGGGCTGCGGACTTACACCACTACGTGGGACACGACCGCAACATCCGTTGGTTTCACAAACACCGCTTGTCCACACCGAGCGTGAACACAGAGACTGTCTGCACCAGATCTTGTGCCTGGGACTTGAGGCTGGATGCAGCTGCAGCCATCTCTTCGACCAGTGCCGCGTTCTGCTGTGTCACCTGATCCATCTGCGTGATGGCTTCCCCGACCTGTGCCACGCCGACGCTTTGCTCGTTGCTGGCCGCACTGATTTCGCCCATGATGCCACTGACATTTTGAATGCTTTCGACCACCTCACGCATGGTGCTGCCGGCCTGATCCACCAGCATCGTGCCCTGCTCCACACGCTCAACATTGGCGCCGATCAATGCCTTGATCTCTTTGGCCGCCAGTGCCGATCGACCGGCCAGGGAGCGCACCTCCGACGCGACGACCGCAAAACCCCTGCCTTGATCGCCGGCACGCGCGGCCTCCACGGCAGCGTTGAGCGCCAGAATGTTGGTCTGAAAGGCAATGCCGTCGATGACGCTGATGATGTCCGAAATTTTGTGCGAAGCCTGGTTGATGCCTTTCATCGTTTCCACGACTTGCGCCACAACTTCACCGCCTTTGACGGCCACATTGCTGGCGTCAAGGGCGAGTTGATTCGCCTGACGTGCACTCTGCGCGTTTTGCTTCACTTGCGAGCCCAACTCCTCCATAGAGGCTGCAGTCTCTTCGAGTGCGCTGGCCTGCTGCTCCGTGCGCATTGACAGGTCGCTGTTGCCCTGGGCGATTTCTGCGCTGGCCGTGGCCACGCCTTCGGAGGCCTGGCGCACATTGCCCACGACGCCGGACAGACGTTCCTGCATGGTCTTGAGTTGGGCCATCATGCTGTGGCTGTCGCCGGGCCGCAAGACCACAGGCACGCTGAGGTTTCCTTCGGCCACGCGGTGCGCCAGGCTGGCTGCATCGCGCGGCTCGGCGCCGAGTTGGCTGAGCAAGCTTCGCACAATCAAGCCTATCACCACAAACAGGACGAGTTGCATAACCGCCTGACCGATCCAGATCCAGGTATTGAAGATCCTGATGGCGGCAATGTCGTCCTTGACGTCCAATGTAATGCTGGCCGCGCCGAGCGCTGCCCCCTCATCCACCCCGTGGCACTTGAGGCATTTGCTGCCGCGAAACTCTTGCCTCGCGATGAACGGCACCACGGCCCGAAGCGAGGCCTCGCCATCGCCCCCTCGGGTCATCTTGAACTGTGTCTTCCCGCTGGCCATGACATTGCGGTCCATGTCGTCAAGCGGACGCTCCTGAGGCAAACCCTCGCCAAACTCATCGACCACACCCTTGCTGCGGAAAACGCGCAGTTCCTTGATATTCTCACCGACCCCCATCTTTGCGATGAAAAGTCCCCGCGCCACCGGGTCACTGATGACGTCCTCTCCGCCCAGTTTCGTGACCATCAGGGTGTTCAAGCCGTTGATGGCACCGTCCGCCACCGCAAGTGTGCGGTCCTCTGCGGATTTGAGGGATTGGACTTCAAAGCGGTTCAGCAGCCACTGCTGCGCACCCAACAGGGTGACAATCAGAATGCCCTGTATCAGCAGTTGCAGTTTTAGCTGCAGGCCAATCCTGTTCCACCATCCCAAAATGCTCTTCATGTGTTGAGTTTCCTGCGTGATTGAGGCTGCCGACAAATCAATCGCGCAAAACCCTCAAGGCCATCGCCAATGGATTTTTCTTTCTACCCGCATTCTGCCCGGGCTTTGCCGGCGAATCAGTGTCGATGCACCAAGACTGCGGCCCAGGGCCTGTTCAGTGGCGTTTTGGGGAGTTCAACCGTGGTCGCTTTATTGAGTCCTACTCAATGCTTGTACACGCCGACGCCAACATAGCTGTCGGCGACACGCTCCACATACATCGTTTTCGCCTCAATCTTCTGGGTTACCGGGTTGAGGAATCGGTAACTTCCCGACCAACCTTGACCTTTGTTCTTGGCAAGATCAACCAGCATCTGGAAGAAGGGGTTGCCGTCCGAATCCTTTAACCCGGTGAGATTCTTCCCAACCAACTTGGGATTCCCGCCGTGCGCCAAGACCTTACCCGTCAATTCGGTATAGGCAATATACAAGTCACGGTCCTTGAAGCTTTTTCCATTGGTGAACTCTTCAGCAGCTTTTTCCGTTCCATTGGCCTTGATATAAGCGACCGCCCGCTTGGCCATGGCCTCCGCTTCGGGTGCGGTTCCCTGATCGGCGGCTTGTGCGCCACCCACCAGGACCAGACCCATGGTCACCACCACAAAAAATCGGCTAACGCAGTTGGAAAAACTTCTCACAATCAATCTCCTGTTGGTGGAATAAGGGACGCCGGGGCGCTCTTAGCTTGCACGCAAGCAACCGTGGAGCTTATCCAACATGGACTCCCCCTCTGCCTCGGGTAAACCCTTTGCACTGTTTCTTACAGTGCATCGAGCCTTGGGTGGCAGTCTCGTTGGACTGGCGCTGTTGCGGCGCTGCTTGCACCTGACCGCGCCCAAGGCGGACGTACTGCAAAGGCTTTCGTTGAATTGAAGGCTGGCAATGCCGCTGCGTCGCTCCTGGCTGACGGACACTGCGGCCCCGAGCAAATTCGTGTCGCCGGCCACGCTAGTAGCGTTCCATGGCTTCAGCAAGGCGCTTTTTCCAGGCACCGAGGGTTTCTTTCGACGCCCCCTTCAACACCCGAAAGGCGTGCATCTTTTCGTCACCCTCCTGCCAGTATTCATCGCGCACCATCACCTCCAGTTGGTCGGACTGTACTGTCACGACGGCACCGTCAAGATTTCCGCAGAAGTGGCGCTTATCGGCGTGCAGGATGATGCGGCCATCAAGCCTCAGGTCAATCAGCCATTCCACCACGCCCATTGCATCAAATCGCATGTCGGTTGTTGCGCCGGAGAAGCCCGCGCTCTGGCGCCACTGTGCCAGTTGTGCATTGGCTTTGACTTCCTGTTCGGCCGGGCTGAGCGGCTCCGTGGACAGCGCATCAGAAAGCGCTGCCTTGGCCTGCTCAGCCGCTTGTTCCGCCGCCTCTTTGGCGGCCTGCGCTTCACGCGCAGCGATGTCTGCGGCCAGACTGAATTCCACCTTCTCGATCCAGGCTTCCAAACCGCCCGAAAAATGTCTGAAGGCATCGGCCACCGGGTCCGGGATGCGGATCAACTTCAAACTGCTGGACTGCCCGCCGCGCTTTCGCAAGGCATTGAAGCTCATTTCGTCCGAGGCTGTGAACAGGATCGTGCTGAACCCTGTGGGGATCGGTGCTGCATCAGGCGCGGGACTCACTTCGCTACGGGCAATGTGAATTTTCATGCCCGCAGCAGGCAATGCCAGGGTCATGACCCCGGAACGACTTTGCTCCTCGCCGCCATTCAGGGGCTGGCTCTTGTGCTGGCCGTCATGGCACGTAACCTGCAAACTGTTCTCGGAGCGGCGTGACTCCACGGTAAAGGCCTTGGAGGTAAACCTCAGGCCTCCCGGTACGCTCTCGACGACGGTGCGCAGCAGCCTGGCCTGGTATTCGAGGTAGGCAAAGACCAGCGCCACCAGCGCTGCGGAGGCCAGCAGGGCCCAGTAAACCAGAGGTAAAAATTCCATCCGATCGAGTCTATACCCACCGACCTGGGTCGTCGCCGGCGACTCAGGGGCGCGGCTTGACCCTGCGGTCGTACTGTTTGGCTTTCAATTCGGAGATCTGCTGGCGAAGTTCATCACGCTCCTTGACCAGACGAGCGCAGTCATCGTTGATCAACTCCACCGCCCGCTGCAGCGAGTCCAACTGGTCAGCCATGCTCCTGAGTGCATCCGACACACGTTGAGGAGTCAGGTCCGCAACGCTGTCGAGTCGCTTGGCGATTTGCCTTGCCAGTTCAGTGGAAGTCATTTAGCGGATCCTCATTCACAGATTGTGCCGTGTTCAGTGCAGTTTGCTTGCGCCCGCGATCTGCGGCACGTGCCGGCAATGTTGACAATTGCAGGGCTTGAAGACGTGAGCCTGTGGCGCCTCCTACAATTGCTCGCATGACGCAAGCCTTTGATGTGTGTATTCGTGGTGCCGGGATTATCGGGCAGACCCTGGCCCTGCTGCTGGCGCGGGAGCGCCTGCGCGTGGCCCTGGTGGTCCCCACCGAGGTGCCTGGCGCAGCGGCCACCGATGTTCGTGCCTACGCACTGAATGCCGCATCGCGCGCTTTGATCGAGTCCGTGCGAGGCTGGCCGCCAGCGCAGCAAGCCACAGCCGTTCGCACCATGCGCATTCAAAACGCGGGCGGCGCGCAGGTGGAATTCAGCGCTGACGCCTTGGCCGTCCCGGCGCTGACATGGATCGTCGACGTGCCCGCGCTGGAAGGTCTGTTGTCTCAGGCGGTGGGATTTCAGTCGCTGATCGAGCGGGTTGTGGAGCCGCAAAGCGCTACGCTCACGGTGGTATGCGAAGGCAAGGCCAGCGAATCCCGGGCCGAATTCGGCGTTGATTTTCCTGCCAAGCCCTATTGGCAGACCGCCATTGCCACCCGCATTGCGTGCGAGCGGCCCCACGGCCAAGTCGCCTGGCAATGGATTGCCGGCGGTGAAATACTGGCCTTTTTGCCGCTGGAGGGTGAACAGGGGAACTCCATGGCCGTCGTGTGGTCTGTCTCTACGGAGCGGGCGAGCAGTTTGTTGGCACAGGACGCACCGACATTCACGCAACAACTGCAGGCGGCAAGTCACGACGCACTGGGCAGCATCAGTCTGACCTCTGGGCGCTCAGCTTGGCCACTGCTGTCGGCTCAGGCCGAACGTTGGGTTGGTCAACTGCCGGGCGGAGCGGCCTGGGCGCTGGCGGGGGATGCGGCGCATGCCATGCATCCGCTGGCAGGACAAGGGCTGAATCTGGGCCTGGCCGATGTGGCTGAACTGGTGCGAGTGCTGCACCAGCGCGAATATTGGCGCAGTGTGGCCGATCAGAAACTGCTGCGACGCTACGAACGCGCCCGTGCCGGGGCACTGCTGGTCATGGGCACAGCCATGGATGGGCTGCAACAAATGCTGACGCGCGAAGACGCGCCGGTGCAGGCCCTGCGCTCCTGGGGCATGAGGGGTTTTGACAGCAGTGGTCCGATCAAGCGCTGGGTAGCGCAGCGGGCCATGGGCCTGGTGTAAAGAATTAACGAGAGATACCTTATGAAACTGAAGAGAACACTTTGGGCCGCTTCACTGCTGAGCCTGGCCTGCGCCGCATCGGCACAGGAGGCTGCTATTCGCAAGAACCTGGCCGAGCGCATCCCGCAGATGCCCGCCATCGAGGAGGTGATCAAGTCCCCCATGCCCGGCCTGTACGAAATCCGCACCAATGGCGCGGACATCATGTACACCGACGCGGAAGGCAACTTCCTGATTCAGGGCAACCTGATCGACACCAAGCAGCGGCGCAACCTGACCGAAGAACGCGTGGAGAAACTCACCGCCGTGGCCTTTGACGCGCTGCCGCTCAAGGACGCCTTCACCATCGTGCGCGGCAACGGCAAGCGCAAGCTGGCGGTGTTTGAAGACCCCAATTGCGGCTATTGCAAACGCTTCGAGCGCGATCTGCAAAAGGTCGACAACATCACCGTCCATATGTTCCTGTATCCGATCCTGAGCGCCGATTCGACCGACAAGTCGAAGAACATCTGGTGTGCCAAGGACAAGGGCCGGGCCTGGCAGGACTGGATGGTGCGTGACGTACAGGCTGCGCCCGCTGCCTGCGACACGGCGGCGCTGACGCGCAACGTGGAGTTCGGTCGCAAGTACAAGATCACCGGCACGCCCACGCTGATCTTTGCCAACAACGCCCGCATTCCCGGTGCCATCGATACCAAGCAAATCGAGCAGCACCTGGCCGAAGTCAAAAATTGAATTTGCGCCGGTGAGTTCTCCATTGCCGGGCGCGCGTGCGCCCATTCACTATCGCGTGGAAGCGGCGGATCTGAACGCCCACCTGTTCCACGTCACGCTCACCATTGCGCTGCCGGCCGAGGAGCAGACCGTGTCACTGCCGGTATGGATTCCTGGCAGCTACCTGGTGCGCGAATTTGCCAAAAATCTGCAACGCCTCACGGCGCGCCAGGGTGGAAAGAAACTTGCCCTGGAGCAATTGGACAAGAATTCCTGGCGGGTTCATGCCAACCCGGTCAAGGCGCTGGAGTTGCGCTACGAGGTGTACGCACTGGACAACTCGGTGCGCACCGCCTGGCTCGACGCGCACCGGGGCTTTTTCAACGGCACCAGCCTGTTCCTGCGCGTGCATGGCCAGGAAGACTGCCGGCACGGACTGGAGCTGACAGCTGGCGCAGACACGGCACACTGGTCCGTCGCCACCGGATTGAAGCCGGCCTTGTGTGGTGAGACCGGCTGGGGTCATTACCTCGCCGCCGATTACGACGAGTTGGTTGATTGCCCGGTGGAAATGGGTTGCTTCTGGAGTGGCGAGTTCAAGGCCGGCGGCATCCCCCATCGCTTTGTCCTGGCCGGCGCCACCGATTCATTTGATGGCGCGCGCCTGCTCGCGGATGTGAAGCGGATCTGCGAAGCCGAGATCCACTTCTGGCACGGCACCGGCCGTGGCGCATCGACCAAGGCCCCGCAAAAATCCTATCTGTTCATGCTCAATGCCGTGGACGACGGCTACGGTGGTCTGGAGCACCGCAACTCCACCGCGCTCATTGCCCAGCGCCGCGACCTGCCGCGCCTGGCCGAGCCCGTGGCCGGGACGCGCCCGACCCAGCAGCGCCCCAGCGAGGGCTACCTCACGCTGCTGGGGCTGATCAGCCACGAGTATTTCCACACCTGGAACGTGAAGCGTCTGCGTCCGGCCGATTTCGCCCGCTATCACTATGACAGCGAGCAATACACCCGACTGCTCTGGTTCTTCGAAGGCTTCACCAGCTACTACGACGACCTGCTGCTGCACCGCGCTGGCCTGATCGACAACGCCAGCTACCTCAAGCTGCTGGGCAAGACCATCAACCAGGTGCTGCAAACCCCCGGGCGCAAGGTGCAGACCGTGGCGCAATCGAGCATGGACGCCTGGGTCAAGTATTACCGGCAGGACGAGAACACGCCCAACACCACCGTGAGCTATTACACCAAGGGCGCGCTCGTGGCCCTGTGTCTGGACCTGACGCTGCGCGCGGAGGGTCGCAGTCACCTGGACGCCGTGATGCGCGGACTGTGGCAACGCTGTCAGGGTGGGCCCATGACAGAGCAGGATCTGCTTCAGGTGTTGGCGCAATTGGGGGGGCGCTCCTACGCGCCCGAGATCGCCGCCTGGGTGCACGGCACGACCGACCTGCCACTGAAAGATCTGCTGCCCCGGTTTGGCGTGCAAGTGCACGATGATCCGGCACCGCCGGCCCAGCAACTCGGGCTGCGCGTCAGCGAGTCGCAGGGCATACAGATCAAGAACGTGTTGCGCGGCTCTGCGGCCGAAAAGGCCGGTTTTGCTGCGGGCGATGAGTGGCTTGGACTGGAGTTGCCGGCAGCGGCCAGCGCCGGCAAGAGCGGCGCGCGCAAGCCCCCGCTGCCACTGGCCGCGTGGCGCCTGAACAAGCTCGACGACGTCGCCCTGTATGCCGGGCGCGCCACCCGGGTGAGTGCGCTGGTGGCACGCGACAAGCGCTTGCTGCGTCTGCCCTTGACCCTGCCGGCGCGCACCAGCGTCAACGTCTGGCGACTTGGCATAGAGGACACGCGCGTACTGGACACATGGCTGGACGCCACATCGCCCTCTGGCGACTGATTGCCGCGCTCACGCTGGCGGTCGGTCTGCTGCACTGGGCGTCCCTTGCCTGGCTGGCCACGCAATGGCAGGAAGTGTCGGTGTTGCGCAGCATGGCAACGCCCATGTTCACCCGGGTTTTGACGGCGACAGCGCCAACTCGACCCGCTGCGCGCCGCGCTGCAGTTGCGCGCACCAAGCCTCGACCACCGCGCGCGGCGACTGCCCCGACGCAGGCGGTCGCCGTCGGGGCGCCGGCGCCAACAACCGACACGGCAGCCACGCCACCACCAGAGCCCCCGGCGCCAGCCGAGCCCGCAAGCGCTGTTCCCCAAGTTGCACCGGCACCGCCAGTGGCTGCGACTGAGGCGGCGACCTCACTCGACGGCTGGCCCGCCAACACGCGCCTGCACTACCGCGTCGGCGGCAATTTTCGGGGTCCGCTGAGCGGCGACGCCGAAGTCCAATGGCAGCGCCAGGGCGAACGCTACCAGGTGCAACTGGCCGTGCATATCGGCTGGATCGCGCACCTTACGATGACCAGCCAGGGCCTTGTCACCCCGGACGAATTGCGCCCCGAAGGATTTGAAGAAGTGAGCGGTGTGCGGCAGCGCCATGTCAGCTTCACCGCGCAAGAACTGGTCTTCATGGACGGCACGCGTCAGCCGCGGCCCTCGGGTGTGCAGGACACGGCGAGCCAGTTTGTCGAACTCACGCACCGTTTCTCCCAGGCCGCCCCGGCCCTCGCCGTCGGTCAAAGCGTGCAGATCTGGCTGGCGCGTCCGGGTGGTGCCGATCGCTGGACTTACGACGTGGTGGAACTGGAAACGCTGTCGATACCAAGACACGGCCAAGTGGAAGCCTTCCACCTTAAACCGAGGCCCCTGGCAAGACCGCGCGGCCCGATCACGGCCGAGATGTGGTTTGCGCCAACCCTGCAGTACCTGCCGGTGCGCATCCGGATTTCCATGGACGAACAGACCTGGGTTGATCTGTTGATGGACAAGATCGAACAGTCAGAGCCCACGGCGCTGCCCTTGCCCGGCAGTTAAACCGGTGCAACCCGCAGCATGGGTATAGTTGGCCTTTGTCCCAACGCAGGAGTTTGCCGTGAATTTTGAAACGATTCTGACCCGCACCGAGGGCCGTGTGGCGATCGTCACTTTGCACCGCCCGCAGCAACTCAACGCCTTGAACGACCAACTCATGACCGAGTTGGGGCAGGCGCTCAAGTCCTTTGACCAGGACGACGCCATCGGCTGCATCATCGTCACTGGCAGCGAAAAGGCTTTTGCCGCCGGTGCCGACATCCGTGCCATGTCCAAATACAGCTTTTCCGATGTCTACAAGGGCGACTTCATCACGCGCAACTGGGAGCAAATCCGCTCCGTGCGCAAACCCGTGATCGCCGCGGTGAGCGGGTTTGCGCTGGGTGGCGGTTGTGAACTGGCCATGATGTGCGACTTCATCATCGCGGCCGACAACGCCAAATTTGGCCAACCCGAAATCAAACTGGGCATCATGCCCGGCGCGGGCGGCACGCAGCGCCTGCCGCGCGCCGTGGGCAAGGCCAAGGCCATGGACCTGGCATTGACGGGCCGCATGATGGACGCCGCAGAAGCGGAACGCGCGGGACTGGTGAGCCGTATCGTCCCGCTGGAAAAGCTCATGGACGAAGCGCTGGGCGCGGCCTTGATGATTTGCGAATTCTCCCGGGTGGCCGTGATGGCGGCCAAGGAATCGATCAACCGCTCGTTCGAGAGCAGCTTGGCCGAGGGCATCACCTTTGAGCGCCGCCTGTTCCACGCACTCTTCGCCACTGACGACCAGAAGGAAGGCATGGCCGCTTTTGTCGACAAACGCAAGGCGCAATTTACCCATCAGTGACGCTGAAGAATAAAAGTCGCCAAGACCGCGGTATAATTTCGGGCTTGGCGCTTTAGCTCAGTCGGTTAGAGCGATGGAATCATAATCCACAGGTCCGCGGTTCGAATCCGTGAAGCGCCACCATCTACAAGCCTTATGGCTATTGGCCTCACTGCTATACAAAACGTAGCGTGAGGCCTTTTTCTTTCCATTCCGGTTTTACGATGTAACGGCGGATGTAAGACGATTTACCCGATCACACTCACAGGCAGGCCAGTGCTCAGGCCACTTGCTACCCCTCCTCCACCTAACTCACCCCGTACCTTCTGATCAACTCCGCCGCCTGCGCCTCGCTGATCCAGCCCTCAGGCCACAGGTGTCGCGGCACGCCATTGGAGACCAGCATCGGCCTGATTACAGGGTCTTCTGGAAGGTTCTGCAGGTCATGGGGCGGCAATATTCTGGCGCTGAACTTTGGTGGCGTGGTCGCCGCCGTGGCCGTCATCGTCCGCCACCCAGGTGTTTAGCGATTGCGTAGGCATAGTAGCTCCCCAGTTCAGGGTAGAAGCTGCTGCTGACGGCAATGAAGTCCTCCATGGAGTCGTGTTAGTGCAACATCCTTTCTGTAATTTCCCCGAGCAGTGAAACCGACGAGTTGGCCGGTTTCTGGTTTTGGGATTTTTAAAATCAGGCCCCTGCCAGGCCGCCGGAGGCATCCCCCGGCAGTCTCATGCTTGCCTTGAC
>CAIKVZ010000143.1 GCA_903830985.1 uncultured beta proteobacterium
AAGGCTCACTGGTTATTAAGCAGCGAGTGCGAAACGTTCGTCGTTTGCAGTTAGTTTTTTTGAATCTGTTTTACGAGCGCATTCAGCTCGACATGCACCACAGCGATTCCGTACCCACGTCGAAACCAGTGCAGCCCCAAGTGTGTGATTTTAGGCCTTTCGCCGGCATTTCAAGTCGCCGGTCGAAAAAACCTTGCTCATCCACCCTTGCGCGTGGCAAACAGGTAGTTCACGCTGGTGTCGTCGTTCAGCCAGTAGCGCTTGGTCAGCGGGTTGTAGGCCATACCCGAGGTGCGTTGCAGGTCCAGACCACCGGCCCGGCAATACCCCGCCAACTCACTGGGACGCACCATCTTGGCGTATTCGTGCGTGCCGCGCGGCAGCAAGTTCAGCACGTATTCCGCACCCACCACCGCCATCAGGAAGGACTTGGGGTTGCGGTTCAGCGTCGAAAAAAACACCCAGCCACCCGGTTTGACGAGCGTGGCACAGGCGCGCACGATGGACGAGGGGTCCGGCACATGTTCCAGCATCTCCATGCAGGTTACGGTGTCGAAGCTGCCGGGCTGCTCGTCGGCCAGGGCCTCGGCGGCAATCTCGCGGTAGCTCACGTTGGGCGTCTGCGCTTCCAGCGCATGCAACTGGGCCACCTTGAGCGCCTTGCTGGACAGGTCAACGCCCAGCACCGTGGCGCCCTTGCGCGCCATCGAGTCGGCCAGGATGCCACCACCACAGCCCACGTCGAGCACGCGCTGGCCGGCCAGGGGCGTCATGCCGTTGATCCACTCCAGGCGCAGCGGGTTGATCATGTGCAGCGGTCGCATTTCGCTGTCCATGTCCCACCAGCGGTGGGCGAGATCAGAAAATTTGGCCAGTTCTGCCGGGTCGGCGTTAATTGATGAAGTCATGAGCTCGATTATCTGCAAAGAAGCGGGGCTTATGGGCTTGAGGGTTTCCAGAGGCCAACAAAAAACCCGCCGAAGCGGGTTTTTTGAGTCAGGCAATCCGAAGATTACTTGTTGGCGCGGGTACCAACCACTTCGATTTCCACGCGGCGATTCTTGGCGCGGCCTTCGGCTGTCTTGTTGTCAGCCACAGGTTGCTTCTCGCCCTTGCCTTCGGTGTAAACGCGGTTCTTTTCCACGCCCTTGGACACCAGGTAAGCCTTGACGGCTTCGGAGCGAGCCACAGACAGCTTCTGGTTGTAGGCATCGGTGCCGACCGAGTCGGTGTGACCGACGGCGATGATGACTTCCAGATTCACGCCCTTGATCTTGCCAACCAGGTCATCCAGCTTGGCCTTGCCTTCAGGCTTGACCACGGACTTGTCGAAGTCAAAGAATGCGTCGGCAGCGTAGGTGACCTTGGTCGCTGCTGGAGGCTGGGGTGCTGGTGCGGGAGCCGGAGCAGCAGCAGCCTTGGGAGCGGGAGCAGCCGCAGGAGCGGGTGCGGGAGCAGGTGCAGCAGCCTTGGGAGCCACTGGGGCCAGAGCACCGTCGCAACCCTTGACAGCGGTTGCCGGGGTCCAATTGGCATCACGCCAGCACAGTTCGTTGGTGCCGTTTTTCCAGACGATTTCGCCTGTGCCATTGCGCCAGTTATCCACCGATTGAGCGCCTGCAGCAGAAGCGAGAGCAGCAGCAGCAATAAGCAACGCCACCTTGTTAAGTTTTTTCATAGTTCTGTCCTCTTGGAAAAATAGGCCGCAGACGCGCTGCGAGGGAGTTAGCATCTTGGGTGACCATCACCTAAAACGGTGCAGTCATTGTGCCATAGGCAACAGTGCCTTGAAGCCACCGCAGTCCAGTTGGCACCGACAACAAAGCAATTTCACGGCTGATGTTGCGGCCAAGCCACAACCCCGATCTCACTTCGATGCCCTAAAATCGGTCAGTTCGAGGCCGCTCTGGCTGCCCTGCTCTGCCCCACAACTTCGCGTCCGCCATCCATGACCCAGTTCGCCAAAGAAACCCTGCCCATCAGTCTCGAAGAGGAAATGCGCAGGAGCTACCTCGATTACGCGATGAGTGTGATCGTCGGGCGAGCCCTGCCCGACGCCCGGGATGGACTCAAGCCGGTACACCGACGGGTGCTGTTCGCCATGCACGAACTGAACAACGACTGGAACCGTCCCTACAAAAAGTCGGCGCGCATCGTGGGCGACGTGATCGGCAAGTACCACCCGCACGGCGACTCTGCGGTGTACGACACCATCGTGCGCATGGCGCAGGATTTTTCGCTGCGTCACATGCTGGTCGACGGCCAGGGCAATTTCGGCTCGGTCGATGGCGACAATGCCGCGGCCATGCGGTACACGGAAATTCGCCTGACCAAAATTGCCCATGAAATGCTGGGCGACATCGACAAGGAAACCGTCGACTTCGGGCCCAACTACGACGGCAGCGAACGCGAACCCTTGGTGCTGCCGAGCAAGGTGCCCAACCTGCTGGTGAATGGCTCGGCCGGCATTGCCGTGGGCATGGCGACGAACATCCCGCCGCACAACCTGAACGAGGTGGTGGACGCCTGCCTGCATCTGCTGCGCAACCCCGAAGCCACCGTCGACGATTTGATGGAAATCATTCCGGCGCCCGACTTCCCCACGGCCGGCATCATCTACGGCATCAACGGCGTGAAGGACGGCTACCGCACGGGTCGCGGCAAGGTCGTGATGCGCGCGCGCTGCCACTTCGAGGACATCGACAAGGGCCAGCGCCAGTCCATCATCGTCGACGAACTGCCCTACCAGGTGAACAAGAAGACGCTGCAGGAGCGCATGGCCGAACTGGTGCACGAGAAGAAGATCGACGACATCAGCCACATCCAGGACGAGTCGGACAAGTCGGGCATGCGCCTGGTGATCGAACTCAAGCGCGGCGCCGTGCCCGAAGTGGTGCTGAACAACCTGTACAAGCAGACGCAGTTGCAGGACACCTTCGGCATCAACATGGTGGCGCTGATCAATGGTCAACCCAAGCTGTGCAACCTCAAGGACCTGATCGAAGTCTTCCTGCAGCACCGGCGCGAAGTGGTGACGCGGCGCACCGTATTCACACTGCGCAAGGCGCGCGAGCGCGGCCATGTACTCGAGGGCCTGGCCGTGGCGCTGGCCAACATCGACGAGTTCATCGCCATCATCCGCAATGCACCTACTCCACCCGTGGCCAAGGTCGAGCTGATGGCCAAACCCTGGGACAGTTCGCTGGTGCGCGAGATGCTGACCCGCGTGCGCGCCGACGGTGGCGTGGTGAACGCCGACGACTACCGCCCGGACGGCCTGGAAAAAGCCCTCGGCATGGGCAGCGACGGCCTGTACCGCTTGAGCGAAACCCAGGCCCAGGAAATCCTGCAAATGCGCCTGCAGCGCCTCACCGGCCTGGAGCAGGACAAGATCGTCTCCGAGTACAAGCAGGTGATGTCCGAGATCGAAGACCTGCTCGACATCCTGGCCAAGCCCGAGCGCGTCTCCACCATCATCGGCGACGAATTGGGCACCATCAAGCAGGAATTCGGCCAGACCAAGCTGGGTGCACGCCGCAGCCTGATCGAGCACAGCGCCTATGACCTAAGCACGGAAGACCTGATCACGCCCACCGACATGGTGGTGACGCTGAGCCATTCCGGCTACGTCAAGAGCCAACCCCTGTCCGAATACCGCGCGCAAAAGCGCGGTGGCCGCGGCAAACAGGCCACAGCCACAAAGGAAGACGACTGGGTCGATCAGCTGTTCATCGCCAACACGCACGACTACATGCTGTGCTTTTCCAATCGGGGACGACTCTACTGGCTCAAGGTATGGGAAGTGCCGCAAGGCTCGCGCGGCTCGCGCGGTCGCCCCATCGTCAACATGTTCCCGCTGCAGGACGGTGAAAAGATCACCGTGGTGCTGCCGCTGACCGGCCCGAAACGCAGCTTCCCGGCAGACCAGTACGTCTTCATGGCAACGCGCATGGGTACCGTGAAAAAGACCGCGCTGGACGAGTTCAGCAACCCGCGCAAGGCCGGCATCATCGCCGTGGACCTGGACGAGGGCGACTTCCTGATTGGCGCTGCACTGACCGACGGCCAGCACGACGTGATGCTGTTCTCCGACGGCGGCAAGGCCGTGCGCTTTGACGAGAACGATGTGCGCCCCATGGGTCGCCAGGCGCGCGGCGTGCGCGGCATGATGCTGGACGAAACGCAGAGCGTGATCGCCATGCTGGTGGCTGAGGACGAGCAGCAAAGTGTGCTCACCGCCACGGAAAACGGCTACGGCAAGCGCACCGGCATCACCGAGTACACACGCCACGGCCGCGGCACCAAGGGCATGATCGCGATCCAGCAGACCGAGCGCAACGGCAAGGTGGTTGCCGCCACGCTGGTGCACGTCGACGACGAAATCATGCTGATCACCGACAAGGGCGTGCTGGTGCGCACCCGCGTTGCCGAAATCCGCGAACTCGGACGCGCCACCCAGGGCGTGACGCTGATCGGTCTGGACGAGGGCTCGCGCCTGATCGGCCTGCAGCGCATCGTGGAAAATGATGCGAACATTGACGTTACGCCCGACGAAGGCAGCAGCGACGCCGCCGACGGTGACGCCGAAGGCAGCGCTGAATAAGCAGGACCGCGCAGCATTCCCAGCCTGAACCGCCCGGCACTTTGCCGGCGGTTCCCCATTGAGCTTCTTCCATGAACCGACCGTTTAACTTTTCCGCCGGCCCCGCAGCCATGCCCCAGGAGGTGCTGGAACAGGCCGCGTCCGAGATGCTCGACTGGCATGGCAGTGGCATGGGCGTGATGGAAATGAGCCATCGGGGCCAGGAATTCACTTCCATCTACACCCAGGCGGAAAGCGATCTGCGCGAACTGCTGGCCGTGCCGGCGAACTTCAAGATCCTGTTCATGCAGGGCGGCGGCCTGGCGGAAAACGCCATCGTTCCGCTGAACCTGTCGCGCGCCGGCAAGGCTGACTTTGTCGTCACCGGCAGTTGGAGCAAGAAGTCACTGAAAGAGGCGGCGCGCTATTGCAGCACGCAACTCATCGCCAGCAACGAAGCCAGCCGGCATACCGAGTTGCCGGACCCGGCCAGCTGGGAATTCAGCCAGGGCGCCAGCTACGTCCATGTCTGCACCAACGAGACCATCGACGGCGTGGAGTTCCAGACCCTGCCCGACCTGAAGGCCCTGGGCTGCGACGCGCCGCTGGTGATCGATTTTTCCTCCCATGTGGCATCGCGTCCCGTGGACTGGAGCCGCGTCGGCCTGGCTTTTGGCGGCGCACAAAAGAACCTGGGGCCGGCAGGGCTGACACTGGTGGTGGTGCGCGAAGACCTGCTGGGTCATGCCCTGGGTGTGTGTCCCAGCGCCTTCGACTACAAGACGGTGGCCGACAACAACTCCATGTACAACACGCCACCGACCTATTCGATCTACATGGCGGGCCTGACCTTCCTGTGGCTCAAGCGCCAGCAGGAAGGCAGCTTGAGCGGCATCGCCGCGATGGCGCAGCGCAACCTCGCCAAGGCGACGCTGTTGTACCAGGCCATCGACAACTCGACCCTGTACAGGAACAAGGTCAACAAGGACTGCCGCTCGCGCATGAACGTGCCATTCTTCCTGCGGGACGAGTCGCGCAACGAGGCCTTCCTGGCGGGCGCCAAGGCGGCAGGACTGCTGCAACTCAAGGGTCACAAATCGGTCGGCGGCATGCGTGCCAGCATCTACAACGCCATGCCGCTGGCCGGCGTGCAGGCGCTGGTGGATTACATGCAAGCCTTTGAACAAAAGCAGGTCTGAGCCATGAGCACCCTACCCGCCCCGATCGCATCAAAACCTCTGGCCGAGTTGCGCGTCGAGATCGACGCCATCGACATGCAATTGCTGACCCTGCTGAACCAGCGCGCCAAGGTGGCCGAGCAGGTCGGTGAGATCAAACGCCGTGAGGGCTCGCCCTTCTTCCGCCCAGACCGCGTGGCCCAGGTGATCGAGAAGATCCAGCACGCCAACAAGGGCCCTTTGAAGGACCCGCATGTCGCTGCCGTGTGGCGCGAAATCATGTCAGCCTGCCTGGCACTCGAGGCGCCGCAACGTGTCGCCGTGTTGGGGCCCGCCGGCACCTTTTGCGAGCAGGCCGCGATCGAATTTTTCGGCAGCGCCGCCAACCTGATTTACTGCTCCAGCTTCGACGAAGTGTTCCATGCAACCGCTGCCGGCACGGCGCAATATGGCGTGGTGGGCATGGAGAACTCCACCGAAGGTGTGGTGGCGCGCTCGCTCGACCTTTTTCTGCGCTCGCCCGTGCACGTCATCGGCGAAGTGAGCCTGCTGGTGCGGCACAACCTGCTGCGGCAGAACAATTCGCTCGAAGACATCCTGGTGGTGCTGGCGCACCCACAGGCGCTGGCGCAGTGCCAGTCCTGGCTGTCCCAGCACTTGCCTCATGCCGAACGCCGCGCCGTCTCCAGCAACGCCGAAGGCGCACGCCTGGCGGCCGGCAACCCGGGCTGGGCGGCACTGGCCGGTGAACGCGCAGCCTCGCAGTTCGGCCTGCACATCGTGGCGCACGCGATTCAGGACGACGCCTACAACCGCACGCGCTTTGCCGTGATCTGCCTGCCGCAGACGCTGGACACGCCACCGCCATCGGGCAAGGACTGCACCAGCCTGGTGGTGTCGGTGACGAACCGCCCCGGCGCCGTGCACGACCTGCTGATGCCGCTCAAGAGCAATGGCGTTTCCATGACCCGCTTTGAGTCGCGCCCGGCGCGCACCGGTCAATGGGACTACTACTTCTACATCGACCTGGACGGCCATCCATCGCAGCCCCATGTAGCCAAGGCGCTGAAAGAGTTGCAGGGGGTGTGTGCGTTCTACAAGGTGCTGGGAACCTACCCGGTCTGCGCATGAGGATGTCAAATCGTGTTTGAACAACTGGGGCTCATAGGCTGCGGATTGATGGGCGGATCGTTCGCGCTCGCGCTGAAGCAGGCCGGCCTGGTGAAGCGGGTCGTGGGCTACAGCAAGTCACCCACCACGACCGAGCGCGCGCGCCAACTCGGCATCATCGACGTGGAGGCCCCCTCTGCACTGCTGGCCGTATCCGGGGCCGACTTGGTGCTGATCGCCGTGCCGGTGGCGGCCAGCGAGGCCACTTTCAAGTCGATCAAGCATCTGGTGAATGCCAATATGCTGATCATGGACGTGGGCTCCACCAAGCGCGACGTGGTCGATGCGGCGCGCAGCGCCCTGGGCCCGCGCTCGGGATCTTTTGTTCCGGCGCACCCGATCACCGGAAAGGAAGTCTCTGGTGCGGAACACGCCTGCGCCGACCTGTACGCCGGCAAGCAGGTGATCCTGACACCCACAGAATCCACGCTGACGGTGCAACTGGGAAAGGCCGTGGCGCTGTGGACGGCGCTGGGTTGCTCGGTACGACAGATGTCGCCGGACGCGCACGATGCGGCCTTCGCCGCTGTGAGCCACTTGCCACACTTGCTCGCCTTTGCACTGATCGGCAGCATTTCCAGCCAGGAGCAGGCGCGCGACTTTCTGTCGCTGGCCGGCCCAGGTTTTCGCGACTTCACACGCATCGCCGCCAGCGACCCCGTCATGTGGCGCGACATCATGATGGCCAATCGCCAGGAACTGCTGGCGCAGACCGCGCTGTTCAAAAACACCCTGGCCTCGCTCGAATCCATGATCTCCAGCGGCAACAGTGAAGCGCTGGAAGGCGTGCTGCAACTTGCCTCCAAGGCGCGCGGACGCTGGCACATGACGGCGCAAAAAACCGCCAAGTAATCATTCCACCTGCGGCCACGCCGCAGCGCCGCTAGCCAAGGAACCGCATGTTTTCCACTGAATTTCTCGACATCCCGCCACTTTGCACTGCGGGCGGCACGGTCGTTTTGCCAGGCTCCAAGAGCATTTCGAACCGGGTGCTGCTGCTGGCCGCCTTGGCCTCAGGCAACACCATGGTGCACGACCTGCTGGACTCGGACGACACGCGTGTGATGCTCACGGCGCTGCGCCAATTGGGCTGCAACTTGGAGCAAACCGGCTCCACGGTGCAAGTTCATGGCATGGGCGGCCAGTTGCCGCAGCAACAAGCCGCTTTCCACATGGGCAATGCAGGCACCGCCATGCGACCGCTGACCGCGGCGCTGGCCGTTCTGGGTGGGGACTATTCGCTCAGCGGCGTGGCGCGCATGCACGAACGCCCGATCGGGGACCTGGTCGACGCGCTGCGCCAGCTCGGTTGTCAGGTGGACTACCTGGGACAGGAAGGTTATCCGCCGCTGCACATAGGACGGCCGCAATTGCACATCGATGCGCCGATCAAGGTGCGCGGCGACGTGTCCAGCCAGTTCCTGACGGCCATGCTGATGGCCATGCCCCTCGTGTCCACGCATGACATCGTGATCGAAGTCATGGGCGAGCTGATCTCCAAACCCTACATCGAAATCACGCTGAACCTGATGCAGCGCTTCGGCGTCACGGTCAGGCGCGACGGCTGGCAAAACTTCACCATTGCCGCCGGCAGCCAGTACCGCTCTCCGGGCGAGATTCACGTCGAGGCCGATGCTTCATCGGCCAGCTATTTCATCGCACTGGGCGCGCTGGCAACACCCGCACCCGGGCACAAGGGCATTCGCATCGAAGGCGTGGGCGCGGCCTCGATCCAGGGCGACATCCGCTTTGTCGACGCCGCCAGGAGCATGGGTGCCCAAGTCGTCAGCGGCCCCAACTGGCTCGAAGTGTCGCGCGGCGCCTGGCCCCTCAAGGCCATCGATCTGGACTGCAACCATATACCCGACGCCGCCATGACGCTGGCAGTGATGGCGCTGTATGCCAAGGGCACGACCACGCTGCGCAACATTGCGAGCTGGCGCGTCAAGGAAACGGACCGCATCGTGGCCATGGCCACAGAGCTGCGCAAGCTCGGCGCCACGGTCAAGGAGGGCGCGGACTGGATCTGCATCACCGCCCCAACCCAAGTGCAGGATTGGCAGGCGGCCAGCATTCACACCTACGACGACCACCGCGTGGCCATGTGCTTTGCGCTGGCCGCCTTCAACCCGGCACGGCTGCCGCTGCGCGTGCTCGATCCGAAGTGTGTGGCCAAGACCTTCCCCGATTACTTCGAGGCGCTGTTTTCGCTGGCACAAGCTGCGCCCGAGCGTATCCCCGTGCTCTGCGTCGATGGCCCCACTGCCTCCGGCAAAGGCACGCTGGCGGCCAAGCTGGCGGCTCGATTGGGCTACCACTACCTGGACTCGGGCGCCTTGTACCGCGTGACCGGCCTGGTGGCCAGGCGCGCCGGCCTGGCGCTGAACCTTGAACACGAAGCGGCCATTGCCGCGCTGGCAGCCGAATTGCCGCTGCGCTTCGAGGGCGATCAGGTCTGGTTGGGGCACGAGGACATCAGCGACGCCATCCGCAGCGAAGCCGCGGGCATGGACGCCTCCAGCGTGTCGGCCCTGCCTGCGGTGCGCACCGCCCTGCTGGGCTTGCAGCAACGCTTTCGGCGCTTGCCGGGGCTGGTGGCGGATGGGCGCGACATGGGTACGGTGATCTTCCCAGACGCCCAACTCAAGGTGTTTCTCACCGCAAGCGCCGCACAGCGCGCACAAAGGCGGCATAAGCAATTGATTTCAAAGGGAATTTCAGCTACACTCGAGAATCTTACGGCCGACTTGGAAGCGCGTGATGCGCGGGACTCCTCCCGCAGCGTTGCGCCTCTCAAACCGGCCCAGGATGCCCGGCAACTGGACAACTCCAAAGTCTCGATTGAAGAGTCGATGCAGATGGTGTTGCGCTGGTGGCAAGGCACACAGCCGCTTCAGGTTTCCTGAAGCGACACAGCCCACATTGACCCGCTGCGTGAACCACGCACAGTCACTGTGGTTTTTCAACGTAACCCGCGGAATCCCCGCACAACTGCCGACCCCAGCTCTTAAAACAGCAGCAATCCCGCTGCTGAAATCCTGCCGTCGGTTGAGGAAAAATCAATGTCTGAATCATTTGCCGATCTATTCGAAGAATCCCTGACGCGAACCGAAATGCGTCCTGGTGAAGTCATCACCGCTGAAGTCGTGCGCATCGACCACAGCTTCGTGGTGGTCAACGCCGGCCTGAAGTCCGAGGCCTATGTGCCGCTTGAAGAATTCAAGAACGACAAGGGCGAAATTGAAGTCCAGGTCGGTGACTTCGTCTCGGTGGCCATCGGCTCCGTCGAAAACGGCTACGGCGACACCATCCTGTCGCGCGACACGGCCAAGCGTCTGGCTTCGTGGATGAGCCTGGAAAAGGCCCTCGAATCCGGCGAATTTGTCACTGGCACGACCAGCGGCAAGGTCAAGGGCGGCCTGACGGTG
>CAIKVZ010000144.1 GCA_903830985.1 uncultured beta proteobacterium
CGGCGCCGACGTTGGTGGCCGTGTCTTTCAAGGTCTTGACGATGTACTGCACCTGTTCCTCGTCCAGCAGCGTGTGCAGCGGCAGGGCCAGGGCGCGGTCGCCGATGCGGTCGGTGTCGGGCAGGATGCCGCGCTGGCGTCCGATGGCGTCGCCCGCGTTCATGTAATAAAACTGCTGGTGCAGCGGGTGGCTGTAGGGCGCGGTCTCGACGCCGCAGGAGCGCAGGTCGTCGATCATCTGGGCGCGCGCGCTGCCGGAGAAGCGCTTGCCCAGATGCACCACGTAGAGCATCCACTGCACCTCGTCCACACCCTCGCCGATGTAGGGCGGCTTGATGCCTTCAAAGCTCTGCATCTGCTCCTGGTACCAGGTCACGACCTGCTTGCGCGCTTCCAGGCGCTCGTCGAGTCCGGCCAGCTGGGCCAGGCCCAGGGCGGCGGTGAGTTCGCTCATGCCGGCCTGCAGGGGAACGCGCGCGCCCACCGAGACCGAGGCGCGGTCCGCCAGTCGCCGCTGGCGCAGATAACGCAGCTCGTGCACCAGCTGGTCGTCGTCGGTGACCAGCATGCCGCCCTCGCCGGTGCACAGGGCCGAGGGTGCGGAAAAGTCGAACACCGACACATCGCCAAAGGTGCCCACCTGCCGTCCCCGGTAGGTCGAACCCAGGGCCTCGGTGCTGTCCTCGAGCAGCGCCAGCCCCTGCGCCACGGCCAGCGCGCGCAAGGGTTCCCAGGCGGCAGGGTGGCCATTGGTGTTGCCGGCGAGGATGGCGCGGGTGCGTGGCGTGGTCTTCAGCGCCGCCTTTTCCGGGCTCAGGCTGCCGGTCCAGTAGTTGATGTCGGCGAACACCGGCGTCGCGCCGCACAGCGTGATGGCCTGCGCCACCTGATGCCAGGTGTGCGAGGTGCAGATCACCTCGTCGCCCGGCCCTATGCCGAGCGCGCGCAGCGCCACCCAGGTGCCGAGCGTGCCGCTGCCCACCGCGACCGCGTGCTTGCGCCCCACCCAGCCGGAAAAGGCGCGCTCGAAGGCCTCGACCATGGGGCCGTCGCCCCAGCGCGCGGACTGCAGCACGGCACTGACGAGCTCGATTTCGCGCGCGCCGCATTCGGGCTCGAACAGGGAGATGAGGTCGACTTCCATGCTGCGGTCTAGTCCTGCGTCAGGATCAGCGCGGTGGTGTCGTCCGCCCGGTCGGTCACCGTCCAGCAGTGACCGTTGCTGCTGGCCAGATAGACATTGCGCGCGCCCAGGCGCAGCGCCGGGGTCTCGTCGCGCATGTCCATGGCATCGACCAGCACGACGCGCATGGCAGGGTCGCGTGCGCGCCACAGGGCGGCGGCGTCGCGCAGTGTGGACGCGGCGCCAATCACTTCGGCGGCGCTGCGCAGGTAGTCGGTGGAAACGCCCATGTCAGTCCTCCTCGGTCAGCGCCAGTCGGCGCGCTTCCACCGTGATCGGCAACGGGGTGTCGGCCGGCATGGCCGGCAGATCGAACTGCCAGCCGTTGGCCAGCGTCACCAGACCGCCCCACATGGCCGGATTGGCCATGGAAACGATGGGCTCCTCCAGGTCCTTCTTGGGTACATAGCCGGTCAGCACGCCCTTGCTGTCGCGTCGAATCATCAGTTTCATGGGGGTTTCCTGTTGGGGTTGGTCGTCATCTCTTCACGCCGCCGCTGCCAGCAAGGGCGGCAGCTGCAGCAGCAGGGTGTTCACGTCGTCGAAGCGGGTGTCGGGGCCCAGGGACAGGCGCACGGCCGCCAGCGCCTCGTCGGCGGGCACACCCATGGCGGCCAGCACATGCGAGGGCTCGCTGCCGCCCGACGAGCAGGCGGCGCCGCTGGACGCGGCCACGCCCAGGGTGTCCAGCCGTTGCAGCACCAGGTCCGCAGACCGGCAGCCAAAGCGCAGGTAGCTGGTGCCCGGCAGGCGCGGCACGCCGCAGCTCCAGATGTGGGTGTCGGGCAGGGCCTGCTGCAGGCCGGCCTCGAGCGCGTCGCGCAACGTTGCAAGTCGTTCGGCCTGCGCCGTCAGGTCGCCCAGCAGTTCCAGCGCCGCCGCCATGCCGGCGATGCCTGGCAGGTTCTCGGTGCCGCCGCGCCGACCGCGCTCCTGGCTGCCCGGCGTCTGCGGCACAAAGGGCGTGCCCTGGCGCAGCAGCAGCGCGCCCACGCCCTTGGGTCCCTGGAACTTGTGCGCCGACAGCGACACCGCGTCCGCGCCACAGCTGGCAAAGTCAAAGGGCAGCTTGCCGATCAGCTGCGTGGCATCGACGTGCATGGCCGCCCCATGCGCATGGGCGAGTCCGGCCACCGCCTGCGTCGGCATGAGGACGCCGGTTTCGTTGTTCGCCGCCATCAGCGAGACCAGGGCCACGTCCGGTCCCATGAGCGCGCCAGCCCGCTCCAGGTCCAGCGTGCCGTCGGGCCGCACCGGCAGCAGGTCCAGCACCAGGCCCCGTTGCGCCAGGGCCTGCGCCAGGCGCAGGTGGCTGGCATGCTCGACGCTGCCAAAAAGGATGCGGCGGCGCGACGGTTCGGCCGCGGCCAGCAGGCCGCGCACCGCCAGCTGGTTCGCCTCGGTGGCGCCGCTGGTGAAGATCACTTCGGCCGGCCTGCAGCCCAGCACACTGGCCACGGTGGCGCGCGCCGCGCCCAGGGCGCGTTTGGCGTCCTGGCCGGGACCGTGGCTGGAGGAGCTGTTGGCCCAGGTGGTGTTCATCGTTTGCAGCATGGCCGCCACCACGGCCGGTGCCGGTGCGGTGGTGGCGTTATGGTCCAGGTAGATCATGGCCAGAACTGGCGCTCGGGGTCCAGGCACAGCGCTTCCAGGGCGCTCTTCAGCGGCGCGTCCTGCAGGCGCGGCACCCAGCGTTCGCCCGCATGGTCGCGCGCACACAGGCACCATTGGAGCTTGCCCTGAGGCACGAGCAGGGCGATGTCGATCAACCCGCCTTTGGGGTCCAGGCGGCGCGAGCAGTTCGGGCTGCGGATGCGAAAGGCCTCGCCCTCCTGCAGCACCTGGGGTCGCACATAGCGGTAGCGCACGCGTTCGCGCAGGGCGCGCTCCAGCCGGTGCAGGGTCAGGTTGGCAACCGGCCTGCGTGATGGCGCAGCCGAGGGGGCGTCGGGCGTCACGTCGCGGTCTCGGGCAGCAGGCCGGCCGGCGCCGGCACCAGTTCGATCTCCAGGCAGCCGACCACGCAGCCGGCAAACTGCACCAGGTAGACCGGCTCGTTGAGTTCCTGGGCGTGGCCGATGTTCACCACCTCGCCCACCGAACCGCGCGCGGCCAGCAAGGCGTTGACCGCGCACTCCGGATGGCTGCCGTCGTTCACCAAGTCGTCGATCGCGATCACGCGCTGCCCCCAGGCATAGGCGGGCTCGCGGATTTCCATCCCCATGGCTGCGTTTGCGTTCATGACATTTCCTCTGTTGCGGTGGCGGATCCCAGGGTCTGCAGCGCAGCGGCCTTCTCGCCCAGCTGGGCCAGCACTTCCTCGGGCAAGTTGTCCAGGGTGCAGAGCTCCTTGGCGCGCATGCCCACACGGTGTCCCGACTCGACGAAGTCCACGGCGTAGATGTAGAACTGCTGCAAAAAGGTGTTGATGTTGATGACGTAGCCGATCTCGCCCTTGTGCACCAGCACCTCGCCGACATCGCGGCCGTTGTAGGTGCCGTCGTTGCGCACCACGGAGCGCGCGATGACGCGCTCGCCATAGGCAAAGCGCGGTGGCGAGGCCAGTTCGATTTCGTCGCCGTCGCGCTGGATGTCAGCCATGAAGTTCTCCAGGAACAGGCCGGAGGTGGGTGCTCAGTCGATCGCGCACGGTGTCGCGCACTTCGGTTTCAGCGTCGTCGCGCAGGGTCGCCAGCGTTGCGGCGTCGGCGCGCTGCGCCACTTCCCAGCGCACGCACCAGTCGACGTCCTGCGCCATGCGCGCCAGCAGGGGAACGGGCAGGCGCTGCGCCACGATGCGCCGCACCTCTGGCGCACTGTCGTCGGCCATGCGCAGCAGCGCCGGCATTTCCAGGCGCTGCGCCACGCGCAGGCGCACGGCCCGGTCCGCGTCGCCGACCATGGCGGGGAGCAGCGCCAGCGGCAGCCGCTGCGCCACGAGTTCGCGCACGCCGTAGTCGGCGTCGTTGCGCAGCATTGCCAGCGCGGCGGGCGCAAGGCGCAGGGCCACTCGGATGCGCACCTCGCGGTGCGGGTCGCCGGCCAGACGATGCAGCTGCATCAGCGGCAGCCGCAGCGCCACCTGCAGGCGCACGGTCTCATCCGGGTCGGCGAGCAGGCCGTTCAGGCGGAACACACTGCAGTGGCGCGCGGCAATGGCGCGCACTTCGAAATAGGGGTGCTCGAGTTGGCTGTCGCTGAGCTCGGGGTGCCAGCGGAAAAAGCGGTCGACGCGGCGCGCATAGGCGTCCTGCAGGCAGGCGTGGCCGGGCTCGCAGCCGAGCCGCTGCGGGAGCTCGCGCAGCGCGGCGAAAGGGCAGCTCGCGCAATCGATGGCGCCGCCCTGCCAGTGCAGGGGCGCGATGTCGCCCTCGGGCGCGCGCGCTGTTGGCATCACGGTGACGGTCGATGCGCTCATGGCAAGGGGCTCCAGCCGCGCAAGGGGTAGTCCATGCCAGTCTCGCCGCCGGCCTCGTGGCGCGCCAGCACATGCGACAACAGCCCGCCGCCGATATGGTCCTTCGGGTCCAGGCGGCGCAGTTCCGCGAGCAGCACGCGCGCCTCATCGAGGTCGCCCAGCCGCAGGTTCAGGTAGGCCAGGCCCTTGAGCGTGAACAGGTAAAAGCGCACGGCGGCGTCAAAACGAGCGGCCTCGTCGCCGGGCGCTTCGTCGCCGAAGGCGGGACCCAGGGCCGTGCGCGCCACGGCCAGGGCGTCCACGCCGACAGCACGCGCCTGTTCCAGCCGATGGCCGTAAAAGTGGAATCGGTACAGCGCAATCAGCGGCGCAGCGTGACGCGGCGCCAGGGAACGTGCCAGATCGAGCAGCTGCAGCGCCGCCTGGGGTTGGTCGCGCAGCGCCCCCGCACGTTCGAGCAGCGCCAGCACCGGCCGGCTCTGGCCCCCGCCGATGACACCGTCGGCAAAAGCCGCCAGTTCATCGTCAAAGCGTGGGCCATAGGCGTCCATGGAAAAACGCGATCAGGGCGCCACAACGGGCGCTGGTCGCCCGCGGCCGATGGCACCGATGGCGATGTGCGTCACGCCGGGCATGGTCGGAGCAGCCGCTTCGGCCGTGCTGCAGGCGCAGGCGGCCTGGTTCGGGTTGATGAAGCTCAGTCCCGACTGGGTCGCTGTCTCGGTGAAGTCGATGGTCACGCCCTGCAGCATGAGACGGCTCTCGGCCGGCAGGAACAGGCGCAGGCCGCTGACCTCCAGCGTCTCCTCGCCGGGCTTTGGCGCGGCCTCGGCGCTGAACTCGGAGTTGTAGCCTGAGCAGCCGCCGGCGCTCACGATGAGACGCAAGCCCGCGCCGCTCGGGAGGCCTGAGAAGCGCACGATGCGCGCGATGAACTTCTGCGCGGCAGGGGTGAGGATGACGTTGGGCAACATGGCCTCAGACCTTGATGATGCAACCATCGACCGGGCACACGGCCACGCACTGCGGTTCGTCGTAATGGCCTTCGCAGTCGGTGCACTTCTTCACGTCGATGATGTAGGTGCCGTTCTTCTCGCGGATCGCGACGTTGGGGCATTCGGGCTCGCAGGCGGAGCAGGCGGTGCAGGTCGAGGAAATGATCTTCATGGGCATGGTGGGTCTCCTGAGGGTGGTGGTTGAATGAGGGGGTCAGGCCGCGGCGGCTACGCCGGTGAAGGCGCCCTGGCGGATCTGCGCGTCACCTCGCTGCTGGTGCGTGATGGCGCCGCTGGCGATGCGCTGGCGGTAGTCGCCGAACCAGTCGAGCGCGGCTTTTTCGATGAACTCGCCGACAAAGCGGTCCACGGGTTCGATGCCTGCCGCCGCGAGTTCGTCGCGCGGGCAGGCGCCGATCTTGGCCACCAGCACGGCGTGGCAGTCGTTGATGGCGCGCACCACCGAGGGCAGTTGCTCGTCGTCGCCGAAACCGCCCTGGCAGTACAGGTCGACGCGGCGGTGCCCGACGAAGTGCGCCTGGGTCGAAGAGACCTCGAAGATCTGGAACTCGGTCACATGGCCGAAGTGCTCGTTCACGCGACCGCCGCCCTTGGTGGCCACGGCCAGCAGCACCTTGATGTCGTCCGCCGGCTGGGCCGCGGCAGCGGCCAGGGCCTGCTGCTTGGCGTCGTGCTGCGCCTGGCGTTCGATCTCGACCTGCTCCTGGTAGGCGCGGCGCTTGTCCAGGTCGTAGACCACTTCCATCTGCTCGATCTTGTCCGGCGTGAACTCCTCGCTGCGGTCCTCGCCCAGCAGGCCCACGGCGTCGGCGCGGCACTGGCGGCAGTGGCGCATCAGCTTGGCGCCGCCCATGCAGGCGTCCTGCACCTCCTTGAGTTCGTCGGCGCTCGGGCCGCGTTGCCCGGTCAGGCCGAACACCGTGCCGTGCTCGGCCTCGCTGATCAGCGGCATGATGTTGTGCAGGAAGGCGCCGCGCTTCTTCACTTCGCGGTTCACCTCCATCAGGTGCTTGTCGTTGATGCCGGGGATCAGCACCGAGTTCACCTTGGTCAGCACGCCGCGCGCGGTGAGCATCTCCAGCCCCAGCATCTGGCGCTCGTGCAGGATCTTCGCAGCCTCGTAGCCGGTGACGCGCTGGTGGTTCCAAAAGATCCAGGGATAGATCTTGGCGCCGATGGCCGGGTCCACCATGTTGATGGTGATGGTGACGTGATCCACGTTGTACTTGCAGATCTCGTCCACCCAGTCCGGCAGGGCCAGGCCGTTGGTCGACAGGCATAGCTTGATGTCCGGCGCCTGCTCCTGCAGCATGCGAAAGGTCTCGAAGGTCTTGGCCGGATTGGCCAGGGCGTCGCCCGGTCCGGCGATGCCCAGCACCGTCATCTGCGGGATTTCGCTGGCCACGGCCACGACCTTCTTCACGGCCTGGTCGGGCGTGAGCTTTTGCGACACCACGCCCGGGCGCGACTCGTTGCTGCAATCGTATTTGCGGTTGCAGTAGTTGCATTGAATGTTGCAGGCCGGCGCCACGGCGACGTGCATGCGCGCGTAGTGGTGATGCGCCTCCTCCGAGTAGCAGGGATGGTTCTTCACCTTGTCCCAGATCTCCTGCGGCATGTCGTCCGGGCCGTCGGAGGAACCGCAGCTGGCCTTGTCCTCGCTGCTCAGCGTGTCGCAGCCGCCGCTGGCCGGCGCCTCCAGCAGGGCGCCCAGGGGGCGGATCTGGCCGATGCTGACATAGCTTTTCGCGGGCAGGGATGCGGTGGCGCTGGCTGGCATAAGGACCCTTCTCGCGACCAACCGTGGCCGCACAAGGGATCTATAGCCAGTTCCATGCCAGCAAGAATGGCGTTTCAAGAGCTGGTTTTGAAGGGTTTGTCGGGCGCCACCAAGGCCTTGACGACGACATTTTCGCGCGTCTGTCAGGCTTGCGACAAAGGACACAGTCACCGCTGCGGCAAACCAGCACCGGCGCGCAAGTGATTCTTGCGATTTGCCCTTTGGGGATATGGCAAATTCAATCAGGAGGCTTTAGGCTCACTTCAGCCGCAAAGCATTGCGACAAATCCGTTCATCCATTCATCAACCCGGACCTTCCCCATGAAACTGCCAAGCACCTTAGCCGCCATGGCCATCACCCTGTTTGTGTGTGGCACAGCCTGGGCCCAAGCGGCGCCGGCCCAAGCGCAGCCGACGCCCGAGCAGATGAAGCAGGTCATGCAGACGGCGATGGCAAGTGTGATTGCAATGATCCGGCCCATGACCGAGGCGACAATTGATGCCCAGTTGGTCATGGCCGAAAAACCCGATACGGCGGAACGTGTTGCCAGCTTCAAGAAGAACCTTTTCGACGCGCTCGTCAAAAAGGGATTCAAAACCGACGAGGCACTGCAGATCGTGATTTCGACAGGTATTCCGAGCGCCGCGCAAGTCGGCAAGTAGGGCCTGCCTGGGCCATTCGGTGCGCCGCCATAAACCGGCGATCAGTGCCGCCACGATCCCTGGATGCCAGGGTACGGACACCCTGTCACTCTATCTTCGGTGGCTTTGCCGTGGGGCGCCTTTCCATCCGGATCATGGAAGATCTGGCGCAATTCATTCAGAAGTCGCTATGGCGATCAAGCCTTGGGAGATGGCGCTTCGGTTGCATCCGGCCGAAGCGCTTTGTCCGGCCTCGCTACTGCGCAAGGCAGCCGTGCAACCAACGCCTGCCACAGATACATGCGCTCAGGGGCCGCAGACGTGAACAGGACCGAATAAAGATGGACTGGACCTTTGCCCTGTTGCTGCTGCTCGTTGCCGTGCTGATCTTGCTTGCCCCCATGTAACGGGGCAGCAAGGCTTTTCACTACAACATGTTTGGCGCAACAGGACTTGTTTCGCGGGGGCGTGCCGCCAACGTTGAAGTCTTTGCGGTCCAGGACAAGGAATTCGGTCCCCTGGTGGGACCTGTATTCAATGGCGCCGACGATGACCAACGCCTCAGCATTAGGCCGCAGGATGCGCTGCTGCTCGCGGAAATTCTGGAAACCAAGTCACGCGAGGCCACCCTGGAGTTGGCGTCTGCCAGGAAACAGTGGACTTGATGGAAGTCTGATCAGCTTCGTACGTTGTGTACCCGGAGGCTCTTCTCTGGGCGGGGTCAGAACTTCCTGACCTCGATCCCGTGCTTCTGCAGGGCGTAGCCCATTTGCCGCGGCGAGATCTTCAGCAGGCGCGCCGCCTTGGCCTGCACCCAGCCGCAGCGCTCCATGGCCCAGACCAGGCGCTCGCGTTCGCCTTCGGGCTTGCCGTCGTCGTCGGCCCCAGGTTCGTTGG
The DNA here is from genome assembly GCA_903830985.1 of uncultured beta proteobacterium. Lineage (GTDB taxonomy): Bacteria > Pseudomonadota > Gammaproteobacteria > Burkholderiales > Burkholderiaceae_C > CAIKVZ01. The sequence continues at coordinate 8,937 of CAIKVZ010000144.1, forward strand.
CTTTGGCGTCGGTGTCGGTGTCGGTGGCTTCACCGAACGCTCCTGACACCAGCGTGACATCGGCCGCGTTCGGCGTGACGACCGATGACTCTGCCGCAGGCCCCGCACCGCTGGCCACCTCCACGATGGGGATGTCGCCCAGGCGCAGCGGGCGCACCGCGTCCTCGCGTTCGATGTGGTGCAGCACCTGGGTCAGGCAGCGGTTCTCCTTGCAGGGGAAGGCGAAGTCCGTGATCACGTCCTCGCGCGCCATGGTGGCGGTGCGCTCGACGCAGTTCTCCAGTTCGCGCACATTGCCCGGCCAGTAGCAGCTGCTGAGCACACGCATGGCGGCCGTGCTGAAGTGGGCCTTGCGCGCGTTCTCGCGGTTGAAGCGGTCCAGAAAATGCTGGGCCATGGCGGGGATGTCTTCGCGCCGTTCGCGCAGCGGCGGCAGTTGGATGCTGACCACGTTGATGCGGTAGTAGAGGTCGGCGCGGAACTCGCCGGCTTGAACCATGCGCTCCAGGTTGCGGTTCGTGGCCAGGATCAACCGCACGTCCACCTTCACCGCCGTGCTGCCGCCGACGCGCTCGAACTCGCGCTCCTGCAGCACGCGCAGCATCTTGGCCTGGAACGAGGCCGAGATGTCGCCGATTTCGTCCAGGAACAGCGTGCCACCCTGGGCCATCTCGAAACGGCCGCGGCGCAAGCCCTGGGCGCCGGTGAAGCTGCCTTTTTCGTGACCGAACAGTTCGCTCTCCAGCAGGGACTCGGTGAGTGCTGCGCAGTTCACGCAGACAAAGGCTTCGCGCTTGCGCGGCGACAGGTTGTGGATGGCGCGCGCGATTACCTCCTTGCCGGTGCCGCTCTCGCCGCGCAGCAGCACCGTGGTGCGCGCCGGCGCGACGCGATGCACCTGCTCGAACACTTCCTGCATGGGTGCGGAGGCGCCCACCACATGCTGGATCTGTTGCGTGGGTTTGAGCACCTTGGACATGCGGCGCACCTCGTCCTGCAGGCTGTCGTGCGCTGCGCTGACGCTGCCGCGCAACAACAGCGCCTGCCCCATGAGCGTGGCCACCATTTTGAGCAATTGCAGGTCGTCGGAGAAGGCGCGGTGCTCCTCCGGATTCAGGCAGTCAACGGCCAGCACGCCCACCGTGTGCCGATCCGCGCGGATCGGCGTCACCAGCATGGCCACGGCCACGCCTGGTGTCTGGTCGGCGCCGCCAGTGCGGTTCAAAAAGAGCGGCTCGGAGCGCACGTCGGGGACGAACACCTGAATGCCGTTGGCAAAGACCCGGCCCACGATGCCTTCGCCGACGCGAAACTGCAGGCGCTGCTGTTCGTCCTGCGTTAGTCCGACAGCGCACAGTCCGCGTAGCTGGCCCTCGGGCTCGCTCAGCACCACGAAGGCGCGGCGCCAGCCAAAGGCGTGCAGCAGATAGTTCAGGGCTTCGCGGAAGGTCTTGGTCACGTCCAGCGAGGTGGCCAGCGTCTTGCTGACCTCGTAGACCGCGTTGAGCTCGCGCCGCGCTTCCATCGCCTGTGTGTTCACCATGTTCAGCCCCGCTTTCGTGCAATGCCAGTTTGGCCGCTCCCGGTAGTCCCAGCCTCGCATGAATGTGCACCAGCAACGGGAGGCACAGGCAGTGCAGCGGCTTTGTTCGCACTCTCACGCAATAACCATACCAGCCTATCGACCAAGGCGGCATGACGAGTCCGTTCCCGACAAAGCTGACAAGGCCTTTGCACACGGCCCGGTCGTGCGTACAAAAGTCACAATCCGACGCCGAAAACACCGCCATTTCACGACAAAGTGCATGGCACCGAAATTGCAAATAGCTGGCGTCCACCTCTTCGCACTGGAGCCTTGCATGTCACCGAGCAGTCCTGACAAAAGAACCGTCCGCACCGCGCCGCCCGTGTACCTCGACTACGCGGCCACGACACCCGTGGACCCGCGGGTGGCGCGCAAGATGATCCCCTACCTGACGGAAATGTTCGGCAACCCCGCGAGCCGCTCGCACGCCTATGGCTGGGCCGCTGACGAGGCCGTGGAACTGGCGCGCGAACAGGTCTGCGCCCTCATCAACGCCGATCCGCGCGAGCTCGCCTGGACCTCGGGCGCAACCGAATCGAACAACTTGGCGATCAAGGGCGCAGCCCAGTTTCACAGAGCCCGCGGCCGCCATCTGATTACCCTGGCAACCGAGCACAAAGCCGTGCTCGACAGCATGCGTGAGCTCGAGCGCGAAGGTTTTGAGGTGACCGTGCTGCCAGTGCAGGAGAGCGGGCTATTGGACCTGGCGCTGTTCGAGTCCAGCCTGCGGCCCGACACTGTGCTGACCTCGGTGATGATGGTGAACAACGAGACCGGCGTGCTGCAGGACGTGGCCGCCATCGGCGCGCTGTGCCGCGCCAGAGGCGTGCTGTTTCACGTTGACGCGGCCCAGGCCGCGGGCAAGGTGGCGATCGATCTGGCGCAGCTGCCGATCGATTTGATGTCGCTGTCGGCGCACAAGATCTACGGCCCCAAGGGTGTGGGCGCACTCTATGTGCGACGCAATCCGCGCGTGCGCATCAACGCTCAGATACACGGCGGCGGCCACGAGCGCGGCATGCGCAGCGGCACCTTGGCCACGCACCAGATAGTCGGCATGGGCGAGGCCTTCTGGCTGGCGCGCGAGCAGATGGCCAGCGACAACGAGCGCATCCGGATGTTGCGTGACCGGCTCTGGGCGGGCTTCAAGAAAATGGACGCCGTGGTGCTCAACGGCGACGAACAGCAGCGCGCCGTGCACTACCTGAACGCCAGCTTCAACTACGTTGAAGGCGAGTCGCTGCTCATGGGCATCAAGGGCGTGGCCGTGTCCTCCGGCTCGGCCTGCACCTCGGCCAGCCTGGAGCCCAGCTACGTGCTGCGCGCCATGGGACGCAGCGATGAGCTGGCGCACAGCTCGGTGCGGTTTTCCATAGGCCGCTTCACCACCGTCGAGGACATCGACTTCACCATCGCCCAGGTCAGCCAGGTGGTGGCGCGCCTGCGCGCCATGAGCCCACTGTGGGACATGGTGCAGGCCGGTGTTGATCTAAGCAC
>CAIKVZ010000145.1 GCA_903830985.1 uncultured beta proteobacterium
AGCGCCTTGCGGTCGTTGTTTTCCTTGGGCAGCTTGTGATAAAAAATGTGCTGACTCAGGTCGACCGAGGCCGCGGTTTTCCACTTGGGCATGCCGGTCAGGGAGAACTCGATGACCTGGTTGAACGGCGCCTTCAGCTCGGTGTGCGTGAGGTACTCGCGGTACAACTGCTTGGCAAAGGCGACGCTGGACTTGGGCGGGCGCTTGCAGATTTGCAGGCCCGCCACATGCTTGGGGCTGGCGGCGGTCTCGGCAATGAAGAAGCCGAAATCAAGCAGGGAAAGTTTGCTCATGAGACTGGTACTCCGATCCGGAAATTTCGAAAGATGAAAGCGCGAAGCGCACCCATGCCCTTGCTGCAAGCCTTGCAGGCGGTGGCGCCGTTGAACCTCGCCTCGTGCCCGCCAGGTCTGCGGATTGTGCCTGGGGCTGTGGGCGAATCCAGCACTTTCATTCTGTTCCTCAACTTCGGCGTCGGAGCAACAGCTTACTTGGCCTTGGCGGCCGCTTGCTGGGCTGCGTCCGCTTCTTCGGCCTGCTTGTTCAGGCTGCCCAGTTCGGAGGGCGAGCGGCAGTTGAAGGAGGACTCGAAGATGTCCTTGGTCATGTAGGCGCCCTGGGGCAGGTAGGCGCCCATGACGGCACGCTCTTCACCGGTCTTCTTGATCTTCTGGATGGAGTTGGCAAAGTCGGGCCTTGCCAGCATGTTGCGAATCATCATATTGCCCTGATCCGCGTCAAACAGGCCGTCGCCGTCGTCCGGAATGGGCAGCCAGTTGATGCCGCACTCGGGGTAGGCGGTGCGCGGACGGTCTGAGGCGCGGCTGAACGCGACCACGTAGTTGCGCTCCTTGTTGGTGACGACCTCTTCGTCGTTCAGGCATTTGAGCACCGTGGTGTTGGCCGCGCCGTGCTGCGAGCAGATCGACCAGTAGCGCATGTCGGCGCTCTTGGAGTTCATCACGGCGTCGCCATTCATGGTCTTGGGCGTCACGGGCAGCTTGCCGCGTAGCACATAGATCGGGCCGAATTTGCGGTTGATGAAGGTGCGGATGTACTGGTTGTCCACCGTGGGGTAGAAGCCCTCGCTCTTGCGCTCGAAGTTGCCGACTTCGCCGGTGAAGATGCCTTCAAACTGCTTGCGGTCAAACTGCGCGTACCAGGTGGATGGGCGCGTTGCCGGATGCGTGTCGGGCTTGCCCGGCAGGGTCAGCAACTCGCGGTAACGCGACACCGTCATGCCGAAGGCGTCGGGCTGGACCTGCAGCAACTGTTCGGTGTTCAGCGCCGCGCAGGCCGCCGCACCGCGCAGCACCTTGCCATCGGCCAGTGTCAGCACCGGCGCCGGCAGCGGCACATTGCCGCTGATGCTGGTGCCGCGGTCGGGCGTGTAGGTGCGCAGGATCAGCACCTGTTGCGTGCCGCCGTTCATCGGGACGCTGACGGTTTTGGACAGCGCCCCTTCATTGAAAAAGCCTTCCACCCGGCTGGTGTCGCGCTGCCCGCCGGCCAGGACCTCGATCGCGTAGGAGCGTTTCACCGCGTTGCGGTCGGCGCCGTCGCGCGCCGGGTTGGTGTGGCCGGGCAGGGGCTCGATCAGGTAGTCGGCCAGGCTCTCCACCGGCTGGCCTCGGTCATCGTAGGAGGTGTAGGACGAGTAGCGCGCGTGCGGAAACTGGCCTTCAATTTTCAGCTTGGAGCCCTGCGGCATGGTGAACTTGGCGCCCCAGTAATAGGTGTTGGTGTCGGGCCACGCGACGTTGAGATACGGGTCGCCGCTGTAGGGACCCATCGCCCAGAAGCAGGTGCGCACGCCGGGCACGCCCATCTTGTTGAGCGACTGGTCGTACTTGGGGCCGGACATGGGGATGGGGTCGGCCGCCAGCGCGATGCTGGCGGCGCACAGCGCTGCGGTGCCGACCAGCAGGCTGTGTCTGAGAAGCTTGAGAGCGGGGATTTTCATGGTTTGTCTCCGGTGGATTTTTTGGGGTTGCAACAGGACGAGAGGAACTGGCTGAAAAAAACTAACGGGTGAGAAAGGCCAGCATGCGGTCGGCAAACCGGCCGTAGGGTGGGCGCATGAACTTGAGCGAACTCCAGCGCGCCTGGTAGAACACCGGGCGCAGCTTGGAGAAGGTCTGAAAGCCCTCGTGGCCGTGGTAGTGGCCCATGCCGGAGTCGCCCACGCCGCCAAAGGGCAGGTCGTGCTGGCCGACGTGGAACAGGGCGTCGTTCACCGACACCCCGCCCGACATGACGCGCTCCAGCAGCATGGCGATGGTTTCGCCGTCGTTGCTGAACGGGTAGATCGCCAGCGGTCTCGGGCCGGCGTTGATCTGGTCGACCACATCGATCAGCGAGTCGTAACCGCGCAGCGGCAGGATGGGCCCGAAGATCTCGCGCTGCAGCAGGGCGCAGTCGGGGGGCGCGTCCAGCACCAGGTGCGGCGCAATCTTGCGCGTGGCACGGTCAAAGGGCGGTCCCGGGATCAGCTGCACCAGCCTGGCGCCGCGCTCGCGCGCCTCGTCCAGGGCGGCCAGCAGGCGATCGAAGGAGCGCTCGTCAATGATGGAGGTGTAGTCCGGTGTGGCCAGGCTGGCGTACTGCGCCGGAACAATCTGCTGCGCCAGATGCACGAATTCGTCGATGCGCTTGTGCGGCAGCCAGGCATGGTCGACCGTGGTGCAGATCTGGCCCGCATTGAGGCATTTGACGAACAGGATGCGTTCTGCCGCCGTGCGCAGCGGGAAGTCATCGCACACGATGGCGGGTGCTTTGCCGCCGAGTTCCAGCGTCACCGGGCACAGGTTCTGCGCAGCGGCCGCCATCACCGCCCGTCCGGTCGCGCCCGAGCCGGTGAACAGCAGGTGATCAAAAGGCAGGCGCGAAAACTCGATGCCGACGCCGCCGACCTCGTCGAAGAACTGCAGCTTCTCGGGCGGGAAGTAGGCCGGCATGCGTTCGATCAGCAGGCGCGCCAGATGGCGCGAGTTCTCGCTCATCTTCACCATGGCGCGGTTGCCCGCGGCGAGGATGTAGGACAGCGGCACCAGGCTCAGGTTGACCGGGAAATTCCAGGGCACGATGACACCGATCACGCCCAGCGGCTGGGGAATCACGCGGTTGCGGGCGCCGAAAAAGTTGCGCCAGTCCACGCCACGCTTTTGCGGCTTCATCCAGCCGCGCAGCTGTCCCAACACATGGTCGATGCCGTCGATGGCAGGAAAAATTTCGGCCAAGAGGGTCTCGTGCTGCGAGCGGTTGCCGTAGTCGGCGCTGATGGCATCGCACAGCGCCTGCTTGTTCTCGCGGATGAAGCGCTGCAGCGTGCGCAGGTCGGTCTTGCGGTCCTGCAGCGTCGGGACCGGATTGGCGAAATACGCCGCGCGCTGCTGGGCCAGGGCCAGTTCCAGCGAACTTCGAATCGGATTGTCGGCAAGGGACATTGAGCTCTCCGTGGATGCAGTGGACCGGCCCGACGTTCGGGGATGGACCACGGTTCTTGTGAGGGCTACTGTGCCGTGAAGGGGGCGGCGGCGAAAGGGTGCGGGCACCCTCTTCATGGTTCGGGTTTCTGGTGTTTGAAAAATTTTGAAGCCGCGGGTGCAGAATGCACGCCTTGCGCAAAGCAGTACAGGGAAATCACGATGAATTACCAGACACTTGTCACCGTGAGCAGCGTCGCCATGGCGCTGCTCGGGCTTGGCTGGACGCTCAAAGGCCGCATGATGCTGAGCCGCTGGCGGCTGGTCCCCAATGAGGTGGCGCTGCTGGTCGGGCGGCGCATCGGTACGGTGTACCTGGGCTTGGCCGTGCTGCTTTTTGCGCTGCGCCGGATTGCGGCGCCAGACGCTCAAGCCGCCGTGTGCGCCGGGGCCGCCGGCTTCACCATCCTTCTGGCGCTGGTCGGCCTGTACGAATACTTCGGCAAAAGGGTCGGCCCCGCCATGCTGGTCAGCGTGACGGTCGAGGTGCTGCTGGCTGTAGGCTATGTCGCCCTGTTGCTGCCGTAGGTCAGCTTTCTATCGCAGGGTGCAGGTGGCTTCTGTGCTCGGACGGTGTGCGACCGAACCAGCGCCGGTGCATCGATGGCGCTGCTCACAGAGGGCCCAGGCCTTTGGCTGCCAGGGTGTGCGTGTGAAGCGCAGCGCAGAGTGGATGGCGATGATCTGGGTTGCGCTCGAATCCGCCATGACCACGGTGGTCGAGATCGGCACACCCGACTCGGTCGAACCCGATGGCTCGCCTCTTTGAAACACAACGGGAGTTACGCATGACACGCATGAAGTTATTGACACGTTGGCGGCTCATTCTGATTCTGGTCGTGCTGGGACTGACGGGCTGGCAAGTCTTTGCCCGCTATTGGTATTACCTTCCCGGCATCGTGGCTTCGATCAAGGACCCCATTGGTCCCACGCAGGAGGTGGTGTGGACCCGGGGTACGCCGACTGCGGCGGCGGGACAGGCCAACCGCCCCCCGAACGTGATTCTCATCCTGGCCGATGATCTGGGCTGGAATGACACCTCGTTCAACGGTGGCGGCATTGCCAGCGGCGTCGCAGGAGCTGTCGTACCAACGCCCCGCATGGACTCGATCGCCAGGGATGGCGTGAACTTCATGCAGGCCTATGCAGGCAACGCCACCTGCGCGCCGTCGCGCGCGGCCATCATGACGGGCCGGTATGCCACCCGTTTTGGCTTTGAGTTCACGCCCTTGCCAAAATCCCTGCTCAAACTGGTCGGCAGCTTTGAGCACCCGGATTTTCTGCCGAGCTACTACAACAGTGCACGCGAGCAGGACGTTCCGAACTCCGCCGACGAACTGACAGTCCCTACCAGCGAAACCATGATCGGTCAGGTCATGAAGAACCAGGGCTACCACACCCTGATGCTGGGGAAATGGCACCTTGGCGCGACGCCGCAAACGCGTCCCGAAAGCCGCGGCTTTGACGAGGCATTGGCCTTCTATGACGGTGCCTCCATGTATTTGCCCAGGGATGATCGGAATGCCGTGAACTCCATGCAGGACTTCGATCCCTATGATCGGTTCAGCTGGGCCAACCTGCCGTACAGCGTGCGCTACAACGGTGGCAAACGCTTCGCCCCCGATGCCTACATGACGGACTACCTCGGAACCCAGGCGGTTCGTGCCATAGAGGCGAACAAGGACAATCCCTTCTTCATGTACCTGTCCTTTAACGCGCCGCACACGCCCTTGCAGGCGCTCAAATCGGATTACGATGCGCTCGACCAGATCAAGGACCACCGCCTGCGCGTCTACGCAGCCATGGTCCGGGCGCTGGACCGCAATGTCGGCAAGGTGCTGGATGCGCTCAAGGCGCAAGGCCTGGACGACAACACCATGGTCATCTTCAGCAGCGACAACGGCGGCGCCTATTACCTCGGTTTGCCCGATATCAACAAGCCATTTCGGGGCTGGAAGTCGACATTTTTTGAAGGCGGAATCCATGTGCCCTTCTTCGTCAAATGGCCGAAGAAGATTCCGCAGGGTTTGAAGTTCAACCAGCCCATTGGCCACGTCGACATCTTTGCCACCGCCGCCGCTGCTGCCGGTGCCAAGCTGCCCACGGACCGGGTGATGGACGGGATCGACCTGCTTCCCTTCGTCAACCAGCAGCAGACGGGCTCGCCTCACAAGTCACTGTATTGGCGCGACGGCGAGTACCGCGTGCTGCTGGCCGGTGACTGGAAGCTGCAGACCACGCAACGACCTCCGAAGGCATGGCTGTACCAGCTCTCGCAGGATCCGACTGAGCAGCACAACCTGGCCGACACCCAGCCCGCCAAGGTGGCCGAAATGCGCGCCGCGCTCCAGGCCGTGGACGCACAGCAGGCCAAGCCGCTGTGGCCCTCACTGCTGGAAAAACCGGTCAGACTAGACCGCCCGCTGGGCAGCGATTTCGGCAAGGACGATGCCTATATTTACTGGGCCAATTGACGGGTCTGAATCACGCACCGATCTGGTATCACTGTTGGCGTGAGTAGGCTTCCAGTCGATTCAGGTCCGACACCGTGATGCTGGAACTCTTCACCTGAATCAGCCCGGACTCACGCAGCTGCTTCAAGGCGTAGTTGACGCGCTGTCGGGTCACGCCCAGCAGGTCGGCGAAGTCGGCCTGGGACATCTTCAGCGCCAGCGTGATGCCCGCCGCGCCGCTGACGCCGTGCAGCCGGGCCAGCAGCACGACCATGCGTGCCATGCGCGTCGGCAGGTCAATGCCGGGATGGGTGTCCAGCCGCTCATACATCAGGCGGCTGCGAAACGCCAGGTGCATTTCAAAGGCCCGCACCAGGCGCGGATCGCTGGCCCGCAAGGCGCGGACCACGTCGCCGGCAATCAGCAGCACCAGGGTTTCGCGCTCGCGGGCAATCATGTCGTTGACGTGTCCCAGGCCATCGAGCAGGCTGATCATTCCGGCCACCGCGCCCGGCTGCAAAAAGCTGATGAGATGGCGATGGCCGTCGCGCGCGTTCAGGCTGGTCTCGATGGAGCCGCGCACGACGAGGCACAGGAAGTCAAAGGGCTCGCCGCGGCGCACCACGGTCTCGCCCTTGCCATAGCTGCGCAAGCGACCCGCGCTCACCAGCGCGTCGAGTGTGGCGGGCGCGCAATCGCGAAATCCAAGGGTATTCCTGAATAGGGAAAGTCCCAGGTCCTTGTCGGTCAATTTCGCAGAAGTTGTCATGATCAGGACAGAAGTAAAACCCTCGAATTTCTACACTCTCGACGCGTTCAAGCCACCCAATTCGAGGAGAGAGTGAAAGATGGATGTGTCAATGTATTCGATCCCGGCGTCCGTGGCCGTTGCCGCGCTTCGCCGCAATGGCGTGCAGCGTGTGGTCACGGTACCCGACTGGGTGCAGCTGTCCTTGCACGACCAACTCGATCGCGGCGTGGAGGGCATCCAGGTCATCAAATGCTGCAATGAAAACCAGGTCGTCACGGTGGCGGCGGGCCTCACGATTGGCGGCCTGCGTCCTCTTGTGATGATGCAGAACCAGGGCCTGTACAACTGCTTCAACACCCTGCGCGCCGTCTGCCTGGACGCCCATATTCCGATGGTGTTCATGGTCGGGCAGTTCGGCCGCGAGTACGCCAACCTGGGCCAGCCATCGACGCAGTCGCAGCGCAGCATGGTGCGCATCGCAGAGCCTTTCCTGCAAGCCATCGGCGTGCCCTTTCACCTGCTGGACAGCGAGGCCGACATGGCCCGGCTTGACCTGGCCTATGAGCAGGCCGAGCGCGAGCGCACGGCCGTCGTGCTGCTGGTGTCGGCTCCCATGGCCTGGCGTTGAAATAAGGAATTCTCAAAATGATGAATATCGTGCAAGCCTGCGGTGTGGTCGCCAAAGGTCGGGGCAATTCTGTGCTGGTGGCCACCATGCTGTCCATGTTTATTTTTGACCGCATCGAGGGCGTCGACGGCAAGGCTTCTGGCGTTCCATTGAAAAGTGGCAAGCTCGGTCTGGTGCTCGGCCTGGGCATGGCCAAACTGAAGACGGTGTTCAGCGCCGCGCATGCCGATGCCGCCAGGCGCTCGGCGCCGAGCCGCATCAATTCCGTGCCGCTCATGGGGGGCGCGGCCGGCCTGGGTCTGGGGCTGGCGCTGGCGCAGCCGCAGCGCCGGGTGGTGGTGATGGACAGTGACGCCAGCCTGCTGATGGAACTGGGCGGGCTGGCCACCGTCGTGGCACAGCAACCCGCGAACCTGATGCACTGTGTGGTGCACAACGGCACGCAATTCACCGGCCTGGACAACATGCCCACGGCCACGCCCGACTTTCAGTTTGCCGAAGTGGCGCGCAAAGCGGGCTATCGGCACGCCGAGCGTATTGAGGATGGCGCCCAGTGGGCCGAACGTTTCCCCCTGCTGCTGGCCATGCAGGGTCCGGTCTTTGTCGAGCTCATGGTGGAGCCGGTCCCCAAGCAGACCAAGGCCGGTTTCGCGCAGGAGGAGCTGCCCGAGAATCAGTACACCCGCATGGGCGATGAGGCCCTGGCGCTGCAGGCCTGGTTTGCGGCCAACGCCTGACGGTCATGCAAACCGACAGCTTTGACTACATCGTGGTGGGCGCCGGTTCCGCGGGCGCACCGCTGGCGGCGCGTCTGAGCGAAAGCGGCAAGTACCAGGTGCTGCTGCTCGAAGCCGGACCACCGGACACCAGCCTGTGGACGCGCCTGCCGGCCGCCACCGGCAAGCTGCTGGAGCAGCGCAAACTGATCCGCGAATTTTTTACCGAGCCCGACGCGCAGATGAAGAACCGGCGCATCTACTGGCCACGCGGTCGCGTCGTGGGCGGCTCCTCCACCGTCAACGGTCTGATGTGGGTGCATGGCACGCCGCACCTGTTTGATGCCTGGGCCGGCGACGGCTGCCCGGGCTGGGCCTATGCCGATGTGCATCCCTGGTTCAAGAAGATCGAAGACTATGCGGCGGGCGACGCGCAGTACCGGGGTCACGGGGGACCGGTCAGCGTCACCGAGTTCCAGCCCGTGGATGCCCTGCCGGACGCCTTTCTGGACTCGCTGCAGGCCGCCGGCATCACGCCCCGGGTCAAGGACTACAACACGCACGGACTGGGCGGCAGCTACATGCAGTTCAACACCCGCAACGGCGTGCGCTGCAACACCCGCATGGCCTACCTGGACGCTGCGTGCACGCGCGCCAATTTCACGCTGCTCAGCGGCGTCCTGGTGCGCCGTCTGCTGCTCTCCAGCAAAAAGACCACGGGCCTGGTTGCGACACAGGACGGCCGCGAAATCACCCTGCACGCCCGCCGTGAAGTCATCCTGTGCAGCGGCTCCTTCAACTCGCCGCAATTGTTGGAACTGTCGGGCATTGGGCGGCGTGAGGTGCTGCAGTCCTGCGGCGTGCCGCTGGTGCACGAGCTGCCGCTGGTGGGCGAAAACCTGAGCGAGCACGTGTACAGCCCGCTGTGCTTTGCCGCGCGGCGCGAGGTGTCGTGGAACCGCGATCTGCGCAGCCCCCTCGGACAAGCCAGGCTGGCCTGGCGTTGGCTCAGGCACCGTGACGGACCCTTGAGTTCGGTCACCGCCACCGCGCAAGCCTTTGCCCCGGCCGAGTCCGGTGGTTTGAAGGCGAGCTACAAACTCCAGGTGCAGCAGGTCAGCCTGGCGGCTTCGCGCGGCCAGGGAAAAATCGACATCGATCCGTTTGACGGCATCACCCTGGCCTCATTCCAGATCTGCCCGCGGTCCCGTGGCTCCGTCCACATCGGCAGCGCCGATCCAGCGGCCGACCCGCGCCTGCTGTCGAATCATTTCACGCACCCCGAGGACATGAGCGCTTGCCTGGCCGCGCTCAAGCTCTTGCGCCGCGCCGCTGCCACCGGTCCTTTGGCGCAGGTGATAGAGCACGAGATTCGCCCGGGTCCGCAGGCGGAGAGCGATGAAGCCCTGCTGGACTACGTGCGCGCCAGCGGGGCCACGGCCTACCACCCCGTGGGAACCTGCCGCATCGGCACCGATGCGGCGCAGTCCGTGGTCGATCCGCAGTTGCGGGTGCACGGCATCAATGGCCTGCGCATCGCCGACACCTCGGTCATGCCGAACATCGCCAGCACCAACACCAATGCCATTGCCATGGTGATCGGCGAGCGCGCGGCCGATTTCATTTTGCAGGAAGCCGCCTGACATGAGCCAGCACGGGGACAGCTTTGACTACATCGTTGTCGGCGCCGGATCGGCAGGCGCGGCGCTGGCAGCGCGCCTGAGCGAAAGCGGCCAACACAGTGTCCTGTTGCTCGAAGCCGGTCCGCCGGACGCCAGCTTCTGGACCCGCATGCCGCTGGGCGTGGCGCATATCCTGAACTCGGGCAAGTACCTGCGCCGTTTCTTTACCGAGCCTGATGCCCAGTTGCACGGCCGCAGCATCTACTGGGCGCGCGGCTGGGTGGTGGGCGGCTCGTCCACGGTGAACGGCATGATGTGGATTCATGGCACGCCGCGGGAATACGACCGCTGGGCCGAAGATGGCTGCCCCGGCTGGAGCCATGCCGATCTGCTGCCTTGGCTCAAGAAGGTCGAGGATTTTGCGCCGGGTGATCCGCTGTTTCGCGGCCAGGGCGGACCCGTGACCATCACCGAGTTTCAGCCCGTGGATCCGCTGGCCGATGCCTTCCTGGATTCGGTGGCGCAGTCCGGTGTGGCGCCGCGCGTGCGCGACTACAACGCACAGGGATTTGGCGGCAGCTACACCCAGTTCAACACCCGCAAGGGCGTGCGCTGCAACACCCGCATGGCCTACCTGGATCC
>CAIKVZ010000146.1 GCA_903830985.1 uncultured beta proteobacterium
TCGTGCTCTCCTTTGAAAAGCAGCAGGTGTACCGCGCTCAGGCGTTCAATGGAAGGACGTGGTTAATTGATCGCTTACACTCAAACGCACGAATGCGCCTTGTAGCCTCCAGCCCCCCCATGACCGGCATTTGCATGTCAATGAACATCAGATCGAAGGCTTGTTGCATCACTGCGTCCAGCCCTTCCTGACCGTTTTGTGCCAAGGTCACGTGATGACCGGCAAGTTCAATCAGTTTGGTCGCCAGCATCTGATTGATGGGATGATCCTCCACCAACAGCACGCGCAGACCCGTTCGATGGACCACCTCGTTCGGTGTGGCGGCGTCCGGCAGTTTGTTCGGCACGACCAGCGTTTCGGGCGCGGCGTCAACCCGCAGTGCAAAGTGAAAGCAGCTGCCCTGACCTGGTACTGATTCGAGCCACATGCGCCCTCCCATCAGTTGCACCAGGGTGCTCGATATGGTCAAACCCAGCCCGGTGCCGCCATATTTGCGTGTCGTCGAGTTGTCCGCTTGCGTGAAGGCATCAAACACGGCTTGCTGTTTTTCCGCAGGAATCCCAATTCCCGTGTCGCGTACCCAGCAATGCAGCATCGACGGCTGCGCAGGAGTGAACTCAACCCCCACGGTAATGCACCCCTTGTCGGTAAATTTGATGGCATTGCCCACGAGATTGGTGAGCACTTGGCGCAGCCGACTGGGGTCGCCCAGCACGCGTTGTGGCAAACCCGTTTGCAATTCGGTGAGGATCTGCAGATTTTTCTGTTTGGCGCGCAGGTCCAGGGGCTTGAGCGTTTTATGCACCAGTTCAGGAAGGTCAAACACCAGGCTATCCACCGTCAGCTTGCCCGCTTCAATCTTGGAAAAATCCAGGATGTCGTTGATGATGACGAGCAGGGATTCGGCCGAGGTCTTGACCACTTCGAGGTGATCGCGTTGCTGCGGGTTCAGCGAGGTGTCCAGCACCAGATCGGTCATGCCCATGATGCCATTCATGGGCGTGCGAATTTCGTGGCTCATGTTGGCGAGAAATTCGCTCTTGGCCCGATTGGCTTGCTCTGCAGCCTCCTTGGCTTGCGTCAGTTCCAGTACACGCTCGTGCAGGGCGCGCGACATGGCGTTGAACGCCACACCCAGCTGTCCCAACTCGTCCGAGCCCTCATTCACGGGGGCGGGCATCAGGTTGCCTGCGGCCACTTCCCTGCTGGCACGCGCCAGGTCCGCGAGATGGCGCGTCATCCACAATCCCAGCGCTGTCAGCAACAGCACCGACAGCAACAACTCACCCGCGGCAATCAGGCTGCCCTGCGTCAGCAACGCTTGGCGTGCTGCCAAAATATGTGACAGATCCAGACCAAAATGCAATGTCCCCAGGGCTTGGCCATAGCTCATGATGGGCATCTGCACGTGGTACACAGGATTGCCCAACTGCCGTGCCAGATCAAAACTCTTGTCCGCAACCGGCAACGCCTCCTGCTTCGGCCAACCGCTGCTGGCCACGCGATTGCCGTGGGAATCGACCACGGCCAAATAGCGCACGCCGTTCTTGCTCAGGCTCTCATCCAGCACCGATTGCACCGTGGCGTAGTCGCGTTGAGCCAGCGGCGCCACGGTCGCCGCCGTAAGTATGGGGGTGATCTGCCTCGAATGCTGTTCCACCTGCTCGACCAGGTAGCCGTGCATCAGACGCAGGCTGTTGCTCACCAGCAGGGTCAGCATCACGGCCTCCACCAGCAGCGCTGCCAGCAGAAGCCGCGCGCGCATCGAGCGAAACGGGAGCGTCATTTCAAGAGATCAACTGGCGGCAATTCACTGCAGTGTTTGCCGAACCTCACGGGCGTAAGGATCCATCGACTCGAGTTCCTTGGGCTTGAGCTTGCGATAGCCCTCAAGCTTGTATTTCTCGAAATAGCTTTTGCCTTCGGCGCTGTCGGCAAAACTCCACAGCGTCGCCTCAATCTTTTCCTTGCGCACCAATTGCCGCTTGTTCAGCATGTAGACGCGCCCTGCAAGCGGATCGCTGATCACCAGAAAGCGTAACTGGGATTGCAGGTCGCGCGACAGGCTTTGGTAGTTGGCCAGAGAGGTGAAGCCGGCGGCGGCCTCGCCCGCCAACACCAAACGGGCCACGCTGTCCGACGCACTGACATAGCGCAAAGGTTCAGAAATGCCATTTTGCTTGAGCCAGCGCTGTCCCCACAGAGTGACCAAGGAAGTGGCGGACA
>CAIKVZ010000147.1 GCA_903830985.1 uncultured beta proteobacterium
CGAAATTCTACAAATCCTGAGCCTGTCCATGTTTGAAACTATCCCTATAAATCAACTACTTACGCCACCCTCATCAGATTCAGACCCGGATTTCGAGCCCAATCAGCTCGTTCTCCTCTGAAGAACGTTGGGACACTACTGGATTCACATCAATCATTGCTTGTTAAAAAGTGGATTTGGTTGCACAAAAAGTTATTTGCCAATTTAATTACATTTAATTCGATCGTTCACATCGAATAGTCGATTTCTTTTAGCTCGCAAGCAAAACCCGGATATGGATGAAACCGGCCCTGCTGGTCAGCAACTCATTGAGCGAAAAAATGGCCTTTTCTCGCTGTGGATGAGCGGGGTTTGACAGGATCACTTGGCACAGCTGTGCATCTGAAGCGATGTCGCTGCCGACCTGACCTTTGAAAAGAAGGTGTTCCAGACTATCCCGAACAAGTTCGAATCCGGCACGGGCAGCATCGCCGACGCCGTGCGACTGGGCGCTACCATCGCTTACATCAACCGCATCGGCATCGAGAACATCGCACGCGGCCACGGATGCGGGCCCGCATAAGCAAATAGCGATTGGTTCGTTTGAATTTGGCGGGCTGCGTTCCACAATCGGCCGCAGCACTTCACACCAGCAAATCATCCATGCCCACCATCCTCATCGTCCCCGGCTGGCGCGACTCCGGTCCCGCCCACTGGCAAAGCCTGTGGGCCGAGCGGTTGCTGGGTGCGGTGCGCGTGCAGCAGGACGACTGGGTTTCTCCGACACGCGAGGCCTGGGTGCGGTCCATTGGGCAAACCATCCTGGCCCAGCCTGGACCGGTGGTGGTGGTGGCGCACAGCCTGGGCTGCATCGCCACCACGCACTTGCCGCCCGAGGCGGTGGCGCGCATCCAGGGCGCGCTGCTGGTGGCCCCGGCCGACCCGGAACGCCGTGCCGCGCTGGCCGACTTCGCCCCTGTGCCCTACCAAAAACTGCCCTACCGCAATGTGCTCGTTGCCAGCAGCAACGACCCCTATTGCCCGGTCCGCCTGGCCGGTGCCTACGCCCGCGCCTGGGGCAGCGAACTGGTACGGTTGCAGGACGCAGGGCACATCAACGTCGACTCCGGTCACGGCGCATGGCCTTTGGGCCTGGCGCTGTTGCAGTCGCTGATGGGCGATGCCGGCCTTCATTTCAAGACACCCATGGCTCAAACACAAGACACATTGGAAACCGCATGAACCACGCACTCCGACTGATTTTCACGACCCTGATCGTGAGCGCCAGCGCCCTGGCCGGCGCACAGACCCTGCTCAACGCCTCCTACGACGTGGCGCGCGAGTTCTACAAGGACTACAACGGCGCCTTCATTGCGCACTATCAAAAGGTGAGCGGCAAGACCATCAAGATCGACCAGGCCCACGGCGGCTCCAGCGCGCAGGCACGCGCGGTGAATGACGGACTGGAGGCCGACGTGGTGACCATGAACACCACCACCGATCTGGACTTCCTGTCCAGCACCGGCGTGATCGCGAAAGACTGGAGCAAGCGCTTCCCGAACAACGCGGCACCCACCAGTTCGACCATGCTGTTCCTGGTGCGCCATGGCAACCCCAAGGCCATCAAGGACTGGGACGATCTGATCAAGCCCGGCGTGCAGGTGATCGTGGTGAATCCCAAGACCGGCGGCAACGGGCGCATGGCCTATCTGGCGGCTTGGGGCTCGGTACGCAAGAAGGGTGGCACCGATGCACAGGCCGCCGAGTTCATCGCCAGGCTGTACAAGAACGTCCCCGTGCTGGCCAAAGGCGGGCGCGACGCCACCACCATCTTCCTGCAGCGCAACATCGGCGACGTGCTGGTGACCTTCGAGTCCGAAGTGGTGTCGGTGGAGCGCGAGTTCGGCGCCGGCAAGGTCGACGCCATCCACCCGACAAGCAGCATCGTCGCGGAAAACCCGGTGGCCGTGGTGGAGCGCACCGTGGCCAAGAAGGGAACGGGCGAACTGGCGAAGGCCTATCTGGACTGGCTGTATTCGGATGAGGCGCAGGAGATCGCCGCGAAACACGCACTGCGACCGCGCAACCCCGCCATCCTGAAGAAATACGCTACCACTTTCAAACCGATCCAGTTGTTCACCGTGAACGACTACTTCGGCTCGATGGCCGAAGCGCAAAAAGTGCACTTCAACGACGGTGGTCAATTCGACAAGCTGTACAGCGTCAAATGACGGCGGCCACCCTTGCTGCGCCGCCCAGGCGCGCTCCGCGGCGCGTGCTGCCCGGCTTTCGACTGACCCTGGGCTACACGCTGTTCTATTTGGCGCTGATCGTGCTGATCCCGCTGTCAGCGCTGATCTTCAAGACCTTCACGCTGACGCTGGAACAATTCTGGGCGGCGGTGAGTTCGCCGCGCGTCGTGGCCTCCTACCAGCTGACCTTTGGCGCCTCCTTTCTCGCCGCGCTGGTGAACGTGGTGTTCGGCCTGCTCGTGGCCTGGGTGCTGGTGCGCTACCAGTTCCCGGGCAAAAAAATCGTCGACGCCCTGGTGGACCTGCCCTTCGCTCTGCCCACGGCCGTGGCCGGCATCTCGCTGACGGCCCTGCTCGCCGGCAACGGCTGGGTGGGACAGTACCTGGAGCCGCATGGCATCAAGCTGGCCTTCACGCCCAACGGCGTGGTGATCGCGCTGATCTTCATCGGTCTGCCCTTTGTCGTGCGCACCGTGCAACCGGTGCTGGAGGACGCCGAGAAAGAACTCGAGGAAGCAGCGACCTGCCTGGGCGCCACGCGCTGGCAGACCTTCACCAAGGTCATCTTCCCGACCATCGCGCCGGCCCTGCTGACCGGCTTCGCCATGGCCTTTGCCCGCGCCATCGGCGAATACGGTTCCGTCATTTTCATCGCCGGCAACATGCCCATGATCTCTGAGATCACGCCGCTCATCATCATCGGCAAGCTCGAGCAGTACGACTACGCCGGCGCCACCGCTGTGGCCGTGGTGCTGCTGGTGTTCTCCTTCGTGCTGCTGCTGGTGATCAACGCCCTGCAGTCGTGGCAGCGCAGCAGAACGGGAAGCACGTCATGAGCAATTCAATCAGCCCCTTGAGCGCCGCCGGGCCGCCCCAAGGCGCGAAGGCCCCCTCGGGGGGCAGCGCAGTACGCAAGGCGACAAGCGTGGGGGCCAGTTCAGGCACCACCGAGCCGGCCTGGGTCAAGTACACGCTGATCGGCGTTGCGCTGACCTTCATGTTCCTGTTCCTGGTGCTGCCGCTGGCCGCGGTTTTCGCAGAAGCGCTGCGCAAGGGTGGAAGCGCCTACTGGGAGGCGCTGAAGGAGCCCGACGCCTGGTCGTCGATCCAGCTCACGCTCATCACTGCGGCCATCGCCGTGCCGCTGAACCTGGTGTTCGGCATCGCCGCGGCCTGGGCCATCGCCAAGTACGAGTTTCGCGGCAAGGCCTTTCTGACGACGCTGGTGGACCTGCCGTTCTCGGTGTCGCCGGTGGTGGCGGGTCTGATCTACGTGCTGATGTTTGGCGCCCAGGGCTGGTTCGGCCCGTGGCTCATGGCGCACGACATCAAGATCATCTTTGCCGTACCCGGCATCGTGCTGGCCACGGTGTTCGTCACCTTCCCGTTCATCGCGCGCGAGCTGATCCCGCTGATGCAGGCCCAGGGCAACGAGGAGGAGCAGGCGGCGATCGTGCTCGGCGCCACGGGCTGGCAGACCTTCTGGTACGTGACCCTGCCCAACATCAAGTGGGGCCTGATCTACGGCGTGATCCTGTGCAATGCACGCGCCATGGGCGAGTTCGGCGCGGTGTCGGTGGTGTCGGGCCATATCCGCGGCCAGACCAACACCCTGCCGCTGCACGTCGAGGTCCTCTACAACGAGTACCAGTCGGTCGCGGCCTTCGCAGTCGCCTCGCTGCTGGCGCTGCTGGCCCTGGTGACGCTGGTCATCAAGTCGGTCGTGCAATGGCGCCATGAGCGCGAAATGAAAGCCATTGCGGCGCTGCCACCCGAGCGGCCCCAGAATCTGAAAGCAAGTCCATGAGCATCGAAATCCGCAAGGTCAGCAAACAGTTCGGCGACTTCCACGCGCTGCGCGACGTGTCGCTGGACATCAACTCCGGCGAACTCGTGGCGCTGCTGGGCCCCTCGGGCTGCGGCAAGACCACGCTGCTGCGCATCATCGCGGGACTGGAGACGGCAGATGCCGGCAGCATCCTGTTCAGCGGCGAGGACCAGACCGACGCCCATGTGCGCGAGCGCCAGGTCGGCTTCGTGTTCCAGCACTACGCGCTGTTTCGCCACATGACGGTATTCGAGAACGTGGCCTTCGGCCTGCGCGTCAAGCCGCGCAACCAGCGCCCGAGCGAAGCCAAGATCAAGGAGAAGGTGCATGAGCTGCTGAGCCTGGTGCAGCTCGACTGGCTGGCGGACCGCTACCCCTCGCAGCTGTCCGGCGGCCAGCGCCAGCGCATCGCCCTGGCGCGCGCGCTGGCGGTGGAGCCCAAGGTGCTGCTGCTGGACGAGC
>CAIKVZ010000148.1 GCA_903830985.1 uncultured beta proteobacterium
GCACATCGGCTCCGTCATCACCGGCAACATGGCGCCCGGCGACTTCGACCAGTTTTTTTTGCCGCGCCACATCGGCCTGTACGCCGGCGTTCCGGTCGAAGTTCCTGCCCTCATGGCGCAGCGCATCTGCGGCACCGGCTTCGAGCTGTTTCGCCAGGCCGGCGAGCAGATCCAGGGCGGGGCCTGCGAGGCCGCGCTGGTGGTGGGTACGGAGAGCATGACGCGCAACCCGATTGCCTCGTTCGAGCACCGCACGGGCTTCAAACTCGGCGCGCCCGTGGGCTTCAAGGACTACATGTGGGAAGCGCTGAAGGACCCGGCCGCCGGTATCAACATGATCCAGACGGCGGAGAACCTGGCGGTCAAATACGGCGTGACGCGCGAGCAGGTCGACGAGTTCGCCTCCAACTCTTTTGCCAAGGCCCTGGCCGCGCAACAAAGCGGCTTTCACGCCGGCGAAATCGTCCCGGTCATCACCGAGAAGTTCGAACTCGCCGGCTACAAGACCAGAGGCATCAAGCTGCAGGGCAAGCTGACCGAAGTCGCGCTCGACACCCATGTGCGCGCCTCGCCCATCGAGGTGCTGGCCAAGCTGCGCCCGGTGTACGAGGGTGGCGTGCAGACCGGAGGCAACAGCGCGGCGCTGGTCGACGCGGCCGCCGCGGCCGTCGTGGCCTCGGGCGCCTACGCCAAGGCGCAGGGCAAAAAAGCCCTGGCCCGCGTCGTGGCCTGCGCCGTGGTCGGCGTGCCACCCGAGATCATGGGCATCGGCCCGGCACCGGCCATCCAGCTGCTGCTGGCGCGCACCGGACTCACGCTGGCGCAAATCGGCCGCTTCGAAATCAATGAGGCGCAGGGCGCCCAGACCCTGTCGGTGGGCCGCGAACTCGGCCTCGACTTGAGCCGGCTCAACGTCAACGGCGGCGCCATCGCCCTGGGCCATCCGCTGGCGGCCACGGGCGTGCGCCTGACCATCACCCTGGCGCGCGAACTCCAGCGCTCGGGCCAGCGCTATGGCATCGCCTCGGCCTGCATCGGCGGCGGCCAGGGGATTGCCCTGCTGCTGGAAAACACCGACGCGGTTTAAACATCTGAAAGACCGACATGAACATCCAAGGACAATCTGCATTGGTCACCGGCGGCGGCTCGGGACTCGGTGAGGCCACGGCGCGCGAACTGGCGCGCCTCGGCGCCCGCGTCGCCGTGCTCGACATGAACCTGGCGAACGCCGAAAAGGTCGTGGCCGACATCGTTGCCGCCGGCGGCGTGGCGATAGCCTGCGGCTGCGACATCACGAACAGCGAAAGCCTGCAGGCCGCGATTGACCAGGCGGCGGGGGCCCATGGTCCGGCGCGCATGCTCATGAGCATTGCCGGTATCGGCGCGGCCAAACGCGTCATCGCCAAGGACGGCACACCGGCACCGCTGGAAGACTTTGTGCGCGTCGTCAACGTGAACCTGATCGGCACGTACAACGCGGCGCGACTCTTTGCCGCCGTTTGCGCCAAGCTCTACCCGATGGAGGATGGCGAGCGTGGCGTGATGGTGTTCACCGCCTCGGTCGCGGCCTTTGACGGCCAGGTGGGTCAGCAGGCCTACAGCGCTTCCAAGAGCGGCGTCGTCGGCATGACCCTGCCCATGGCGCGCGATCTGGCGCAGCACGGCATCCGCGTCTGCACCATCGCCCCGGGCCTCTTTGCCACGCCGCTGATGAAGACCCTGCCCGAACCGGTGCAGCAGTCGCTGGCGGCGAGCATTCCGTTCCCCGCACGCCTGGGAAAACCCGAAGAATTTGCGCAGCTCGCCTGTCATATCGTCACCAATACACACCTTAACGGCGAAACCATTCGCCTGGACGGCGCGCTGCGCATGGCGCCTCGCTGAAGCAATGAACAACCGAACCACCATGCAAGAAAATCACAAAACCATCGTCTACGAAGTGAATGTTGTTTTCGGTGACTGCGATCCTGCAGGCATCGTCTTCTTCCCGAATTTTTCCAAATGGATGGACGGGGCATCGCAAAACTTCTTTGTCAAATGCGGTGTGCCGCCGTGGCGCGAACTGGTCAAGACCACGGGCATCATCGGCATGCCGCTGCTGGAGATCCACACCAAGTTCATGCGCCCCGCCACCTATGGCGAAACGCTGCAGGTCTACACCTCGGTGCAGGAGTGGCGCGCCAAGGTGATCGTGCAAAAACACATTGTGATGCGCGGCGACGACCTGCTGTGCGAGGGCCTGGAAACCCGCGCCTTCTGCGTGCGTGTGCCCGGAGACCCGGACCGCATCAAGGCCATCCCTGTTCCCGAAGACATCAAGGCCTTGTGCAGCTGAGCGCTGCCGCAGCCGCTTCTTTCCCTTCCCCACCACCACTGAAAAATCAGGAGACATCACCATGAAAAACCTCAAGACCCTCATCGCCGCCGCCGTCACGGCCGTGTCCTGCGGCACCGCGCTGGCCGACATCACCATCGGCGTGGTGCTGCCGCTCACAGGACCGGCCTCGGGCCTTGGCATTCCCGTGAAGAACCAGGTCGCGCTCTGGCCCACGTCCATCGGTGGCGAGAAGCTCAAAGTCATCATCCTGGACGACGCCACGGACCCGACCAATGGCGTGAAGAATGCGCGCCGGCTGGTGTCCGAGGACAAGGTGGATCTGATCGTGGGCTCCGTGGCCACGCCCGTGGGCATCGCCATGGCCGACGTTGCCCTGGAGTCGCAGACGCCGCACCTGCTGTGCACGCCTGCAGCCCTGCCGCCCGGCAAGGACTCCTGGAGCTTTCGCATGCCCCAGTCCAACGCCGTGATGTCGCACGCGCTGGTCGAGCACATGAAGAAGGCCGGCGTCAAGACCGTCGGCTTCCTGGGCTACACCGACGCCTACGGCGAAGGCTGGCTCAAGGAATTCACGCCCCAGGCCGAGAAGGCCGGCATCAAGGTCATCGCGGCCGAGCGCTTTGCCCGCACCGACACCGGCGTCACGGCGCAGGCCCTGAAGCTCGTCGCCGCCAACCCCGACGCCATGCTGGTCGTGGCCTCGGGCAGCGGTGCGGCGATGCCGGAAATGGCCATCATCGAGCGCGGCTTCAAGGGCAAGATCTACCAGACCCACGCAGCGGCAACGCGCGACCTGATGCGCGTCGGTGGCAAGGCTGTGGAAGGCACGTTCGTGGTGTCCGGCCCGGTGATCGCGCCCGAGCAACTGCCCGACAGCCACGCTTCCAAGAAGCTGGCGCTGGACTTCGTGCAGAAGTACGAAAAGGTCTATGGCACGGGCAGCCGCAACCAGTTCGCCGGACACGGCTACGACGTGGCCCTCGTGATGGAAAAAGCCATTCCCATGGCGCTCAAAAAAGCCAAGCCCGGCACCAAGGAATTCCGCCTGGCGCTGCGCGACGCTTTCGAGACCATGGGTCGCACCCCCCTGGCGCACGGCATCATGAACTGGACCAAGGAAGACCACTGGGGTTACACCATGGAAACCGGCGTCATCGTCAAGGTCGTGAACGGCGACTGGAAGATGGAATAAGTTTTTCATTCGTCAAGACGAGCTGTTCGCTCGTCATTGCGAGGAGCAAAGCGACGCGGCAATCCATGGTGGCTAACCATGGGACATGGATTGCTTCGCTGCGCTCGCAATGACGACTCCGATTTTTTCATTTAGCAAGGCCAGTTCATGGACTCATCGATCGCCGGCATCCTGCTGCTGGACGGCTTGACCAACGGCGCGATCTACGCGCTGCTGGGATTGGCCACCGTGCTGGTGTTTACCGTCACGCGTGTCATCTTCATTCCCCAGGGTGAATTCGTCGCCTATGGCGCGCTCACCCTGGCGATTCTGCAAACCGGCAAGGTGCCGGGCACGGTCTGGCTGCTGCTGATCCTGGCCGCGGTCGCCGCGCTGATGGACGCCGCCATGGCCTGGCAGCGTCAGCACGACGCGCTGGCCGCGCTCAAGGCCGGCTTCAAGACGCTGCTCGTTCCGGCGCTGATCGCGGGCATCACGGCCTGGGCTGCGCCGCAACAGTTCGCCCTGTTGGTGCAGGCGCTGTTGAGCGTGGCCATCGTCACGGCCTTCGGCCCGCTGGTGTACCGCGTGGCCTACCAGTCGCTGGAAGACGCCACGCCGCTGGTGCTGCTCATTGTCTCGGTCGGCGTGCATTTCGCCATGACCGGGCTGGGCCTGTTGTTCTTCGGTGCCGAGGGCTTTCGCAACCCGGCCTTCTGGGATCTGCGCCTGGCGCTGGGTCCGGTCACGCTGTCGGGCCAGACGCTGATCATCTTTCTGAGTTCGCTCTCGCTCATCACTTTGCTCTGGTTGTTCTTCGAGCGCTCGCTGTACGGCAAGGCGTTGCGCGCCACGGCGGTGAACCGGCTCGGCGCGCGTCTCATGGGCATTTCCTCGCACAGCGCCGGCCAGCTGACCTTCGCCATGGCGGCGCTGATCGGCGCACTGTCGGGCCTGCTCATCGGGCCGTCCACCACGGTGTTCTACGACTCGGGCTTTCTGATCGGCCTGAAGGGCTTTGTCGCGGCCGTGGTGGCAGGGCTGGCCAGCTACCCCGGTGCGCTGCTGGGCGCGCTGTTCGTCGGCATCGTCGAGTCCTTCGGCTCTTTCTGGGCCAGCGCCTTCAAGGAAGTGATCGTCTTCACCATGATCCTTCCCATCCTCTTGTGGCGTTCGCTGCAGAGCGGCCATTCCGATGAGGAACACTGACATGCAACTGCTCAAACGTTTTGGCTGGGCCGCACTGGTGCTGGTGGTGGCGCTGATCGCCGTGCTGCCCTTGCCCGACTTCTGGATCACCCAACTCAACTACATCGCCCTGTACAGCCTGGCCGGTCTGGGTCTGGTGCTGCTCACCGGCGTCGCCGGTCTGACCTCCTTCGGCCAGGCGGCCTTTGTCGGCATCGGTGC
The DNA here is from genome assembly GCA_903830985.1 of uncultured beta proteobacterium. Taxonomy (GTDB): domain Bacteria; phylum Pseudomonadota; class Gammaproteobacteria; order Burkholderiales; family Burkholderiaceae_C; genus CAIKVZ01. Next base: position 4,920 of record CAIKVZ010000148.1, read on the forward strand.
CTACGCCACGGCCTGGATCACGCTGAACACGGGACTCTCGCCCTGGCTCACGCTGTTCATCGGCCTGGCCATCACGGGCGTGTCGGCGCTGGTCGTGGGCGGCATCACGCTGCGCATGTCGGGCCACTTCCTGCCGCTGGCCACCATCGCCTGGGGACTGTCGCTGTACTACGTCATGGGCAACCTGGACGCGCTGGGCAAGTACGACGGTCTGCTGGGCATACCGGGCCTGTCGATCTTTGGCTTCGACATCGGGCAGGGCCGGGGCTTCTTCCTGCTGGCCTGGGGCGTGCTGCTGACCGCAGCGCTGGCGATCCTGCAGCTGCTGGACTCGCGCCCGGGCCGCGCCATGCGCTCGTTGCGCACCGGCACGCAGATGGCCGAGGCCATGGGCGTGAACACGCTGCGCTACAAGATCATCATCTTCGTCATCGCGGCCCTGCTGGCCTCGGTGTCGGGCTGGCTGTTCGCGCATTTCCAGCGTTCCATCAACCCCTCGCCCTTTGGCCTGAAGATGGGCATCGAGTACCTGTTCATGACCGTGGTCGGCGGCGTGGGCCATGTCTGGGGCGCCGTCATCGGCGCGCTCCTGACCAAGCTGCTGGAAGACCAGTTGCAGGTGCTGCTGCCCATGCTGATCGGCACCAGCGGCAGCTACGAGACCATCGTCTTTGGCATCGTGCTGGTGCTCACGCTCAAATTCCTGCCCAACGGCCTGTGGTCGCTGGTGGACCGTCGCCTGCCGCGCGCGCCGCGCCGGCTCGACTGGCCGAATGTGGCGGCGCTGGCTGAACGAGCGAAGCCGGCAACGGGCGAGTTGGTGCTCGACGTGCAGAAGATCCGCAAACAGTTTGGCGGGCTCACGGCCGTGAACGACATCAGCTTTCAGATCCATGCCGGGCAGATCGTGGGACTCATCGGCCCCAACGGCGCGGGCAAGTCCACCACCTTCAACCTGATCACGGGCGTGGCCGCGCTCACCACCGGACGCGTGCTGTTTCGCGGCCAGGCCATCAGCGGATTGAAATCGCGCGAGATCGCGGCGCGCGGCATGTCGCGCACCTTCCAGCACGTGAAGATGATCCCCGACATGACGGTGCTGGAGAACGTGGCACTGGGCGCGCACCTGCGCGGCGCCAAGGGCGTGGCATCCGCCATGGCGCGGCTCAACCGGGAGGAAGAGAAGCAGCTGTTTGCGCAAGCGCAGAAGCAGCTGGAGCGCATCGGCATGGGCGCCTACCTGCACGAGCAGGCCGGCAACCTCGCCATGGGGCCGCAACGCCTCATGGAAATCGCCCGTGCCCTGTGCTCGGACCCGGCGCTGCTGCTGCTCGACGAGCCCGCTGCCGGACTGCGCCACAAGGAGAAGCAGGGCTTGGCCGGCGTGCTGCGCCAGCTGCGCAGCGAGGGCATGAGCATCCTGCTGGTGGAGCACGACATGGACCTGGTGATGGACGTGTGCGACCACCTGGTGGTGATGGAATTCGGCACGCTGCTGACGCAGGGAACACCGGAAGAGGTCCAGAACAACCCGCAGGTGCGCGCCGCCTACCTCGGCACGGAACACTAGAAAGCGCGAACATGGAAACTCCTTTCTTCAAGGTCCAGGACCTGCGCGCCGGCTACGGCCGCGCCGAAGTGCTGCACGGTGTGGGCCTGCAGGCCGCCAAGGGCAGCGTGATCACCGTCATCGGCCCCAATGGCGCCGGCAAGTCGACGCTGCTCAACACCCTGATGGGCATCCTGCCGGCGCGCGGCGCGATCGAGTTCCAGGGAAAGAACCTGACCACGCTGACGCTGGAAGAGCGCGTCATGCTGGGCATCGCCCTGGTGCCCGAGCGGCGCGAGCTGTTCGGCAGCATGACGGTGGAAGACAACCTGGTGCTGGGTGCCTTCCGTCAGGTGCGCATCAAGAACAAACAGTGGCGTGAGCAGATCGACGTGGTGTATGAGCTGTTCCCGCGCCTGAAGGAGCGGCGCCCGCAACTCGCCGGCACCCTGTCGGGCGGCGAGCGCCAGATGCTGGCCGTGGGCCGCGCCATGATGTCGCGCCCCAGCCTGCTCATGCTCGACGAGCCCAGCCTGGGCCTGGCGCCGCTGATCGTGAAGGAGATCTTTCGCACCATCGAGGGCCTGCGCAAGACCGGCGTCACCACCCTGCTGGTGGAACAGAACGCCCGCGCCGCGCTGGAGACCGCCGACTACGGCTATGTGCTGGAGATGGGCGAGATCGTGCTGCAAGGCCCGGCCTCCGATCTGGCCACCGATGCCCGCGTCATCGACACCTACCTGGGCGCCGCGCGCAAGAAGGCGGCGTGATGGCACCACCTCGTCATTGCGAGGAGCGCGTTTGCGGCTGCGCAAACTGCGCACTGGCGATAAACCACCGCCGTCATTGCGAGCCGCGCCAGCGGCGTGGCAATCCATTTGCCGCGTCGGCAGGCCTCCTCGCAATGACGTTATGAACAACATGGATTTCTTCGCTGCGCTCGCAATGACGGATTCGGTGCCATGGACTGCCGCGTCCCGCCACGGCCCAGGGGCCTCGCGGCCAAAGGCGGCGTGATGACGCTTTCCGGTAGCGGGCCACGTTCCGTGGAAAAACCCCTCGTCACTGCGAGGCCGAAGGCCGCGGCAGTCCATGCCGGAGAACCACAAAATACCTGGATTGCCGCGTCGGCAAGCCTCCTCGCAATGACAAATCAAAGATCCACACCATGAATTTCCAGCCCCCCTTGGACGACATCCATTTCATCCTGCACGAGGTGCTGAAGGCGCCGGACCAGTTGCAGGCCCTGGCGGGCTTTGCCGAGGTCGACGCCGAGCTGCTGCGCCAGGTGGTGGACGAGGCCGGCAAGTTCGTCGCCGAAGTCGTGGCGCCGCTGCAGGGTGTGGGCGACACGGTGGGCTGCAAGTGGCTGGACGGCGTCGTCACGACGCCGCCCGGCTTCAGGGATGCCTACCAGGCCTTCTGGCGCAACGGCTGGCCGGCGCTGGCCTGTGCCACTGAGGACGGCGGCCAGGGACTGCCGGCCGTGCTCGAGGCCGTGCTGTTCGAGCAGCTCAGCGGCGCGAACCACGGCTGGACCATGGCGCCGGGACTGCTGCACGGCGCTTACGAATGCATCAAGCACCACGGCAGTGAAGAACTGCAATCGCGCTACCTGGAGAAGGTTGCCACGGGGGAATGGCTGGCCACCATGTGCCTGACCGAGGCCCATGCCGGCAGCGACCTGGGCCAGGTGCGCACCCGCGCCGTGGAGCAGAACGACGGCAGCTACCTGCTGAACGGCAGCAAAATCTTCATCTCGGGCGGCGAGCACGACCTGAGCGACAACATCGTGCACCTGGTGCTGGCGCGCCTGCCAGAGGCCCCCGCCGGTCCCAAGGGCCTGTCGCTGTTTCTCGCGCCCAAAGTGATGCCCGACGGTAGCCGCAACGCCGTGCATTGCGACCGCATCGAGGAGAAGATGGGCCTGCACGGTAGCCCCACCTGCGCCATGCGTTTTGAAGACGCCACGGGCTGGCTCATCGGCGAGCCGAACCGCGGCCTCAATGCCATGTTCCTGATGATGAACGCGGCGCGCCTGCACGTGGCACTCCAGGGCGTGGGCCTGCTGGAAGCCGCCTGGCAAAAGGCCGATGCCTACGCCCGCGAGCGCCGGCAAATGCGTGCGCCCGGACCGCGTGACGCCAGCCAGGCGTCCGACCTGATCATCCTGCACCCCGCGATGCAGCGCCTGCTGGACACGCAGCGTGTCTGGATCGACGGCGCGCGCGTGTTGGCCTACCGCACGGCCCTTGCGCTCGACAAGGCGCAACAGCACCCCGATCCCTTGAAGCGCGACACCGCACAGCGCTGGTGCGCCCTGGCCACGCCGGTGCTCAAGGCGGCGCTCACGCACCAGGCCTTCTACGGCGCCAGCGAATGCCTGCAGGTGTTCGGTGGCCACGGCTATGTGCGCGAATGGGGCGTGGAGCAGATCGTGCGCGATGCGCGCGTGGCCATGATCTACGAGGGGACGAACGAGATCCAGGCGATCGACCTGCTGGTGCGCAAGGTGCTGCCCGACGGCGGCACTGCGCTGGCCCTCATGCTGCGCGAAATCGACGTCGAGCTCGATCTGAGCCGCGACGCCGATGCCGCCGCCTTGCGCCGCTTTGCCGAGCTGAACCAGCTCACACAGACCCTGGTGCAGGCGTCCAAGGCCGATCCGGCTTTGCCCTACCGGGTCGCCGACGACTATCTGCGCCTGCTGGCATTGGCCTTGCTGGGCTGGGCATGGACGCGCATCGCGGCCGCGGCCGGCGACACCAGCTTGCCGCGCTGGCGCACGCCGGCGGTGCTGGTCACGCGCGTGCTGCCCGAATTTGACATGCTGATCACGACCATCACGGCACAATGCGCGGTATGCACCGCCAATACCTGAGATCCGGATGAAGAAGAGCCCCAGTTTGGCCGAGACTGTCAGCCCGCCGCCCGATGCGCCCGTCACAAGGGTGAACACCCGCTACCTGGAAACCCTGATGGGTTACAACGCGCGGCGCGCGGCCCTGGTCATCATCGGAGAATTCCTGCCGCGCATGGCGGTCTACGATCTGCGCCCCGTGGATTTTTCTGTGCTGTCGCTCGTGGTTCACAATCCGGGTGTGACTTCGCGCCAGCTGTGCGCCACGCTGGGCATGCAGGCGCCGAATCTGGTCGGCATGTTGAAGGCCATGGAACGGCGGGGCTGGCTATGCCGGCGCCCGCATCCGCACGACGGCCGGGCCATGGGCCTGCACCCGACGCAGGCCGGCCTGGAGTTGATGCGCGTCGCGGAGAAGACCGCGTCCGATCTGGAGCAGAAGGCGACCGCTGATTTGAGTCCGGAGGAACGAAAGACGCTGATACAGTTGCTGAAAAAGATCTACAAGTAGCACCGCATCACGGATTCGCCCAAGACATACCAGGAGACAGACATGGTCCACATAAGCATCAAAATCATCCATGACGAGCACGACACCCTGTCTGCCATGTTGCGCTCGCTGCGCATGATGGTCGAGCGCGGACCGGGCAACGAACCGGAGAATTTTTTCGACGTGCTGCGCGCCATGCTGTTCTACATCGACGAGTTTCCCGAGCGTCTGCACCACACCAAGGAATCGGAGCTGCTGTTCCCCCCGGTGGCGCGTCTCGCGCCCGAGACCCGCGAAGTGATCGCGCGGCTGGAGAAAGACCATGCGCGCGGCGAGTCTGCGGTGCGCGAATTGCAGCATCTGCTGCTGGCTTGGGAACTGGTCGGCGATGCCCGCCGACCTGCCTTTGATTCCGCCACGAAGCGCTACCTCGACTTCTACCTCGAGCACATGCGGCTGGAAGAAACCCTGATCCTGCCCGCCGCGCAGCGGGTGCTGGGCGAGTCCGACTGGAAGGAACTGGACGCGGCCTTTGCCACCAATTGCGATCCGCTCACCGGAAAGTACCCGCGCGATCCGATCTACGACCGATTGTTCAGCCGCATCGTGATGCAGGCGCCCGCACCCATTGGCCTGGGCCGGGGCTGAGCTTTCACGGCGCGGGTGAGTAAATCTCCACCCGGTTGCCCCCGCTCTGCTTGGCCAGGTACATGGCGGCGTCGGCGTTCTTGGACAGCTCGATTTCGTCGCTGCCATGCTCGGGGAAGGTGGCGATGCCGTTGCTGCAGGAAATGTGCAGGCTCAGGTCGTCGCGCAGATTGAAGACCTGATCCAGGGCCTGGCGGATCTTCATGGCCACCCCGAGCACATCGCCGTCGTCCCTGATCAGCGGCAGCAGCACGACAAATTCGTCGCCGCCGATGCGCCCCACGGTGTCGGACTGGCGCAGACAGGCGCTGATGCGCGTGGCCACTTTCTGTAACAACAGGTCGCCCACGGCGTGCCCCCAGGTGTCGTTCACGTCCTTGAAGTGGTCCAGGTCGATGAACATCAGCGCCAGACGCGTGCCGTCGCGCCTGGCGTGCTCCAGCTCTTGTTGCAGGCGGTCAAAGAACAGGGCGCGATTGGGCAATTCGGTGAGCGGGTCGTGCTGTGCCATGTGCTCCATGCGCAGCTCAATCTGCTTGCGCTCGCTGATGTCGCGCGCGATGCTCAACAGGTGCGGGACGCCGCCGATCAGGAACTTTTTGCCTGATACCAGGCAGACGACCAAGCTGCCGTCCTTCAGCCTGAACTCTGCTTCAAAGTTCTCGCACTCACCTTTGGCGCGCACGATGGCGATGAATTTTTGCAGTGCCTGCGGATCGGACCACAGGCCGATATCGGTGACAAGGTGGCCCACGATATCCTCGCGCTCGAACTGGGTCAGGGAGGTGAAGCGCAGATTCACATCGGTAACGATGCCACCCTTCCAGCGGCTCAGCACCACGCCGTCGGGGCTGGTGTCCAGGATCAGTTCCAGCCGGTCCTTGACCTCCCTGAGTTCGGCCGTCATGTCGGTGGCGAGCGCCAGCGCGCGCTCGCGCCGCGTCACCAGCATCCAGGCGATCAGAGTCATCAGCAAGGTCATGCCACCGCCGCCCAGCGCAATCACGAGCGAGCTGTCCTTGATAGAAGGCGACAGGCCGTTACTGCGGGCGCGCGTCGAGAGGGCCCAGGTCTGCCCCGCCAGCACCAGGTATTCCGTGGCTTCGCTGTGGTCCCCCGTCCCGGTCGTGTCCGCCAGGGTCGAATCGAACATCAGGCTTTGGGGCGTCATTTCCACGCCGTCATGCACCCGAACCTCGTTGCGCAGCGCGCGTTGCCCGTACAGGCTGGCCATCAGGCCGCTGATGCGCA
>CAIKVZ010000149.1 GCA_903830985.1 uncultured beta proteobacterium
CTGGCAGCGCCACCAGCATGTGAAGGGCCTGATGATGAGCAAGGATGAGATCAAGCAGGAATACAAAGAGGCCGAGGGCGACCAGCACATCAAGCACCAGCGCAAGCACCTGCATCAGGAAATGATGCAGGAAGGCGCCGTGAACAGCGCCCGCAAGGCCACCGTGTTGGTGACCAATCCAACCCACCTGGCCATCGCGATTTATTACGACAAGGACAAGACGCCGCTGCCGATGGTGCTGGCCAAGGGCGAAGGCGCCCTGGCGGCGCGCATGGTGGTGGCGGCGCGTGAGGCGGGTGTTCCGGTGCTGCAGAACATTCCCTTGGCGCACCAGTTGATGGACACCGCGCAGCTGGACCAGTACATCCCCTCCGAGTTGATCGAAGCGGTGGCCCAGGTATTGCGTTTGGTGCAGGAAATTTCCAGGGACAAGGAATAACAAATGAACACTGTCAGTACCAGCGCTCCCGAGGCCCATGCGGCCATCCTGGCTTTCATGACGCGCCGCGGCATACCGGCCAAGGACTTGCGCAGTGACGGCCGGCTGACACTCACTTTCGATCAGAAGTACCGGGTGCACTTGCACAGCGCCAGCCACAAGCGCGTGGCGCTGACGGCGCAATTGCTGTCCCTGGGGGGCCGCTACTACGATGCCGTCACCGACGAAGTACTGGAACGGCTGACGGGTTTGAGTGCGGGCCTGTTGCAGCAACACGCCAGCAGCCTGTGTCTGGATGAACGCGCGAAGTCTTTGTTGCTGCAGCAGACGCTGCCCGCCGACGCCTCGGCCGAGACGGTGGAAGCGGCGTTGGCGGATTTTGTCAATGTGCTGCCCTTCTGGGCCAGTGCCTGTGCCCATGAAGCCCGTTTGATGCTCTCCTGAAAAAAGTACGGTATGTCACTCATGAAAAAACCTATTCCCCTGCAAGCGCAACGCTTGCCGATACCCAAGCGGTTTGCCGCCGGGCCGTTGCTGCGCAGCGCCATGCTGGCCGGGCTGATGCTGGGCGGCGGCGCGCTGCACGCGGGACCTGTGCCCTGGCCGGAGGCGCCCTACAGTCATTTTGCGGACAACCAGAAACTGGAAGCCGTGCTGGCCGATTTTGCCGGCAGCTTCAGCCTCTCGTTGAGCGTTGCCCCCGGTATCACGGGCGCCGTCAACGGCAAGTTCACAACCGCCAGTCCGACCGAGTTCATGACCAAGTTGGCCGGTGTCTATGGCTTCGTTTGGTATACCCACGCCGGCACGCTGTTTGTCAGCAGGGCCAGCGACCTGACCACGCGCAGCATTGTGCCGCGCGGTGGCAACGTCGCCAGTTTGCGCAAGGCACTCACCGACCTGGGTGTGCTGGATGCCCGCTTTGGCTGGGGTGAGTTGGCGGCGCAGGGTGTGGTGCTGGTGTCGGGTCCGCCCAGCTATGTGAATCTGATCGAGTCCACCGTGCGCGGGCTGCCGAGTTCCGGCAGTGCCCAGCAGGCCGCCGTTTTTCGCCTGCGCAACGCCGCGGCCGATGACCGGACCATTCTGTACCGGGATCGTCAGATCAACATACCGGGACTGGCCACGATTCTTCGGGGCCTGATCGGTGGCCAGGGTCGGCTGGGCAGCGCCAACGAGGCGCCCAATGCTGCGGCGGCTCCCTTGGCAAACGCCCTGGCCGTCACCAGGGACAGCACGGGGGCAGCGCCTGGGTCTGCGGCGGCTGGCCGAACGGCCGCAGCAGACACCCCGATGGGACAGGTGGGCAGCCAGCCCACGGTGCAGGCCGACCCGCGGCTCAACGCCTTGATCATCCAGGATACGCCGGAGCGCATGCCGATCTACCGCTCCCTGATCGAACAACTCGATGTGGCGACCGCACTGATCGAAATTGAAGCCATGATCATCGATGTGAACACCGACCGCACCAAGGAACTGGGCATCAGCTGGGGCTCACGCAGCGGGGGGACGGCCATGGGTTTCGGCGCCTTGACGTCCACACCGGCGGCAGGCTCCTTGTCGGTGGTGCGCAGTCTGAACGGCAGTGTAGTGAACCCGACTTCGCTGATTGTGGACGCGGGCGACTACCTGTTGGGCCAGATTCGCGTCATGGAAACCAAGGGCGACGCGCGCATACAGAGCCGCCCCTCGCTCATCACCATGGACAACATCGGTGCGCTGCTGGATTTGTCCGAAACTTTCTACATCCGCGTGCAGGGTGAGCGGGTGGCGACGGTGACTCCGGTCACGGCCGGGACGACCTTGAAGGTCACGCCCCACGCCATGC
>CAIKVZ010000150.1 GCA_903830985.1 uncultured beta proteobacterium
TGGCCATGGCGGCCTGGCGGCCAACTACAGCGTGCCGGCTTCGAGCACTGCAATAGCGAACATCAGCAAAGCCCCGCTGTCGGTCACAGCGAACGACGCCAGCCGCGTCTACGGCAGCGCCAACCCCAGCTTGGGCACGACGCTGAGCGGCTTCGTGCACGGCGAGAGCGCCAGCACTGCAGCCGGCCTCACGGGCACGGGCAGCGCCACCACACTGGCTGGGCCCGGCACCAACGTCGGCAACGCAGTGATCAGCGCCGGCGCCGGCAGCCTGGTGGCCACCAACTACGACTTCAGTCTCATGGTGGACGGCGTGCTGCGCATTCTTCAGGCGCCGCTGACCCTCAGCGTGCAGGGTGCCAACAAGGTCTACGACGGCACGACGGCGGCCAGCATCACGGCGCGCTCACTCGTGGGCGTGATCGGCTCCGACGACGTCAGCGTGAGCGGCGGCACGGCCAGCTTTGACGACAAGAATGTGGGCTCGGCCAAGACCATCACCGCGATTGGCCTGGGCTTGAGCGGCGCGTCGGCCGCCAACTACACGGCCAACAGCACCGCCACCAGCACGGCCGACATCACACCGGCCAACCTGCCCGTCACGGGTGTGGGTGCTGCCAACAAGGTCTACGACGGCACCACGGCGGCAACGCTGACCGGCACGGCTGCAGTGGCTGCGCTGGCTGGCGACAGCGTTGCCGTGCAAGGCCCTGGCAGCGGCGTGTTCACCGACAGCAACGCCGGCACCGCCAAGGCCGTGACGGTGAGCGGCTTTGGCTTGAGCGGGTCAGACGCTGCCAACTACGCTGTGCAGCAACCCCAGGGCATCACCGCAAGCATCAGCCCAAGCGGCCCTGCCAGGACGGTCAGCGTCTTGCGTCCCGATGCGGGCATGGTTTCCAGCTTCATCGACAGCCTGGACGGGACGCGCAGCGCCAGCAGTTCTGACACCTCGGGCCAGTTCCCACTCAACACGGGCTTGGAAGTCGAACGCAAAACGGTTTCCCTGGCCCGGCTTGCCAGCATGGTCAGGATCCGCGACGGCGGCATGAAGCTGCCCGACGAGCTCGCGCGCGCCGACGAACGCACCAACTACCACAGCCTGAAAAACAACGACGAATAGCCCAACCATGCAAGCATCACATCCCACTTTTACCCTCTGTGCACTGAGCGCGGGTCTGCTGTCAGCTTTGGCTGTGGCCGCCGCGCCCATCGTCCCCGACGCCGGACAAACCAGCCGTGAGCTGCAACGACAGCCCGAACTGCACATACCCCACGCGGTCGCGCCCTTGCGCGGTGCGGCGCCGGTCACGGAGCCGATCAGCGGCGACGAAGGGCTACGCGTCGACGTGAAAGCCATCTACATCGCCGGCAACCATGACGCGGTCCCGGTGGCCGAGTTGGAAGCGCTGACGGCCAACCTGGTGGGCGCCGAGCACACACTGGCCGAACTCGACGCCGGTGCCGCGCGCATCACAGCCTACTACCGCGAGCACGGCTATGTTGTGGCGCGCGCCTATCTGCCGGCCCAGGAGGTGAAGGACGGTGTCGTCGTCATCCGGGTGATGCCCGGCTTTGTGGGGGAAACGCTGCTGCAAAACCAGTCGGGGCTGTCCGATGCCCAGGCCAAGCGCTATCTGGGCGAGATCCGCAGCGGCGACGCCGTGCGGGGCACGCCCGTGGACCGCGCACTGTTGCTGCTGTCGGACATACCCGGCGTGGGCGCCGCCCGTGCCACGCTGCAGCCAGGCGCCAGCGTGGGAACCTCCGACCTGGTGATCGAACTCGATCCGGCCCAGGCCTACAGCGCCAATCTGGCGCTGGACAACTACGGCAGCCGCTACACCGGTGAGCAGCGCCTGGACGCGGCCCTGGCGCTGAACAGCCCGCTGCACATCGGCGACCAGCTCAGCCTGCGCGCCCTGGTCAGCGATCAGGAGATGCACTACGCACGCCTGGCCTACCAGCTGCCGTTGGGGGCCAGCGGCTTCAAGTTGGGCCTGGCCTACGCCGACACGCGTTACAGCCTGGGACGCGAGTTTGCATCCCTGCTGGCACAGGGCAGCGCCAGCAACAGCAGCGTCTACGCGACCTACCCTGTGCTGCGCAGCCTGTCGACCAAAGTCACGGCCGCGCTAACCTGGGAGGCCAAGGCGCTGGAGGATGAAACCGGCGCCCCCGTGGTCGCCGTGAGCAAGCAGGTGCACCTCGTCAACCTGGGCCTGACCGGCAGCCACGAAGATGCTTTTTGGGGCTCGGGTGTGAGCACGTTCGATGTCTCGATCGTGGCCGGCGAGCTCGCCATGGACGCGGCATCGCTGGCGATTGACCGCACTTCCGCCCAGAGCAATGGCGCATTCCGACGCCTGAGCTACAACCTGAACCGGCTGCAAGGTCTGGGCGAAAGGGACGCATTGGCGCTGACGCTGTCCGGTCAACAGGCGAGCACCAACCTGAACTCGTCAGAGAAATTTTCACTGGGTGGCGCCAACGGCGTGCGCGCCTACCCGCAGGGTGAGGCTTCGGGCGACGAGGGCTGGATGATCAACCTCGAATTGCGCCACAGCTTTGCGCCCAGCCTTCAAGCCCTGGCCTTCTACGACACCGGCTCGGTGCGCTTGAACCACAATCCTTACGCTGCGGGAGAAAATTTGCGCACCCTGGCCGGTGCCGGACTGGGCCTGAACGCGCAATACGGTGCCGTGCAATTGCGCGCGGCGCTGGCCTGGCGCACCAGCGGCGGCCAGCCGAAAGGGGAACCGGCCAGCGTGAACAAAAACCCCAGGTTGTGGCTGCAGGCGAACGGGCAATTCTGAGCGCGAGCCCATCGCCATGACCGGCAAACTGCGACAATCGCCGCATGAAAGTAACTGAACAATGTGTGGTGGCACTGACCTGGACGCTCAAGGACACGCTGGGCGATGAACTCGACGTGCTGGTGGAGCCCGTGGAGTTTCTGGTGCGCGGCGACGATTTGCTGGAGAAAATCGAGTCCGCCCTGCTGGGTCTGGAAGCCGGTGCCGAACTCGATCTGCACCTGGAACCGGAAGAAGCCTTTGGCGATTTCAACGACCAGCTGATCTTCCTGGGCGCCCGTGATGCCTTCCCCAAGGAACTGGAAGAAGGCATGACCTTCGAGGGAGGCGCCCTGCCTGCGGGCGCCTGCCCGGACGCGCCGGTGGAACTGTTCTACACCGTCACCGACATCTACCCCGAGCACGTGGTGCTGGACGGCAACCACCCGCTGGCCGGCATCGCGATCCGCCTGAGCCTGAAGCTCGAATCCGTGCGCGAAGCCACCGAAGACGAGGTGGGGCGCGGCTCGGCCGGCACCGGTTTTTTCAAGGTGCAGCCGCGGGCGGCGGGTGGCTCGCTGTTGCACTGAAATTCCGCAAGCTCAATCAGTTATTGGGGTCAGTTATTGGGGTCTGACCCCAATTTTTGCTGCAGCAAAATTGGCGTCTGACCCCAATAACCTTTCAGTGCTTCCCCGTTGACCCGTAGCCGGCTTCGCCGCGCTCGCTGGCCGGGAACTCGCTCACCACGTTGAACTGCGCCTGCACCACCGGGACGACGACCAGCTGCGCGATGCGTTCCATGGGCGCGATCGTGAACGCCACGTTGCTGCGGTTCCAGGCGCTCACCATCAGCTGCCCCTGGTAGTCGCTGTCGATCAGGCCCACGAGATTGCCCAGCACGATGCCGTGCTTGTGGCCCAGCCCGGAGCGCGGCAGGATCAGTGCGGCATAGCCCGGATCATTCAGGTAAATGGCGATGCCCGTGGGCACCAGCTGCCAGGCATTGGGCGCCAGCGTGAGCGGCGCGTCCAGGCAGGCGCGCAGGTCCAGTCCGGCGCTGCCCGGCGTGGCATAGGCGGGCAGTTGATCGACCATGCGCGGGTCGATGATCTTCACGTCGATTTTCATGGGGAGTGGTGGTAAGTTTGTCCTCGGGTCGCCAGACGGCGCGCGATGTCGGCGATCAGCTGGCGCGCCAGCAAGCGCTTGGAGGCATGGGGGAGTTCCTGCGAACCGCGCTCATCCACCAGCAGCAGGGCGTTGTCGTCCTGGCCAAAGGTGGCCGGGCCGATGTTGCCCACCAGCAGCGGCACGCCCTTGCGCAGTCGTTTCGCCCTTGCGTTGGCCAGCAGGTCCTGGCTCTCGGCGGCAAAACCCACGCAGAACAGATCACCGCGCAGGGCGCGCGGCATTTTGGCCACCGTGGCCAGGATGTCCGGGTTCTCCACAAAGCAAAGTTCCGGCGCTTGTCCGCTGCCGTCCTTCTTGATCTTGTGTTCGGCTGAGGTGGCGGGGCGCCAGTCGGCCACCGCGGCCGTGGCGACGAACACCGTGGCGTCGTGCGCCAACGCCAGCGTAGCACTCAGCATGTCGCGCGCCGAGCGCACATCGTGGCGCGTCACGCCGCGCGGCGTGGCAAGACTCACCGGGCCGGCCACCAGTTCTACCGTGGCACCGGCCTCGCGCGCCGCGCGGGCGATGGCAAAGCCCATCTTGCCGCTGCTCAGATTCGTGATGCCGCGCACCGGGTCGATGGCCTCATAGGTGGGTCCGGCCGTGACCAGCACGTGCTGGCCCAACAGCGTCTTGGCGCTGAAAAAGGCGATCAGGTCGGCCAGCAATTCCTCGGCTTCGAGCATGCGCCCGTCACCGGTCTCGCCGCAGGCCTGCTCACCCTGCCCCACGTCGAGAACGGTGGCGCCGTCGGCACGCAGTTGCGCCACGTTGCGCTGCGTGGCAGGGTGCGCCCACATTTCGCGGTTCATGGCTGGCGCCAGCAGCAAAGGCACCCGGTCGATCGGGCGCGCCAGACACAGCAGGCTGAGCAGTTCGTCGGCGCTGCCATGCAACAGCTTGGCCATGAAGTCGGCGCTGCACGGCGCGACGAGGATGGCATCGGCCTCGCGGCTCAGGTTGATGTGCGCCATGTTGTTCGGCTCGCGCGCGTCCCACTGCGAGTCGACCACCGCACGCCCGGACAGGGCCTGCATGGTCACCGGAGTGATGAATTGCTGCGCCGCAGCCGTCATCACCACCTGTACCGTGGCCCCCTCCTTCACCAGCGCACGGCACAATTCGGCCGCCTTGTAGCAGGCAATGCCGCCGGTGAGACCCAGCACGATGTGTTTTCCGCTCAGTTCATTCATGCCAGGCAATATACCTGCAAAGCGCGCCAACCAAGAGGCAAGCGTGGCTGCCAGAGGCACGCGCCTCTTCAGCGCACGCCCCACGTGACGGTACCAGAGGCACGCGCCCCTTCGCCGCACGCCCCACGTGGCGGTACCAGAGGCACGCGCCCCTTCGGCCCGTCCAAGCCTGCGCAGGCAGGCTTGGAGCTGCGGGCCTCAGCGCCGTCCGCCCCAAGCTAATGTGGGGGCGCACATATAATCGTCGTTTCCCACCTCTCGGGCTTCAAACCCGACTCAGGACATGACCAAATTTGTCTTCGTCACCGGCGGTGTGGTGTCTTCCCTGGGCAAGGGAATCGCCTCCGCCTCTCTCGCTGCGCTACTCGAATCGCGCGGCCTCAAGGTCACCCTGATCAAGCTCGATCCCTACCTCAACGTTGATCCGGGCACCATGTCGCCGTTTCAGCATGGCGAGGTTTTCGTCACCAATGACGGTGCCGAGACCGATCTGGACTTGGGCCACTACGAGCGCTTCATCACCACGCGGATGAAGCGCACCAACAACTTCACGACCGGGCAAATCTACAAGAGCGTGCTGGAGAAAGAACGCCGCGGCGACTACCTGGGCAAGACCGTGCAGGTCATTCCGCACGTCACCAACGAGATCCAGGAATTCGTGAAACGCGGCGCCGGTTTTGACACGCCCGACGGCGTGGACGTGGCGATCGTCGAGATCGGCGGCACCGTGGGCGACATCGAGTCCCTGCCCTTTCTCGAAGCCGTGCGCCAGATGAGCCTCAAGCTCGGCCCCAACAACACGGCCTTCGTGCACCTGAGCTATGTGCCCTGGATTGCCGCAGCCGGTGAACTCAAGACCAAGCCGACCCAGCACACGGCCAAGCAGCTGCGCGAAATCGGCATCCAGGCCGACGCCCTGGTGTGCCGCGCCGATCGGCCCATTCCGCAGGAAGAGCGCTCCAAGATCTCGCTGTTCTCCAACGTGGCCGAATGGGGCGTGATCTCCATGTGGGACGTGGACACGATCTACAAGGTGCCGCGCATGCTGCACGAGCAGGGACTGGACGGGCTGATCTGCGACAAGCTGCGCCTGAATACGCCGCCGGCCAACCTGAAACGCTGGGACGACCTGGTGTTTGAAACCGAGCACCCGCAGGGCGAGGTCAAGATCGCCATGGTGGGCAAATACGTCGACCTGAGCGACTCCTACAAGTCGCTCAACGAAGCCCTGCGCCACGCCGGCATGAAGAACCATGTGCGCGTGAAGATCGGCTACATCGACTCCGAAACCATGACACCGGAAAACGCCTCGCAGCTGTCGCAGTACGACGCCGTGCTGGTGCCTGGGGGCTTTGGCAAACGCGGCATCGAAGGCAAGATCAGTGCTGCGCGCTTTGCGCGCGAGAACAAGGTGCCTTACCTGGGGATCTGCCTGGGGATGCAAGTGGCGACCATCGAATTTGCGCGCCATGTGGCCGGCCTGAAGGACGCGAACAGCACCGAGTTCGAGCCCGACAGCCCGAACCCGGTGATCGCACTCATCACCGAGTGGAAGGACGCAGACGGCAGCATCAAGACGCGCGACGCCAGTTCCGATCTGGGCGGCACCATGCGCCTGGGCGCGCAGAGCTCGGACGTGGCACCGAACACCCTGGCGCACGAGATCTACGGCGACGTGGTGACCGAGCGGCACCGCCATCGCTACGAGGCCAACGTGAACTACCTGGACCAGTTGCGCCAGGCGGGTCTGGTGATCTCGGCGCTGACGCAGCGCGAACACCTGACCGAAATCGTCGAACTGCCCAAGGCCGTGCACCCCTGGTTCATCGGCGTGCAGTTCCACCCCGAGTTCAAGTCCACCCCCTGGGATGGGCACCCACTGTTCAATGCCTTCGTCAAGGCGGCGCTGGAGCATCAGGCCGCTGCAAAGGTGGTGGCATGAGCTACGCGGCGAGGGGCCCCAGCCTGCTGGGGATCGACGTTACGGCGAATGCCACCGGGGCACCGACGCATCACGGACGGCGTCCTGCAACAGCATCGGAGGTGACAGCATGAAGCTTTGCGGCTTTGACATCGGGCTGGAGCAGCCGTTTTTTTTGATCGCAGGCCCCTGCGTGATCGAGTCCGAGCAGTTGCAAATGGACACGGCCGGCACGCACAAGGAAATCACTTCGGCGCTGGGCATTCCCTTCATCTTCAAGAGCAGCTTCGACAAGGCGAACCGCTCCAGCGGCGCCACCTTTCGCGGCCCCGGCATCGACAAAGGGCTTGAGATCCTGGCCAAGGTGAAGCGCGAGCTCGGCCTGCCGGTGCTCACCGACATCCACTCCGAGGAGCAGATCGCCCAGGTGGCCAGCGTGGTCGACGTGCTGCAGACGCCCGCCTTCCTGTGCCGCCAGACCGACTTCATCCGCGCCGTAGCGCAAAGCGGCAAGCCGGTGAACATCAAGAAGGGCCAGTTCCTCGCGCCGCACGACATGAAGAACGTGATCGACAAGGCGCGCGCCGCAGCCA
>CAIKVZ010000151.1 GCA_903830985.1 uncultured beta proteobacterium
TCGATTGTCGGTTTGCCTGCCAACCACATTCCGACCACCGTGTCGTGCGAGTCCTGCCACGTCGGCTCAGGCTCCAGCATCGCCAGCCTGCCTGTGGTGAACGGCGCCCGATTCAGCGGCTCACTCATGAGCCACACCGGCATCACCAGCAACTGCGTTTCCTGCCACGTCCCCAGCGGCACGAGCGCCAGCTTTGCCGGTATTGCACAGATCGTGGGCATGCCGCCGACCTCGCCGGTTGGCGCGGGCTCGCACATCCCGTCGTCGACCACCTGCGAAAGTTGTCACCTGGCGACGACGCCGACGGGTCTGATCGCAGCATCTGCCGCCAAGACAGCGCCGGGGACAGCGTTCCAGAACCCTGCGCCAACCGGGGTCCAGATCCACGCCGGCATCACCGGCGGTTGCTCGGCCTGTCACGACACCAACGCGGTGTGGATGGGCATGAACGCCTATCCGATTTCGCCGAGTACCTTGACCGCCGGTGCGCCTTATCGCGGATTCCAGGCCAGGCCAGGTCCGGCTGCGGGCACCTTCACCGTGGCCGATGCGGCGCACCCCAGCACGGGCGACTGCTCACAGTGCCACAGCGGAACCGTGTTTTTCACGGCTCAAGACAAGCCGGCGAACCACATCCCGACGGCAGCAGCAGCGCAATGCAATTCCTGCCACACGTCGACCGACTACGCTGTGCTGCCGACCCTGGCCAATATCCACGCCAACGCGCCCAGCACGACGGCCAATTGCGCGCAGTGCCACGGTGCGGCGGCAGCCAGCTTTGCCATCCCTGCAGCGAACTTCTCTATTCAAGGACTGCCGACCAACCACATGCCGACTCTCGGCGCCTGTGAGACTTGCCACGTCGGTGGGGGCTCCAGCATCGCCAGTCTGCCCGTGGGCAACGGCGCCAAGTTCAGCGGTTCGCTGATGAGCCACACCGGCATCACCAGCAACTGCGAGGCCTGCCACGGTTCGAGCATCACGGGTACGAGCTTTGTCGGCGTCTCCAAGATCGTTGTGATGCCGCCGACCTCGCCAGTTGGCGCGAACGCGCACATCCCGTCAACGACGACCTGCGAAACCTGTCACCTCGCCACCACGCCAACCGGCCTGATCGCCGCGTCCGCCACAAAGACCGCACCGGGCACGGCCTTTGCGACGCCAGCGCCCACGGGCGTGCAGATCCACACCGGCATCACCGGCAATTGTTCTTCCTGCCACGACACCAGCTTTGTCTGGATGGGTGTAGCGGCTTATCCGATCGCGCCGAGCACAATGACCACGGGCGCACAGTACAAGGGCTTCCAGACCCGACCGAAGACCACAGCCGGCACCTTCAACGTGGCAGATGCGGCGCACCCCAGCGCCGGCGACTGCTCACAGTGCCACAGTGGCACGACCTACTTCTCGGGCCAGGACAAACCGGCCAACCACATCCCGACTTCGGCCACGGCGCAGTGCTCGGCCTGCCACACCTCGACCGATTACGCGGCCATGCCGACGCTGGCCAACATCCATGCCAACGCACCGAGCAAGACAACGAACTGCGCGCAGTGTCACGACGCCGCTGTGGTGGCGGGCTTTGCGATTCCCGCGGCCAACTTCACGATCCAGGGTCCACCAGCCAACCACATGCCGATCACCACGGCCTGCGAGATCTGCCACGTCGGTGCCGGCTCCAGCGTGAGCGCCGCGCCGGTCCCCGACGGCGCCAAGTTCAGCGGCTCCAGGATGAGCCATACCGGCATCACCAGCAACTGCATCGCCTGCCATGGGTCCAGCATCACAGGGTCGAGCTTTGCCGGCGTGGGCCAGATCGTCGTCATGCCGCCGACTTCGCCGGTCGGCGCCGGCGCGCACATTCCCTCGACGACCTCGTGCGAGACCTGCCATGCGGGAACGACGCCTTCGGGCCTGATCGCGGCGAACGCGACCAAGACCGCACCCGGCACGCTGTTTGCCACACCGGCACCCACGGGTGCGCAGATCCACACCGGCATCACCGGTGGCTGCTCCAGTTGTCACGACACCAACTTTGTCTGGATGGGGGTCAACGTCTACCCGATCAGTCCGAGCGTGAAGACCACGGGCGCTCAGTACAAGGGTTTCCAGACAAGGCCCAAGGCTGCGGCCAGCACCTTCAGCGTGGCGGACGCGACGCACCCTGCTGCTGGCGACTGCTCGCAGTGCCACAGTGGTACCACCTACTTTTCGGGTCAGGACAAGCCGGCGAACCACATCCCGACTTTGGCCACGGCGCAGTGCACGGCCTGCCACACCTCGACCGATTACGCCGTGATGCCGACGCTGGCGAACATCCACGCCAACGCACCGAGCATGAGCACGAATTGCGCGCAGTGCCACGACGCCAACGTGGTCGCGGGCTTTGCCATTCCCGCCGCCAACTTCGTCATCGTCGGCCCACCGGCGAACCACATGCCGATCACCACGCCCTGCGAGACCTGCCACGTCGGCGCCGGCTCCAGCGTGACCGCCACGCCAGTGCCCAACGGCGCCAAGTTCGGCGGCTCCAAGATGAGCCACACCGGCATCACCAGCAACTGCATCGCCTGCCACGGCGCCAGCATCACGGGTTCCAGTTTCATCGGCATCACGCAGATCGTGGTCATGCCGCCGACCTCACCTGTGGGCGCGGCGGCGCACATTCCGTCGACGACCTCGTGCGAGACCTGCCACGCGGGCACGACACCGGCCGGCCTGATTGCTGCCAATGCCACCAAGAGCGCGCCCGGCACGCTGTTTGCCACGCCAGCTCCGACCGGCGCGCAAATCCACACCGGCATCACCGGCGGTTGCTCGTCCTGCCATGACACCGGTTATGTCTGGATGGGTGTCGGCGTCTATCCGATTGCGCCGAGCGTGCTGACCACGGGCGCCCAGTACCGGGGCTTCCAGACCCGACCCAAGGCTGCAGCTGGCACCTACAGCGTGGCCGACGCTGCGCACCCGAGCGCGGGAGACTGCTCGCAGTGCCACAGCGGTACCGTGTTCTTCACCGGTCAGGACAAGCCGTCCAACCACATCCCGACCTCGGCCACGGCCCAGTGCTCGGCCTGCCACACCTCAGCGGACTATGCCGCGATGCCGACACTCGCGAATATCCACGCGTATGCACCGAGCAAGACCACGAACTGCGCGCAGTGTCACGACGCCAGCGTGGTCGCAGGCTTTGCCATTCCCGCGGCCAACTTCGCTATTCAAGGTCCACCAGCCAACCACATGCCGATCACCACGCCCTGCGAGACCTGCCACGTCGGCGCGGGCTCCAGCGTGACCGCCACGCCAGTGCCCGATGGCGCCAAGTTCAGCGGCTCCAGGATGAGCCATACCGGCATCACCAGCAACTGCATCGCCTGCCACGGGTCCAGCATCACGGGCACGACCTTCGCCGGCGTGACGAAGATCGTGGTCATGCCGCCGACTTCGCCGGTGGGCGCGGCCGCGCACATCCCGTCGACGACCTCGTGCGAAACCTGCCATGCCGGCACCACGCCAGCGGGCCTGATCGCCGCCAATGCGACCCTCACCGTACCCGGCACGGCCTTTGCCACACCGGCGCCCTCGGGCGCGCAAATCCACACCGGCATCACCGGCGGTTGCAACGCCTGCCACGACACCAACTATGTCTGGATGGGCATGAGTGCCTACCCGATTGCGCCGAGCGTGATGGTTGCGGGCGCCCAGTACAAGGGCTTCCAGACAAGGCCCAAGACGGCGGCGGGCACCTACAGCGTGGCCGATCCGGCGCACCCGAGCACCGGTGACTGTTCGCAGTGCCACACCGGTACCACGTTCTTCGCGGGCGAAATCATGCCGGCGAACCACATCCCGTTCCTGGGAACGGCGCAGTGCACGGCCTGCCACACCTCGACCGATTACTCGGTGATGCCGACGCTGGCCAACATCCATGCCAACGCACCGAGCAAGACCAACAATTGCGCGCAGTGTCACGACGCCAGTGTGGTGGCGGGCTTTGCGATTCCATTGGCCAAATTCGTCATAGTCGGCCCACCGGTGAACCACATGCCGATCACCACGGCCTGCGAGATCTGCCACGTAGGAACCGGCTCCAGCGTCAGCACGATGCCCGTTCCCAATGGCGCGAAGTTCAGCAGCTCGCTGATGAGCCATACCGGCATCACGAGCAACTGCGCGGCCTGTCACGGACAAAGCATCACGGGCAGCACTTTCGCGGGTGTCACCAAGATCATCGTCATGCCGCCAACGTCGCCAGCTGGTGCGGCTGCGCACATTCCGTCATCCTCGGTTTGTGAGAACTGCCACCTGGGCACCACGCCGACCGGACTGGTGGCGGCCTCCGCCACCAAGACCCTGCCGGGCTCGGCCTTTGCCACGCCAGCACCGACGACGACGCAGATCCACGCCGGCATCACCGGCGGCTGCAACGCCTGCCATGACACCAACTTCGTCTGGATGGGAATGAACCAGTATCCGATGGCACCCGCATTGATGACCGTCGGCGCCCAGTACACGGGTTTCCACAGCCGTCCGACCTCGGCGGGCAGCACTTACGCCATCAAGGACGCGGCGCACCCGAGCGCGGGTGATTGCTCGCAGTGCCATACCGGAACCAATTATTTCTCCGGCCTGGTCAAACCCACAGGTCACATTCCGACCACGGGGACCTGCTCCACCTGCCATATTGTGTCGGGCGACTACTCGATCGCCGGGCTGGCCAGCAACGCCATCCTGCACACCGGCATTTCGTCAGGGTGCATCACCTGCCACACGGCGGGCGCTGGGGCTGGTCCGTTTGCCGGTTGCACGACTCAGGCCGCTTGCGCGTCGCCGCCGCCTTTGACGTATCAGCCCATGGTGATGCCATTGCTGGCCGGTGGCTCGCCAACTACCCCGTCCAAGTCGACCCATGTGCCATCGGTTGGTATTGCCTGCGAGAAATGCCACTCACCCAGCGTCTTTACCTCGTTCACCGGAATGAACATGAAGAGCAATACCAACGCCCACTTGGCGGTTGCCACGGCCACCTGCATGAGCTGCCATGAGTACCTGTACACTTGGTTTGGTGTGACCATCAAGACCACGGGCAGCGCCAGCCACCACAGCCGCAAGGCAACTCAGGACTGCATCGCCTGCCACACCAAGGTTTACAGCCAGTTCAGCGGAGCGTCTGCTCGCGTGCGTCCGGTGATGCGCGGCGCCTTGAACACGCTGAGCCAGCACGTGTTGATCGACGGCATCCTGACGGCGGCCCCGGCTGATGGCACGCAGGTGTTCAACCACGCCGGCGTGCTGCCGGGCCAGTGCCAGACCTGCCACAACGCCATGGCCGCCGCGGGCAAGCCGGCGAAACACCTGCAGACCACGTTGGCCTGTGACAGTTGCCACCGCACGAGCGCCTGGAAGCCGGCGCAGTTCAGCCACGAAGGCGTGCTGCCAGGTCAGTGTCAGGCCTGCCACAACGCGGCGTCGGCCACGGGCAAGACGGGCGGCCACTTCGTCACCGTGCGCTCCTGCGACAGTTGCCACCGAACCGTGGCCTGGGTGCCTGTGTCCTACCAGCACTTGTCGCCGCTGTTCCATCCGCAGGCGGACAAGAGCACCTGCCTGAGCTGCCACGTCACCAACGGCGAAATCATTCCACGTCAGATGCGCGGCAACAACCGGCCCAAGCCTGTGCCGGTGCACACCGGGCCATGAGGCACGCGCCGGTTACAGTGGTACGTCGGGGTCGAGCCCGCACCACTGAAGTCAAATTTCAAAGCCGGGTCTGGGCCCAGATCCGGCTTGCAAGAGAAGGCAGTTAATCATGCACAGTTCCCACGCGATCGGAGCCTGGCTGCTGGCCGGCGCCATTGCCACGCTCAGCCCTTTGGCCGGTGCGCAAACTTTCAACGACATCACGGTCACGGTCCAGGGTGACGATGTGGTGGCCCATGTCGGTTTCACCGGTTCGGTGCGTCTTGTGCAGCAGACCCCGCTGTCCCCAGCCAAGTTTTACCAGCTGCAAATCGAGCTGTTGACGCCGGACGAGGCTTCGCTCAAACAGCTCACGGCCGAGTCGCGGCGCGTCGCGGCCACCGCGTCCCTGTCGGAGTTCAGCCTGGTGCTCAATGCCACGCCGAACAAGCGCATGCGCCAGGTCAACCTGCAGTTGGGCGAGGCCACGCAGCTGCGCGCGCGCCAGGGCGCAAATCCGCAGACCATCGATCTGGTGTTCATCGGCAAGGGCGTGCCAAAGCCCGCCGTACAGGCTTCGGAGCAGCGCTTTGCGATCACCTTGGCGAGTGGTCCGTCGAAAAAGATGGACGATCTGGCGTCGATTCCGAAGAGCTTTCAGAGCTTCGAGGTGTTCAACTCCAGCTCGGTGCAGGGTGGCGTCGAGGCCTTTGAAGTCAACCTGGGCTACTTCGCGACCGCGGATGAGGCGCAAGCGGCCCGCCAGTCGCTGTTGGCGCGCTTCCCGAAAGCCAAAGTGGTGGACGTGTCGCTGCGTCGCGCCGAGACGCTCAAGCTGGCGTCGGCCCAACTCGATGAAAAACCGGCCGCTTTGCCAGCGCCCGCAGCGCCTCAGGTCCAAGCTGTGCCCGTGCCGCCCGCTGCGTCAGTGCTGGCCAGTCCGGAAGTGGAGGCCCGTGCTACCGAACTGATGGCACTGGCCAAGGCGGGTGTGAGCAAGGGCAACACCGACAGCGCCATCGGCCAGTTGAATCAGCTGCTGCTGCTGCCGCCGAATTCGGTCACGCAGGATGCCCAGGAGATGATCGGCCTGGCCTGGGAGCGCTCGGGGAATTTGAGCCGTGCCAAGATGGAGTACGAGCTCTACCTGAAGCTGTTCGACACGGGCGAGGGCGCACAGCGTGTGGCCCAGCGCTTGGCCTCCATGGGCGTTGCGCCGGCCAAGGCAGAAACCACGCTGCAGGGTGCCAAGCCCGCTGCGCCCAAAGGGTCTGAGACCAAGTTCACCGGCAACCTGGCGCAGTATTACTTCGGCGGCAAGACGCGCAGTCAATCGCTGGTGAGTCTGGACGCCGGCATCGATCAATCCACACTGACCAAGACCACCGAGTCCGCCCTGGTGACCAACGTCGATCTGGGTGCGCGTTACACGACGGACGATTCGGATGTGCGCGCCGTCTTGCGCGGCACCGGCTCCACCAATCTGTCGGCAACGTCCAAGAACACCAGCATCCTGAACGCCGCCTATGTGGACTACCGCGACAAGGGCACAGGCCTGGCGATGCGCGTGGGTCGCCAGTCGGCGATCAACGGCGGCCTGCTCGGCATGTTCGATGGCGTCTCGCTCACCTATCCCGTGCGCCCCGGCATCCGCGTGAACGTGATGGGTGGCGTGCCGGCCAACCCCCTGGTCTCGGCGCCGGCCGAGCGCCTGTTTGCCGGCATGGTCGAGGCCGACAGCATCACAGAAAACCTCAGCGGTGACATGTACATCCTGAACCAGACCACCGAAGGCATCACCAACCGGCGTGCCATCGGGACCGAGGCTCGCTACTCGGACGAGCGTGGTTCCATGTACGCGCTGCTCGACTACGACCAGCTGTTTCGTGCCGTCAACGCCATCACCTTGCAGGGCTCCATGCAGGGTCCGGGCCAGACCACCTACACCTTGCTGCTCGACAGCCGCAAGGCGCCTTCCCTGCAGTTGACCAACGCCTTGATCAGCACCGGGGTGGCGTCCTTGAAAACCCTGCTGCTGACGCAAACCCTGGACGATGTCGTCGGTGCTGCAAGGGCCACCACGGCGCAGGCGCGGCAGGTTCTGTTCAGCGTGTCCAAGCCCTTGGGCGAAAAATGGCAGGCCACAGGCGATGTCCGCTTCAGCGACATCGGTGCGCTGCCGGCCGTGGGCAATTTCGAAGCCACGCCGGCCACCGGTGCGCAGTATGGCGTGTCGATGCAGTTGACCGGATCCAACCTTTATTCCAAACGCGACATCAACAACTTCAACCTGAGCTTGCTGTCCACGCCCACCTTCCATGGTGCGCAGGTGGCCTACAACAACCTCACGGGTTTTGACGAGAACAAGTTCACGCTGGAACCCTCGCTGCGGCTGTATGTGCAAAAGGACACGGCGGGTGCCAAGATGATGCGCGTCACGCCGGGAGTGCGCAGCTCCTACAACGTGTCCAAGCGCACCAGCGTGATGGGCGAGGCCATGCTGGAGCACTCCACCAACCAGGGTCCGACCAACCATGACACGACGAACTCCGTGTTCTTTTATTTCGGCGTGCGCTACGAACTGTTTTAAACAGGTCTGATCGGCATGCAGCGTGGCGGCAAACATGCCGCCCTGTTTTTTTGATGATGACAAGGATTGAAAATTGAATTCGCCCACCGATAGCAACGAACCCCAATCAGCCACCGTGGCCGACTCCGTGCACGCACCTGCCGGCCCGACAGCGCCGCGCACGGCAAGCTGGGTCAGGCCGGCCCTGGCCGTCTTGCTGGTGGCCCTGGCCGGCGGCGCCTGGCTGTACTGGAGCGGGAAGGCTGGTCCATCATTCTCAGCCGGGAAACCGGGAAGCGCGGCGACGGATGCGGGGTCCGGCAAATCGCTCAAGGCACTGTCCGATGAGCAACTCGAGCGCATGGTGGCACAGGCCACGCAGCAGACGGAAAAAGAACCCAAGAACACATCGGCCTGGGCCATGCTGGCGCACTCCTACGAAATGTTGGGCAAGTTCTCCGAAGCGACCAAGGCCTATTCCCAGTTGGCGCTGCTCCTGCCCAAGGACGCACAGGTGCTGGCCGACTACGCCGACGTGCTGGCCGTGGCCAATGGCCGCAGCTTCAAGGGCGAGCCTTTTGAGTTGTTGCAGCGTGCCCTGGTGATGGATCCGAAGAACACCAAGGCGCTGGTGCTGGCCGGCTCCGCCTACATGGAACAGGACGATGCCAAGCAGGCGGTCGCGTTTCTGGAGCGCGCCCGTGCCACCTCCACCGACGCCGATTTTCAGCGCCAGATTGACGCAAGCATCGCCCAGGCCAAGGCCCCGGCAGGCCCGGTAGCGGTCGCTTCGGCCGCAGCGGGAGCGCCCGCCAGCGCGCCGGTCGCTGCCAGCGTATCGGTTGGCCATGTATCCGGGCGCGTCTGGCTGGCCGAGGGTTTGCAAGCCAAGGTGCCGGCGCAGGCCACGGTCTTTTTGTATGCGCGGCCGGTGGACGGTTCGCGCATGCCGGTGGCCTTGCTGCGCAAGAAGGTGAGCGACCTGCCGCTGAATTTCACGCTGGACGATTCCATGGCCATGGTGGCCAATTCGGGTCTCTCCAAATTCGCCACGGTGGTGGTGGTGGCGCGGGTCTCGTTGCGCGGCAACGTGACGCCGCAGGCTGGTGATCTGGAAGGCGTATCCGCACCCGTGCCCGTGGGCGCCAAGGATCTGAAACTGGAGATCACCGAGGTTCTGAAGTAATGGTGAAAGGGCTGTTGCTGGCGGCTTCGACGCTGTTGTTTGCTGGCGCTGCGCAAGCGGTGCTGGGTGGCGCCGAGGCCAGCGTGCAGGCCGACCAGATTCGTTTCCACGGTGTGCACCACGAGAGCCGGAATTGGCAGATGGCGACACACGAGATTCGACTGTCCGACGGCTCGGGTATCAAGCAGTACGTGAACGCTGCCGGCGTGGTGTTCGCGGTCTCCTGGCGTACACGCCTCAAGCCCGATTTGGCGGCATTGTTGGGCACGCACGCCAGTACCAGCAGCGCAGCTTCTGTTGCGCCTTCGGGCATCGCGGCAGCCAAGCACCAGCAGTCGGTGCGCCGCGCGGACCTGGTGCTTCATCAGTTTGGCCGCCAGAACGCCTTTGCCGGCCTGGCCTATGTGCCCTCGCTGGTGCCTGCAGGAGTCGATGCCGATGCATTGCGCTAAGCCACTACTGACCGCGATCTGGCTGCTGGCGCTGTGCGCCGGTTGCGGCGGGGGCAGCTCTTCGGTCACCACTTACACCGGCGGCGGCGCCGGAACCGGCGCCGGGACCACGGTCAGCGTCGACACCCCCATCGGACCCAACACCACGGAGGTATTGGTGGATTCGGGCCCGCCCAGTTTTTCCCTGGGTGCGGCCAATATTCCCTACGTCAGCGTCACGGTCTGTGCGCCGAACTCGGGCGCCGTGACGGCAGGCAACTGCGTCACCATCGATCATGTCTTTCTGGACACCGGCTCCTACGGTCTGCGTTTGCTCAAAAGCAGCGTCACCCAATTGACCCTGCCCGCGGTGACGCTGGCGGCCAACGCCGCGCTGAACGCGCCGGCCGGCACGGCCGTGGAGTGCTATCCCTTTGTGCTTGGCGGTGTCTGGGGTCCGCTGGCGCAGGCCGATGTGCACATGGCGGGCGAGACCGCCCGGGCCATTCCGATTCAGGTGATCGACGACACGTCGAATACGACGCTGACCGCACCGGCGGACTGTCTGGCGGCCGCAGATGGAAGCCTGTTCAGCTCGGCAGCGTCGCTGCAGGCCAATGGCATTCTGGGCATCGGCATGATGGGCTACGACTGCGGACTGAGTTGCAGTCAGGGCGACTACGCGGGCTTTCATGTGCAGTACTACGCCTGCCCTGATGCCATCACGGCCAACTGCCGACCTGCAGCCGTCGGCGCCGCGCAGCAGACGCAAAACCCGGTGGCGCACTTTGTCCCGGACGACGGCAATCCCCAGCCCGACAACAACGGCAGCATCATCCGTTTGCCGGAGTTGCCCACCCTGGGTGCGGGTGTGGCCAAGGGCCGTCTGGTGTTTGGCATCGGCACGCGCAGCAACAACCAGATCGCGCCCGGTGCGCACATGCTCATGGCCGACGCCAACCCGGCCAGCACCAGCTACCTGTACCTGACGACCAGCATGGGCGGCAGCGTCTATCCCGACAGCTACATCGACAGCGGCTCCAACGCCTTTTTCTTCAACGATGCGAGTATCCCTCTGGGCTGTAAAAGCTCGGTTGGCGTCAGCAAGAATGGTTGGTATTGCCCGCCTTCGACCGCACCGGCGGCGCGCAACGCGACGCTGACCGACGCATTGGGCAACACCGCGCCCGTGGCTTTCTCGATCCACAACGCCGACGCCTTGTTCGGTGGCTCCAGCACGGCGTTCTCCAATCTGGGCGGCTCCATCACCCTGGCGCCGCGCAGCTTTGTATGGGGACTTTCTTTCTTCTACGGGCGCAGTGTCTACACCTCGATCTGGGGCCAGGCGCTGTCACCCAACGGACCCTGGAATGCCTTTTAGCGTCAGACTCGGACGACGTTTGCGGGGTTTGGGTCTGAAGCATGCGCTGCTGATTTCGCTGCTGCTGCACGCGCTGCTTTTGAGTCTGACTTTCGATTTACCCGGCCTGGGAATGCCGGGAAGTTTGTTCAGCAAGGACGAACGCGCGCTGAGCGTGACCGTGGCGCCAAGTCCTGAGCCTGCTACGCCGCCGCCAGCAAGTTCGGCAGAGGTTGCGGCCGCCCCGCCAAGCCCGCCAGCACCGGCCATGGCGGAGTTGGCCGTGGTCGCACTGGTTACGCCCTCGCCGGCCAGCCCGGCACCGCCGCCACCTGCACCTGTTCCAGTGCCTGCGCCAGTTCCCGTTCCCGTTCCACCGGCGCCAGTTCCTGCTCCGGCCGCGGCCCCCGCCAGCCCGCCGCCCGAACCGGTTGCGCCAGCCGAGTCGGCCGTCGTCGCCGCCCCCAGCCCTGCCATGGCCGTGGGCACGGTCGTGATGACTGCGCCGGATTCCGACGAGGTCATTGCGCCAAAGCGTTCGGCCAGCGCACCCGACCCGGCCTTGGCGCAACGCGCCGCAGAACGCCTGCTTGAAGCGGCGGCGCAGGAGGAGGCTCGTCAGGAAGCCGCGCAGAGCGAGGCCACGCGTCAGGCCGCCCAGCAACAGGAAGTTCAGCGCCAGCAGGCTGCTGCGCAGGCTGCTGCGCAGGAAGCAGCACGTCAGCAGGCCCTGGTGCAGGAAGCTGCGCGTCAGGAGGCGGCACAACGCGAGGCGAGCCGCCAAGCCGCTTTGCAGCAGGCGGCACGGCAGCAGGCAGCCGCGCAGGAAGCAGCGCGTCAGGAGGCAGCGCAACGCGAGGCGAGCCGTCAGGCTGCGGCGCGGCAAGAAGCCGCTCGTCAGGCCACCCAGCAACAGGAAGCGCAGCGCCAGCAAGCCGCAGCACAGGAGGCCCAGCGCCAGCAGGCCCTGGCACAGGAAGCTGCGCGTCAGGAGGCAGCGCAACGCGAGGCGAGCCGTCAGGCTGCGGCGCGGCAAGAAGCCGCTCGTCAGGCCACCCAGCAACAGGAAGCGCAGCGCCAGCAA
>CAIKVZ010000152.1 GCA_903830985.1 uncultured beta proteobacterium
CTGGTGCTGGTGATCGCCTTCCTGGACGAGCTGGTGCTCGAATGGCGCGGACTGCGCGTCGCGGTCGACAACGAAGAGGCATTGCACAATGAGTGACATCGCAATTACCGGCCTGCTGATCCTGTCGCTGTTCCTGATCCTGGGCAGCGGCGTGTGGATCGGCCTGACGCTCACGGGCGTGGCCTGGATCGCCATGGAACTGTTCTCCAGCCGACCGGCCGGCGACGCCATGGCGGTGACGATCTGGGGCTCGGCCTCGAGTTGGACGCTCACCGCCTTGCCACTGTTCATCTGGATGGGCGAAATCCTGTTTCGCACCAAGCTCAGCGAGAGCATGTTCAAGGGTCTGGCGCCCTGGGTCAACTGGCTTCCCGGTCGCCTGCTGCACACCAACATCATCGGCTGCACCATCTTCGCGGCAGTCTCCGGCTCCAGCGCCGCCACCTGCGCCACCATCGGCAAGATGACGCTGCCCGAACTGACGCGGCGCGGCTACCCACAAGACCAGATCATCGGCTCGCTGGCCGGCGCCGGCACGCTGGGCCTGCTGATTCCACCGTCCATCATCATGATCGTCTACGGCGTCTCGGCCGAGGTCTCGATCTCGCAGCTGTTTGTCGCCGGCGTGCTGCCGGGCCTGCTGCTGGCTTCGCTGTTCAGCGGCTACATCGTCGTCTGGTCGCTGCTCAATCCGGGCAAGATTCCGCCGAGCACCGAGCAATTCACCTTCTCGCAACGCCTTTACGAGTCGCGCCATCTGATCCCGGTCGTGGGCCTGATCGGCGCCGTGCTGGGCAGCATCTACGCCGGTGTCGCCACCGCCACCGAGGCGGCTGCGGTGGGCGTGCTGGGCTCCTTCGTGCTTTCGGCCTTGCAGGGTTCGCTGAACAAAAAGAGCTTCACGGAAGCACTGATGGGCGCGACCCGCCTGTACTGCATGATCGCCCTGATCCTGGCGGGCGCGGCCTTTCTGACGCTGAGCATGGGCTACATCGGACTGCCGCGGCACCTGGCGGAGTTCGTCACGTCGCTGGGACTGAGCCCCTTCATGCTGATCATCGTGCTCACCGTGTTCTACGTGGTGCTGGGCTGCTTCCTTGACGGCATCTCGATGGTGGTGCTGACCATGGGCGTGATCCTGCCGACGGTGCAGGCCGCCGGCCTGGACCTGGTGTGGTTCGGCATTTTCATCGTGATCGTGGTCGAGATGGCGCAGATCACGCCGCCCGTGGGCTTCAACCTGTTCGTGCTGCAAGGCATGACGGGCAAGGAGATCACCTACATCGCCCGCGTGACGCTGCCCTTCTTCTTCCTGATGTGCGGCATGGTGCTGGCGCTGTGGTTCTTCCCGGGCATCGCCACCTGGCTGCCGGCACACATGTAGACCTCAATCAGTTGGGGACCGAGCAAAGCTCGCTGCGCGTAGCTTTGGTCCGTCCCACAAGGTTTCAGTAGCGGTACTTCACCCCATCCGTCAGCCACGGCCAGTCGTCGGTTCTGAAGGGTGACGCCGGCAGACCTTCGCGGTTGAACAGGTTGTCCTGCTCGGGGTTGTCCACCCAGCCAAAGCGCACCGCCACAGGGTGTGCCATGTCAGGGTGCGACACGATCACCTTGTGGCCTTCAATGTGTGCCTGGGCCGGAACGAAACGCCGACTGGCATCCGCAATCGTGAAACCGCGCAACGCCTCGCCCGGCTTGCCAGCCAACACTTCGCCACCGACCTCGGTGAAGCTCAAGTCAACCTGCGCGCCGCGCACCACCATGCGGCGATAGTCAGGGCCAGAAGACACGAGCTTTATTTTCCCGTAGTCGTTCTTCAGCGCCAGCAGGGCCAGTCGTTGGCCCACGGCCTGCTTGTTGCGCGGATGGATGTCGTTGGCGCTGCCGATGTCCGTGGCCACCACCATGCCGGTGCCAGGCAGCTTCAAGGTCTGGCGTTGCGCGTCGCGCAACTCGGCCCAGGTGCTACCCCGCAGGCTATTCTTTTCCAGCGGCAGGAACGACGCCAACTGGACAAAATAAAACGGCAGACTCGGCTGGCGCCACTGGGCGCGCCAGTCCTTGATCAGCAGGGGAAAGGTCTGCTTGTATTGCTGTGCGCGCGGCACATTGCTTTCGCCCTGGTACCAGATCACGCCCTTGATGGGCAGGGGCGTGAGCGGCTGCACCATGGCGTTGAACAGCAGGGTCGGCAGGTCGTTCGGTTCCGGCTCACCCTTGTCCTTGAAAGCTTCCACGCGCGCGCGCCAGGCGCCCGCCAGCGCGATGCTGTCGACGCCCAACTGCAAGCGCATGGCGCCGGCTTCGCCATGAAAGCCGCCACCGCCGCCGTTGTCGGTGACGCGCACCGCGATCAGGTTCTTCCCCTCCTTGAGCCGGCCTGCGGGCAAGGCATAGTGCCGCTGCGCGTCCCACTGGCAATTGTTGCCCACGGCCACGCCGTTGACATAGGTTTCGTCGCAGTCGTCGACCATGCCCAGGTGCAGCGTGGCCGCGCCCGCCGCCTGCTGCGCCGTCAGTTCAAGCGTTCTCCGGTACCAAACCACACCGTCGAAATCGGCCAACCCCTGCTCCTCCCAGATCTGAGGGGCGTTCAGCTGGGGCCAGGTGCTGTCGTCCAATGCGATGTCCTGCCACTTGGCTGGAGTCACATCGGCCAGCGCTAGTGCGCCCTGCCAGCGCCCAACCAGCGCGGTCATGCGCGTCCGGTAGGCCGCGTTCAGCGCCGCGCCATTGGCCGGCATGGCGCGCATGTCGAAATCGGGCTGCGTTGCCAGCGCGGCCTTGCTGATCCAGGCCTCTATGTTTGTCCCGCCCCAGGAGGCGTTGATGATGCCAATGGGCACACCGGTTTCCTGGTGGACTTTGCGCGCGAAGAAATAGCCCGCCGCGCTGAACTCGCCGGCGTTGGCCGGATTCGAGACTTTCCATTCAGCCTGGGCGAAATCCTGTTGCGGCGCAAAGGCCACGGACTTGGGAATCTTGATGTGTCGAATCAGCGGCCAATCGGCCAGCGCCAATTCGACCGCCGCGTTGTCCGACTGCGCCACGCTCCACTCCATGTTGGACTGTCCGCTGGCCAGCCACAAATCACCTATCAACACGTCGTTCAATTTGATGCTGTTCTGGCCCCGCACCACCAGGGTGTAAGGGCCACCTGCGACCTGCGCTGGCAGTTTGACGCGCCACTGCCCCTGAACGTTGGCTTTGGTGCGCGCCATGTGCCCATGAAACTGCACTTGCACAGCTTCACCCGGATTGGCCCAGCCCCAGACCGCAATGGGCTGCTGACGTTGCAGCACCATGTGCTCGGAAAAGACATGCGCCAGGCGCACCTCGGCCTGCGCTACAGTGGCCAGCAAGGCCAGAAAAAAAGCCGTAATCGAAATTTTCAAAGTGCCGTCCCCATAAAAAAACCGGGGGCGCGATGCATCGCGCCCCCGGCATTCATGCTACTGCTTAGACGGCTGCTGCGGCCCTGGTGTAGTCCCCGATGCGGTCGAAGTTCAGGTACTGGTAGACCTTGTCGCTGGCCGCTGTGAGCACGCCCATGTCGGCCATGTATTCGGCCCGCGTCGGGATGCGGCCCAGCTTGGAGCAGATCGCAGCCAACTCGGCAGAACCCAGGTACACGTAGGAGTTCTTGCCCAGACGGTTCGGGAAGTTGCGCGTGCTGGTGGAGAACACCGTGGCGCCCTCCTTCACCTGCGCCTGATTGCCCATGCACAGCGAGCAGCCGGGCATTTCCATGCGCGCGCCGGCCGAGCCCAGAACGCCGTAGTGGCCTTCTTCGCTGAGCTGCTTGGCGTCCATCTTGGTGGGTGGTGCCATCCACAGCTTGACCGGCAGGTCGCGCTTGTTTTCCAGCAATTTGGAAGCGGCGCGGAAGTGGCCGATGTTGGTCATGCAGGAACCGATGAAGACTTCATCGATCTTGGCTCCAGCCACGTCCGACAGGGTCTTCACGTCGTCCGGGTCGTTCGGGCAGGCGACGATGGGCTCCACGATATCAGCCAGATCGATCTCGATCACGGCAGCGTACTCGGCATCGGCGTCGCCCTTGAGCAACTGCGGATTCGCCAGCCAGGACTCCATGGCCGCGATGCGGCGCTTGATGGTGCGCACGTCAGAGTAACCCTCGGCAATCATCCACTTCAACATGGTGATGTTGCTGGTGATGTATTCCGCGATCGGGGCCGGATCCAGGTGCACCGTGCAACCACCGGCGCTGCGCTCGGCCGAAGCGTCGCTGAGCTCGAACGCCTGCTCCACCTTCAGATCGGGCAGACCTTCGATTTCCAGGATGCGGCCCGAGAAGATGTTGACCTTGCCCTGCTTGGCCACGGTCAGCAAGCCGGCCTTGATGGCGTACAGCGGAATCGCATTCACCAGGTCGCGCAGCGTCACGCCGGGCTGCAGCTTGCCCTTGAAGCGCACCAGCACCGACTCGGGCATGTCCAGGGGCATCACGCCCGTGGCGGCGCCAAAGGCCACCAGACCCGAACCCGCAGGGAAGCTGATGCCGATGGGGAAACGCGTGTGGCTGTCGCCGCCGGTGCCGACGGTGTCGGGCAGCAGCATGCGATTGAGCCAGCTGTGGATGATGCCGTCACCCGGACGCAGCGGCACACCGCCACGCGTGCTGATGAAGTCAGGCAACTCGTGGTGCATCTTCACGTCCACGGGCTTGGGGTAGGCAGCCGTGTGGCAGAAAGATTGCATCACCAGGTCGGCCGAGAAGCCCAAACAGGCCAGGTCTTTCAGCTCGTCGCGCGTCATCGGACCGGTCGTATCCTGCGAGCCCACGCTCGTCATCTTCGGCTCGCAATAGGTACCGGGGCGCACGCCCTGGCCTTCAGGCAGACCACAGGCGCGTCCGACCATCTTCTGCGCCAGGGTGAAACCCTTGTGCGTGTCGACCGGGTTTTGCGGCAAACGAAACAGCGTGCTCACCGGCAGGCCCAGGGCCTCGCGCGCCTTGGCCGTGAGGCCGCGACCAATGATTAGCGGAATGCGGCCACCGGCACGCACTTCGTCAAACAGGACCTCGCTCTTCACCTTGAAGGATGCGATTTCCTTGCCGTCTTTCAGCGCCTTGCCGTCGTAGGGGCGCAGTTCGATCACGTCGCCCATGGCCATCTGGCTCACGTCAAGTTCGATCGGCAGCGCGCCCGAATCTTCCATGGTGTTGTAGAAAATCGGCGCGATCTTGGCACCCAGACACACGCCGCCAAAACGCTTGTTCGGCACAAAGGGAATGTCCTCGCCGGTGAACCACAGCACCGAGTTGGTGGCGGACTTGCGCGATGAGCCTGTGCCCACCACGTCGCCCACATAGGCCACGAGGTTGCCCTTGGCCTTGAGTTCGTCGAAGAACTTCACCGGACCGCGCTTGCCGTCTTCCTCCGGAACGATGCCGGGGCGCGCGTTCTTGTGCATGGCCAGCGCGTGCATCGGGATGTCGGGGCGGCTGAAGGCGTCGGGTGCCGGTGACAGGTCGTCGGTATTGATTTCACCGGCCACCTTGAACACCGTCAGCTGGATAGACTTCGGCACCTCGGGACGCGTCGTGAACCACTCGGCGTCGGCCCAGCTTTGCAGCACCGCCTTGGCAAACGCATTGCCCTTGTCGGCCTTTTCCTTCACGTCGTGGAACTGGTCGAACATCAGCAGCGTCTTCTTCAGACCTTCAGCCGCCTCGGCGGCCACGGCCGCATCGTCCAGCAGATCGATCATGGGGCTGATGTTGTAGCCGCCGAGCATGGTGCCCAGCAGTTGCGTGGCGCGCTGGCGCGTGATCAACGGGCACTTTTCCGTACCATGCGCAACCGCCGCCAGATAGGAGGCCTTGACCTTGGCGGCGTCGTCCACGCCGGCGGGAACGCGGTGCGTGATCAAGTCCACCAGCGTGGCCTCTTCGCCCGCCGGTGGGTTCTTGAGCAATTCGATGACTTCCGCTGTCTGCTTGGCCGACAAAGGCAATGGGGGAATGCCAAGGGCGGCGCGTTCAGCCACATGGGCGCGATAGGCTAGCAACATCTATTTCTCCAGTTAACAAAACAAAAACAATTTGGCCATGACGCTTTGATTCGGGACCACCAGCACGCTATTTGGCAACGGTCACCGCAGGTGTTCGAGCCGGAGCTGGCTCCAGTATGCTGGCAGCAGGGTTCAACTTCAGGCCCTCGGCGACCGCCAATTGCACCGGGCTCATGCATTCGTCAGCGAGGCGCTTGCCCAATTTTTGGCTCATCAGCATCGACTTGTTGGCCAACTGCAGCCAAACCGCGCCGGCCTTGTGGTCTTCCAGTCGAATCGCGCCGGTGGAGGTTTCCACCGGGAACATGCGGAACTTGAGCTTCAGTAACTGCATGTCGAAGTAGCCGGGCGCCTTGGGGTCGGCGGTCAGGCTCACCCAATTCCCAAGTTCGCAGGGCAGACGCCCCACGTGCACGCGCTCGGCGATCGCCAGTTCGCCCGGCGTCAAAGCCGCTTCGGCCGCATCCAACGCCACCGCCAAATTTTTTGCCTTGTTCTTGATTTCCGTGCGACTGACACCGCTCGGTGCTGAGGTCGTGGCTTGCGCCAGCACCAGCGCCGGGATAGATCCGATCAGCAGGGATAAAAACAGCTTTTTCATACAGCCTCCTGGGTGGTGATTTCAGTGCGACGCAGCGCAAAAGTAGCCCTGCACCTCGGACGGCAAGCATAGCCCGGTTCGGTGTGCTCGCTCCAATAGCTGCCAGTAATAACGGTAACTGGCACGATCATGCAATTGGGCCTCCATCGAAATCGGCGCCCAGTCCGCGCGCGCTGCCGCGGCGATGATTTTTGCCGCGGCCTCCACCTCGCGCAACTCCGGCTTGAATGCCGCCAGGATGGGGCGAATCTGATTCGGGTGAATGCTCCACATGCGGGTGAAACCCAACTCATTCGCAGCGCGGCGCGCGGCGCCTTCCATCACGGCCGTGTCGGAGAACTCAGTGACCACGCCATGCGCCGGCACCTTGCCCCAGGCGTGACAGGCGCTGGAGATTTCCACCTTGGCGCGTAGCACCAGCGGGTGCGTGAACTGATCCAGAGGCTGCGGGCTTTTTTCCGTGCCCATGCTCATGGCAGATGCAGGTATTGCACCGCCGTGCGCAGAAACAAAATCCATCAAGCCAAAACTCATCGACTGCACGCGAGGATGGGATGCAATCTCGAACGCGCGGTGCACCGCTGCAGGCGACTCAATCAGCACATGCAGCGGCA
>CAIKVZ010000153.1 GCA_903830985.1 uncultured beta proteobacterium
AAATCCTACAAATCCTGAGCCTGACCATGTTTGAAACATCCCCAATAAATCAACTACTTACACCACCCCCAGCCAATTCAGATTCTGATTTCGAGTCTCAACAGCTCGTTCTCCTCTGAAAAACGTTGGGACACTACTGATTGGGCATGAGCTTTGAATCGACCAGTGCCATGATCCGGGACACATCGCCACTTCGAAGCGTCGGATCCGCCTTGATGCTGTCGAGAACCTCAATCGAGAGGCGCTTGATCAGGGCATCGGCGGCCTCATCCTGCGCGTAGACGGGCGAGGCCAGCAATGCGGTCAGCGACACGACGAGCGCGGTAAAAAAGCGAATGAGTAGTTGGCGAGGCATAGCTTAACTTCCTTGGGCAAGGTTCAAATCTTTCCCGAATTTCAAACAAAAGAGCAAGATGCAGGCAGGGTCTTGGTGGAAGACGGACAATCGGTCCGACCGACGCATATCAGTCTACGCTTATATAATGTGCTGCGTCAAGAAATCAAGAATAAATTTCCTTGCTGAGAATCATGAACTTCTGGGATCAACAATATTCAGCGCCGGACTTCAAGTACGGCACGCAGGCCAACTGGTTTCTGCGCAATCAGGCGGCTCACCTTCACCCGGGCAGCCAAGTCTTGTTGCCGGGAGACGGAGAAGGGCGCAACAGCGTGTGGCTGGCGCGGCGGGGGCACCACGTTACGGCGCTAGACAATTCCAGAGTCGGTCTGGACAAGGCATCGCGGTTGGCCGCGGAAAACGGTGTGGCCCTGGCGCTCATTCACGCTGATCTTGAACAATGGGTGCCAGCGCCAGACAGCTTTGACGCCGTCGTTCTGACCTATGTTCATCTGCCCGCAAGCTGGCGGCGCGCGGCGCATCAGCGCCTCGTCTCCGCCTTGCGCCCGGGTGGCTGGCTGATTCTGGAAGCGTTCCATCCGCAGCAGTTGCGCCATAGCAGCGGCGGGCCCAAAGACGAGGCTATGCTCTACAGCGCCGAGATGATCCGGGCAGACCTTGCAGCGGACACGGGCGTGATCCTCGATGAGGTGCTGGCCTGGGAAGGCGAGGCGCATCTGGACGAGGGCAGCGGACATCAAGGTGCCGCCCACCTGACGCGCTATGTTGCGCATCGCGTCAAATGACGGACAACCTGGAAATGGTGTACAGACCCTATGTGTGAGCTTCTGGGCGTATCGAGCCAGCGCGCAACGCGTTTGACCATTTCATTGGAAGCGCTGGCCGCCCATAGCGCGCCCGGCACCAGCAACCGGGATGGATGGGGTGCTGCGTTTTATCAGGAACGCGATGTGGCCCTGTTTCGGGAGCCGGACGCCGCCAATGGCAGCGCCCTGGCGCATCTGCTCCAGACGCAGGGGCCCAGTACCACGCTGGCGATCTCGCATATCCGGCACGCCACGCAGGGCGAGGTCAAACTGGCTAACACGCAGCCCTTTGTGCGCGAGTTGGCAGGCCGCACGCATTTGTTCGCGCACAACGGGCACCTGCCCGGGATCGCCGCTTCTGCAGACTTCGCGCTGGCGCAATTTCAACCGGTGGGCGAGACCGACTCGGAACACGCCTTTTGCGCCCTGCTGGCGCGCATGCAGGGCCTATGGCACAGCGCATCCGCAGCACCGTCGATCGAAGCGCGAATGGCTGTCGTCAGCGCCTTCGCCAAGGATCTGCGTGAACTCGGCCCGGCCAATTTTCTGTACACCGATGGCGAAGTTTTATTTGCCCATGGCCATCGACGTATTCAGGCCAGCAGCGGGAAAATTGAGGCGCCCGGTTTGTTCATGTTGTCGCGTCAATGCTGTCACGAGCGCGAGGGCTTTGAAGCGGTGGGTTTATCGGTGGCGCAGGGTTACCAGGAAGTTGTCCTGATTGCCAGCGTGCCGCTTTCGACCGAGCCCTGGCGACCCTTGCAGGAAGGCGAAGTCGTGGCCG
The DNA here is from genome assembly GCA_903830985.1 of uncultured beta proteobacterium. Taxonomy (GTDB): domain Bacteria; phylum Pseudomonadota; class Gammaproteobacteria; order Burkholderiales; family Burkholderiaceae_C; genus CAIKVZ01. The sequence continues at coordinate 1,949 of CAIKVZ010000153.1, forward strand.
TATCCCTGGGCCGGGTTGTGAACAGCCATCTGCCCAAGCAATGAGAAACCTAAGCAAGGCACCCTATGAATTTTCCGGATATTTTTCAGAACTACTGGCCACTCCTGGCCTTGGGTCTCTGGTTCGCGTACAAGTCGTGGAATTCAAAAAGAGTCGTTGCCATGCTGCCCGAACTCAAGAAGAACGGCGCAACGTTTGTTGATGTCAGATCGGCTGCGGAGTTTGCCAGCGCCAACGCGCCCGGAACTATCAACATCCCTCTGCAGGAATTGGGACGCAGGCTCGGTGAGATCCCAAAGTCTTCCCCCGTTGTTCTTTGCTGCGCCAGCGGGACAAGAAGTGGAATGGCAAAACTCATGCTGCGAAAGAACGGCTACCTCAATGTTCACAACATCGGCACCTGGAGCAAGTTGCTTGGGTAAGCACTGTCATACATCATCCATGCGGGCCGGCGGGTGAGTCCAATCGCCACCAGCATCGGGCCTTTTGCCATGGCAAGCCAATGGGTGGTGCTGCTGGTTTGCGCCGCTATTGCGGCACTGGTTGGCCACTTGATCGGGCGGCGCCAGCAGATCGGTATCACCAGCACCCTGACCGATATGCTCCTGGCGGCCGCGCTGGTTGGGCGTATCGTCTTTGTTGCCGCATGGTTTGAGCACTACCGCGATGCGCCCTGGTCCCTTCTCGACATCCGCGACGGTGGTTTTGCGCCCTGGGCTGGCGTGTCGACCGCTTTTGCTGTGGCGCTCTGGCAGGCTTGGCGGCGCGCCGCGCTGCGCGGGCCTCTGCTGTTTGGTTTGCTCGCCGGCAGCCTGGCCTGGGGCGTGTCGCCGGCACTGCTGCGCCTGAACAGCGGGCCGGCACTGTCGGATCTTGAGGGCGTGGCATTCGTGAACCTGCAAGGCACGCCGCAAAGCCTGGCCGCTTTGGCGCAGGGCAGGCCGCTGGTTGTCAACCTGTGGGCCACCTGGTGTCCGCCCTGTCGTCGTGAAATGCCGGTGCTGGCACAGGCCCAGCAGCAAACCCCGGCTGTGGCCTTCGTCTTCGTGGACCAGGGCGAAGTCGCATTCACCGTGCAAAAGTTCCTCAATGCCAGTCCTTCGGTTTTTGCCAATGTGCTGCTGGACCCCGGCAAGAAACTGGGTGAGCAACTGGGCTCAACGGCCCTGCCCACAACTTTGTTTTATGACGCAAACGGCCGACTGGTCGATACGCATCTTGGCGCGCTGTCACCCGCAACGCTCGCCGAGAAGTTGAAGAA
>CAIKVZ010000154.1 GCA_903830985.1 uncultured beta proteobacterium
GAGAACTGGCGGCTGCGGCATTGGCCAGCACGATGCGCAGCGACGCCGGGTTCACCAGCATCACCATCTCGGGACAGTGGTCCAGCGCCAGTCGGGACAGCTCACTCACTGGGGTAGCCTCGCCCTGGCGGGCTGCGGTGCTATGAGCCTTGGGAGCGGCCCGGCGGCTCATGGCTTGGCGGCCTCGCGCCTTGCGGCGGAAGCGTCAAAATAGTAACTGACCCGCTTGCGTGGGCTCAGGTAGTTGTAGACATTGCGCGCCACCTGGCTGGGTCGGATCGCCTTGGCGATGTTGAACTCGGTTTCGCGATCCAGGTCGAGCATGATCGCCTCTTCCCGGGCCACGTCCTCGTCGTACACCAGCACCGTTGGCTTCATGGGGCGGCTGGTGTTCACCGTGACCACCATGCCAAAGGCTCCATTGGACAATTGCACGATGGTGCCGGGCGGATAGACCCCCAGGCAACGGATCAGGATCTGCAGCATCCTGGGATCAAATTTGCTGCGCAACCTGGAGAACATCAGCGACAAGGCCTCATGCGGCGTCAGCGCATCGGCAATCGATGGCGGGTTGCACAATTCATCGTAGTAATTGGCGATGACGACAATGCGCGCCAGCAGGTTGATGGCCTCGCCCTTGAGCCTGGCCGGGTAACCGCTGCCGTCAAACAGTTCGTGGTGCTCCCGGATGATGGCCAAGGCACCCGGCGCGAGATTCAGCCGCTGCGCCATCTCGACCCCGAAATGGCAGTGCATCTCGAACAGATTGCGTTCCGCCTGGGTCAGCGCTTCGGTCTTGAGCAGGATCCGGTCGGGAACCTCCTTGCGCCCGATGTCGTGCAGCAGGGCGCCCACGCCCAAAACGCCTGCCACCTCGACCGGCATCTTCAGGTCACGCGCCATCATGATGGACAGCACGGTCACGTTGAGCGAATGGAAATACTGATCTTCGCCGCCGAGCTTGTCGCCCATCACCTGGATCGCCAGCTCCGGTGCGCTGAGAATGGCGTCTGCGATCTGCGCGATCAGCTTGTTGGCCTGCTGCACAGTTTCCAGCGGCTTGCTGTACAAATCCTTTTCCAGGTCACGAATCAGCTTGACGGAATTGACGAAGGCGTTTTCGATACGCTGTGCATCTTCCCGGCGTGCCTTCATCTCCTCCATCATGGCGCGCTTCACCCGCATCACGGGAGACAGATCTGGTGCGGCGCCAGGCACAGTGGCAGCTTGCACCGTCGCGGCAGCGTCGACCGCTGCTGCGCTGACCGCTGCTGCGCTGACCGGTAGCGTCGCTGGCGGGTCGCCCAACTCGGGACTGATGCGCACCGTTTTCAGGCCGAGATCACGCAGGGTGGCGATCTGCTCTTCGGACTTGATCTTGAAGTGGCCAAAGGCGAAGGGGTGCTCGAACCACTTCAGGTCAAGGTGCACGTACTGGCCGACCCGAAGTCGGTCAATCGCAATCACCGGACTATCGACGTGGCTCAAGCGAAACCCTCTTGGCTGGGAGAATTGAAACGCCGCCAGTGCCGCGGCTGCACTGGCGCACGTGGCCCTGTGCCATCGTAGCAGCAAAGGGGCCGGGCCGGGAAAATCCGACCCAGGCCCGCAGCTTCACAAACCCGGCAGTTTGTAATCTTTCAAGACCTCGCGCAGACGGGTCTTCATCATCTTGCCGGTCGCGCCCATGGGGATTGCGTCAACGAAAACCACGTCATCCGGAATCTGCCACTTGGCGGTCTTGCCTTCGTAGAACGCCAGCAACTCCTCGCGCGTCAGCTCCATGCCCGGCTTCTTCACCACCGCCACGATGGGACGCTCGTCCCACTTGGGGTGCTTCACGCCGATGCAGGCGGCCATGGCGACAGCCGGGTGCGCCACGGCGATGTTCTCGATGTCGATGGAGCTGATCCACTCGCCACCGGACTTGATCACGTCCTTGCTGCGGTCGGTGATCTGCATGTAGCCGTCGGCGTCAATGGTGGCCACATCGCCGGTGGGGAACCAGCCGTCCACCAGCGGGCTGCCACCCTCGCCGTTGTAATACTCGGCCACCACCCAGGGGCCCTTGACCAGCAGGTCGCCGTAGGCTTTGCCGTCCCAAGGGAGTTCAGCGCCGCTGCCGTCTACGATCTTCATATCCACGCCGTAGATGGAGCGCCCCTGCTTCAGGCGGATCTTCATCTTGTCTTCTTCGGACATGGTGAGGTGCTTGTTCTTCAGCGTGCACAGCGTGCCCAGCGGCGACATCTCGGTCATGCCCCAGGCGTGCAGCACTTCCACGCCGTACTGGTCATTGAAGGCCGTGATCATGGCCGGCGGACAGGCGGAGCCGCCGATCACCGTGCGCTTCAGGGTGGAGAAGCGCAGGCCTGCGGGTTGCATGTGGCCCAGCAGCATCTGCCACACAGTGGGCACACCGGCGGCATAGGTGACGCGTTCCGATTCGATCAACTCATACACCGACTTGCCGTCCATGCCAGGGCCAGGGAACACAAGCTTGGCGCCGGTGAGCGCTGCCGAATAGGGAATGCCCCAGGCGTTGACGTGGAACATCGGCACGACCGGCAGGATGGAGTCGCGCGCCGACAGGCACATCACGTCGGGCAAGGCCGCCGCATAGGCATGCAGGATGGTGGAGCGGTGGCTGTACAGCGCCGCCTTGGGATTGCCCGTGGTGCCGCTGGTGTAGCACATGCTGGAGGCAGTGTTTTCGTCAAACACCGGCCACTGGTAGGTCGCAGACTGCGCCGCCAGCAAAGCCTCGTAGCTCGACAGGTTCGGGATGCCGGAGTCGCTGGGCAGCTTGTCGGCGTCGCACAGCGCGACCCAGTGTTTCACCGTGGGGCACTTGGCGTGCACGGCCTTGACGATGGGCAGAAAGCTCATGTCAAAGCAGACCACCTGGTCCTCGGCGTGATTCACCACCCAGGTGATCTGCTCCGGGTGCATGCGCGGGTTGACGGTGTGCAGCACGCGACCCGACCCGCTGATGCCGAAATACAGTTCCAGATGCCGGTAGCCGTTCCAGGCGATGGTGGCAACCCGGTCACCCAAGGTGAGCTTCATGGCATCCAGCGCGTTGGCCACCTGGCGCGAGCGCTTGGCGACTTCCCTGTAGGTGTAACGGTGGATGTCACCCTCGACCCGGCGCGACACGATTTCGCCTTCGCCATGGTGGCGCTCAGCGAAGTCGATCAGGGAAGAAATCAGCAACGGTTGGTTTTGCATCAAACCCAGCATGGAAAGCTCCTTTTATGAAAATCGTGAAGTGACCGCATCCTCCGGGGAGCCCGTCAGAATTTGAGTATCTCGCACGATACACCGTCCGACATCGGGGATAGCCCTCAAACCAGCAGGTTCATGACAAGTTCGGGACAATCGTGAAGCTCGTGGGACTGACTCTAGTTACGCACAGCGAACGACGCCCTGTCCTCAAACTCATTAAATGACCTCCCTTCAAGACTTTGCCGCCCCTGCCTGGAGCCATGGCTTTGCCGCATTGGGCGAGGCCTTCCACACCGAAGTCGCACCCCAGCCCCTGCCCGCACCCCACTGGGTGGCATACAGCGAGCGTGTCGCGAACCAACTGCGCCTGAGCCCAGCTTGGCTGGACTCCGGACAAACCCTGCTTGGGCTCGCCGGCTGCGCCGTGCTGCCCGGCACAAGACCATTGGCCAGCGTCTACAGCGGGCATCAGTTTGGCGTCTGGGCTGGTCAACTGGGCGACGGGCGAGCCCTGCTGCTGGGTGAGTTGCTCGACCGCCATGGCGTGGCCCAGGAGATCCAGCTCAAGGGAGCAGGGCAAACGCCCTACTCGCGCTCGGGCGACGGCAGGGCGGTGCTGCGCTCAAGCATCCGCGAATTTTTGTGCAGCCAGGCCATGGACGCGCTGGGCATACCCACTTCGCGTGCGCTGTGCATCGCCGGTTCCAGCGGCGCGGTGCGCCGCGAAACCATGGAGACGGCGGCCGTGGTGACGCGAGTGGCCCCCAGTTTCGTACGCTTCGGCCATTTCGAACATTTCTCCTACCAGGAGGCGCGCGCGGAGCACGCCGAACTGCGCCGACTCGCCGACCATGTCGTTGATCGGCATTACCCGCAATGCCGGGACGACCCCGCCGGCAATCCCTACGCCGCCCTGCTGCAGGCCGTGAGCGAACGCACGGCGGGCCTCATGGCACAGTGGCAGGCGGTCGGGTTTTGCCACGGCGTGATGAACACCGACAACATGAGCATCCTGGGATTGACGCTGGACTACGGTCCGTTCCAGTTTCTCGATGCCTTTGACCCGGCGCATATCTGCAATCACAGCGACACCCAGGGACGCTACGCCTTTCACAAGCAGCCCAACATCGGCTACTGGAACCTGTTCTGCCTGGCGCAAGCCCTGCTGCCGTTGATCGGTGAGCAGGAGGCTGCAGTGGCGGCGCTGGAGTCGTACAAGGCCGTTTTCCCGGCCGCCATGCAGCAGGCGATGCAGTCCAAGTTGGGCCTGGCCGACAGCCGGCCCGGCGACCTCGAACTGATCGAAAGTCTGCTGCAATTACTGGCAAAGAACCGCGTTGACTACAGCATCTTTTGGCGCCGTTTGAGCCACTGGGTGGCCGACACGGCCGCGACACGCAACGAACCGGTGCACGACCTGTTCCTCGACCGCGCCGCGGCCGACGCCTGGCTGGCCCTGTACGCCGGGCGCATAGCGCCTGCCGAGCGCCCCGCCGCTTCCATCCGCATGCTGCGGACCAATCCCAAGTTCGTGCTGCGCAACCATCTGGCGGAACAAGCCATCCAACTGGCCAAGTCCGGGGACTACACGGAAGTCGCCACCCTGCTAAGCTTGCTGGAGTCGCCGTTTGACGAGCACCCCGGCTTTGACGGCTACGCCGCCTTCCCGCCCGAATGGGCCTCCAGTCTAGAAATCAGTTGCTCATCATGACCTCGCCGAACCAGAAAACCGACGCCGAATGGCAAGCCCTGCTGGCTGCCAAAAATGCCGAACCCCGCGCCTTTGAAGTGACGCGCCATGAAGCCACCGAGCGCCCGTTCACTGGCAAGTACGCCGACCATGACGCCGACGGCACCTACCGCTGCATCTGCTGCAACAAGCCGCTGTTTGACGCGGCCACCAAATTCGACGCCGGCTGCGGCTGGCCGAGCTATTTCCAGCCCCTGTCACAGGACGCTGTCGCGACGCGCGAGGACGGCACTCTGGGCATGAAGCGCACCGAGGTGCATTGCGCCGATTGCGGCGCGCACCTGGGCCATGTCTTCAACGACGGCCCGGCGCCCACCGGACTGCGCTACTGCATGAATTCAGCCTCGCTGGACTTCGAGCCGCGCTGAAACCCCCACGGTTTCGCCCGCTGATAATGTGCGCATGAAGTTCCTCATCGATTTTTTCCCGATCGCGCTGTTTGTCGCCGCCTACAAGCTGCGCGACATCTACTTCGCCACCGCCGTGCTGATGGTGGCGACGGTGCTGCAAAGCGCCCTGCTCTACGCCATCGACCGCAAACTGCAGGCCCTGCAAAAAGGCACGCTGGTGCTGGTGCTGGTGTTTGGCACGCTGACCCTGGTACTGCACGATAGCCGCTTCATCATGTGGAAACCCACCGTGCTGTACACCGCAATGGCACTGATACTGGGCCTGGCGCTATGGCGTTGGGAGAAGAACTACCTCAAGCTCATGCTGGGCAGCCAGCTGCCCTTGCCAGACGCGGTCTGGACCCGCCTGACCATTGCCTGGGTAATCTACTTCCTCTTCATGGCTTCCAGCAACGCTTATGTGGCCGCACTCTACTCCGAGGAAACCTGGGTGAATTTCAAGCTCTGGGGCTATGCCTTTCCGGTGGTATTCATCCTGGGACAGGGCTTCTTCATTGCCAAACACCTGAAAGCCGACGATGACACACCCCACCATGAATGAGCCTGACCTGGCCGCGCTGCCCCTGCAGGAATGGGCCCCGGCGATGCAAAGGCGCCTGCAGCAGCGGCTGCAGACCACGCAGCTTGAAGTGCTTGACGAAAGCTACCAGCACGCGGGACACGCCGGCGCCAACGGCCATGGCTTCGGCACGCATTTCCGGGTGAAGCTCGCTTCACCTTTGTTTACAAATATGCCTCGGGTGGCGCGGCATCGGCTTGTGTATGATGCGCTGCAAGATTTCTTGGACCAGGGCGCGCATGCGCTGGCGATTGAACTTCTCTAGGCGTGGCAGACTCCACCACCACGTTCAACCATTTTTATTGAGACCCACATAGGACATTTGATGAAAAAACTCGTACTTACCGCATTGGCTGCTGCGTCGCTGCTGACCCTGGGTGTCACCAGTGCCCAGGCACAGAATCTGGCCATCGTCAACGGCAAGCCGATTCCGACTTCGCGCATGGATGCATTCCTGCAGCAGGCAGCGCGCTCCGGCAAGCCGGTCACCGACGATGTCAAGGCACAGATCAAGGACGAAGTGATCACCCGCGAAGTCTTTGTGCAGGAGGCGCAAAAGCGCGGCATGGACGCCACCGAAGACTTCAAGACGCAGATGGAACTGGCGCGCCAGTCGATCCTGATCCGCGAACTGCTCACCGACTACCAGAAGACCAACCCCGTGAGCGACGCCGAGATCCAGGCCGAATACGACAAGTTCGCCGCCGACAACGGTGGCAAGGAATACCGTGCACGCCACATTCTGGTGGCCACCGAAGCCGAAGCCAAGGCCATCATCGCCCAGCTGAAAAAGGGCGGCAAATTCGACGTGATTGCCAAGAAGTCGTCCAAGGATCCGGGCTCGGGCGCCAACGGCGGCGATCTTGACTGGGCCAACCCCAAGAGCTACGTGAAGGAATTCTCGGATGCACTGGCGGCGTTGAAGAAGGGCCAGACCACGGAAACACCGGTCAAGACCCAGTTCGGCTTCCACATCATTCGCTTGGACGACACGCGCGACGCCAAGTTGCCACAGATCGACGAGATCAAGCCGCAGATCGCCCAAAAGCTGCAGCAGCTCAAGATTGACGCCTTCCGCAAGGACCTGACTGCCAAGGCCAAGGTCGAATAATCTGAAATTTCTTCATTGCGCCGCGCCAGTGGTCTGATGAATTTTCAGTAACAAAACCCGCCGCCGGCGGGTTTTGTCTTTTGGACCGCGTTCAGCGCACCAGCCACCCGGCAAGAAAAATCGCACCCAGCAGCGCCGGTTGGTGCAGCATGTACCAGCTCAGGCTCCAGCGCCCCAGAAAGGCCAGCGGCTTCAGTGCCTGTGGCAGGGACAGCGCCAGCACTTGCGCTCGGGACTGCTGCAGCCAAGTGCCGGCGGCAAAGCCCCATAGCAGCACGCCCAGCCAGGGGACCAGCGGCACGTAGTCCTCGGTGATGGGCTTCTTGCTGACCAGACCCAGCCAGTTCAGGCCCTTCTGATTGAACAACTCCGCCGCACTGCCGCTCAGCAGCGCCGCGGCAAGGAACTTGGCCCCGACCAGGGCCAGACCCAAGAGGCACAGCGCGGCCGGATGACGCCGGGCCCAGGGCGCTGCGAAGCGCAGTAGCAGCAACATCACGGCCATGCCGTGCAACACGCCAAAGTAAATGTAGCTTTGCGGGAACATCCACAGCGAGCCCAGGCTCACGCCCAGGGCGCAGGCTGCGATCTGCGCCCAGCGCCGCCAGAAACGCCCCCAGGCCTGCCCCTGCGCCACGGCGATGGCCTGACCCAGACCGGCACAAAACAGGAACAGGCTGACGATGGCACTGCGCTGCCAGGTCCAGAACGGGTCACTGTAAAAATTTTGCCGGATCCAGCCGTCGTGGCTCAGATCAAAGCAGAAGTGAAACAACGTCATCCAGACGATGGCCACACCGCGCAGGGCGTCGACCGCATCCAGGCGGGTTGGGGTGTGGGAGAGTTTGGTTGGCACGTCGCCAACGATACCCGATCTGCCGCATAGCGCGCAGGTGGCAAGGTCGCTTCGCCGCGCGGGCCCCTTTGGATCCATGGATTGAACCGGTTGTCGCTACAGCGTCTCAACGGCCGGAAAAGCCATAAAATTCGAGTTGAGAAGTCGACAGCAACCGTGACCCCGTTGCAACTGATCAGTTGGACCCAGGATTCACCGTTGCCAGGCTTGATCGCGATCGACGCATTGTTTCGGCCCGTCCCCGCAAGGCAAGCTGAACCTTGAAAGGCTGCTTGAGTGAATCCTGAAATTGGCAAGAACTGTCTGCATGCGCCGCGAATTCGACTGCCGAGGGGCACCTCCGAGCCGGCATCAGCCAAAGCCTGCACCTTTCACCCCGCAACGAGCGCCACCCTGGTTAGGGTAAATCAGCATGATCTGGCCTGAATTGCGGCGTCGCTCCCTGAAGACCCGGGTGACTCTGTTCACCCTGGGGATCTTCCTGTTCAGCATGTGGTCTCTGGCGTTTTATGCCAGCAAGATGCTGCGCGACGACATGCAACGCATGCTGAGCGAACAGCAGATGTCCACCGTGTCCATGCTGGCCGCCGAAGTGAATCAGGACGTGAGTGAAAGGCTGGGCGCGCTGGAGAAAGTCGCCGCGAGCATCACGCCAAAGGCCCTGGACGATCCGCAGGCGCTGCAAGCCCTGCTGGAGCAGAGGCCGATTTTTCAAAACATGTTCAACGGGGGAATCTTTGTCACGCGTCTGGACGCGACCCTGATCGCTGGCGTGCCCTCGGCCGACCATGGCGTCAGCGCTGACGGGCAAGCGGCCGCTCTGGCCGCAGTCGCGCAGGACAAGACCAGCATCAGCAAGCCGGCGATCGCCACCGATCGTTCAGCGCCGTCCATTGCCATGGCCGCGCCGATTCACGACGCCAAGGGCAGGGTCAGTGGCGCCATGGTCGGTGTCACCAACCTGGGGACGCCCAACTTCCTGGACCGGATTACCAAGGGCCGCTATGGCCTCACAGGTGGCCATGTGCTGGTTTCGCCACAGCACAGGTTGATCGTCACGGCATCGGACCCGCGGCGCGTCATGGAGCCGAGTCCGAAGCAAGGCACGATTGCACTGATCGACCGTTTCCTGCAAGGCTTTGAGGGCTCGGGCGTGACGCTCAATCCGCTGGGCGTGGAAATGCTGATATCGGCCAAGGGCGTGCCGGCCTCGGGCTGGTATGTCGCCACCGCTTTGCCAACGCAGGAAGCCTTTGCCCCGATTCGCTCCATGCAACAGCATATGCTGCTCGCGGCCAGCTTGCTGACGCTGTTGGCCGGCTGCATGACCTGGTGGATCTTGCGCCGTTTGCTGGCCCCCCTTTCCGATGCCGCCATCGCACTGGCGCTTCAATCCGACAGCCAGTTGCAGCCCTTGCCCCTGCCGCGTGACGGCGATGACGAAATCGGCCAACTCATTGGCGGCTTCAACCGCCTTTTGACCACTTTGGCGCAACGAGAAGACGCGCTCAGGGAGAGCGAATTTCGCTGGAAATTTGCCATTGAAGGTACAGGCGACGCAATGTGGGACTGGAACGTTCAGGACGATGGTCTGTATTTTTCGGCCCATTGGGCGCACATGATTGGCTACGAGGAGCATGAGCTGGGTCATGAACTGCAGATGTGGGAGTCACGCATCCACCCTGAAGACAAGGTAGCAACGCTGCACGCCCTGCAGCAGCATCTGCTGGGTCAGACAACGACTTACCGCAGCGAATACCGTTTGCGTTGCAAGGACGGCAGCTACCTGTGGCTGCTCGATCGCGGCGCCGTTGTGACACGTGGGGTGGGCGGCGAGGCGCTGCGCGTCATCGGCACGCACACCGACATCAGCAAGCGCAAGCAAGGTGAGGCCGAGCGGGCCATGCTGACATCACGTGCCGAAGCCCTGCTCAGCTTGCCGGGCGCCGCTGAGCGCCTGGGCGAGAAGGATTTCATGCAGCATGGACTGGACCTCGCCGAACAGCTCACCGGCAGCCAGATCGGCTTCATCCATTTCGTCATGCTTGATCAGGAAACGCTGGAGTTGGTGACCTGGTCGAGCGCCACGCTGGCGCATTACTGCCAGGCCGGCTTTGACACCCACTATCCCGTAAGCCAGGCCGGCATCTGGGCCGACGCCCTGCGCCAGCGTGCGCCGGTGATCTGCAACGACTACGGCACAGCAACGGACAAGCACGGACTGCCTGAGGGACATGCGCGGCTGAATCGGCTCATCAGCGTGCCGGTGCTGGACTCAGGCTTGGTGCGCCTGATGGCCGGTGTCGGCAATAAGCCCGGCGCCTACAGCGAACTGGACGTGGAGACCATGCAACTCATGGCCAATACCCTCTGGAACATCGTGCGTCAGCGCCGCGCCGACGCCGCCCTGCGCGAAAGTGAAGAACGTCACCGTCTGCTGGCAGACAACGCCAGCGACGTGATCTGGACCATGGACATGCAGGGTCGCTACACCTACGTCAGCCCGTCCGTACAAAAAATTCGAGGTTTCACCAGCGCCGAGGTGATGCAGCACAGCTGGGAGCAAACCCTCGCGCCCAACTCCCTGCCCGTTGCGCAGCAGGGCCTGCAAAAGTTCCATGCCGAGCTGGCCGCGGGCTCACCCCATGCCGAATTTCGCGGAGAACTCGAAATGCGCTGCAAGAACGGCGCCACGATCTGGGTGGAGATCACGGCCAACGACATGCGAAGCCAGGACGGCAATTTGATCGGTATCCTGGGCGTCACGCGCGACATCACGCAGCGCCGCGTACAGCAAATGCAGTTGCGCGTCGCTGCGCAAATTTTTGAGCAGGCACGCGAAGGCATCACGGTGGCCGACGCCCAGGGCAACATCATCATGGTGAACCGGGCGTTCAGCGATATCACGGGCTACAGCGAAGCCGAGGTGTTGGGAAAGAACCCCAGCGTCCTGAGCTCCGGTCGCCAGGATCCGACGTTCTATCAGACGATGTGGGCGGCGATCAAGGACCAGGGCGAATGGGCCGGCGAAATCTGGAATCGGCACAAGGATGGGACGATCTACCCCGAATGGCTGTCGATTGCGGCGATACGGGATGAGTCCGGCGAAACACTGCACTACGTCGGCAACTTCAACGACCTGAGCCGCGTCAGGGCTGCGGAAGACCGCGTCCTGTGGATGTCGCATTTCGACGCCCTCACCGGCCTGCCCAATCGCACGCTGCTGCAGGACCGTACGCTGCAGGCCATGACCGCGGCGCACCGCTCTGGCGAGCCTCTGACCCTGATGCTCGTGGGCATCGACCATTACAGATCGCTGGCCGACGCCGTGGGCCAGCGCACCATGGACGAAACGCTCGTGGAGATGGCACGCCGACTGAATGCCAGTGTGCGCGAGCAAGACACCGTGGCGCGCTTGGGTGGCAAGGAATTTGTGCTGGTGCTGCCTGGAACGCCGTCCACTGGTGCATCGCACCTGGCCACAGAATTGCTTTGGAAATTGGCCAGGCCCTACCAACTGGGCCAACACGAACTGGACCTGACCACCTCCATCGGCGTGGCCAACTACCCCGACAACGGAAGCGACTTTGACGCCCTGCTCAAGTCAGTGACCATTGCCATGCACCGTGCGCAAAGCCGGGGTGGCGACGCAGTGCAGTTTTACAGTGCCGAAATGTCGCAACAACTGCAGGCGCGGGACCGCATCGTCAAGGCCCTGCGCCACGCCGTCGAACGCGATCAACTGGCATTGGCCTATCAGCCGCAGGTCGACCTGCAAACCGGCAAGGTTTGCGGCCTGGAGGCGCTGTTGCGCTGGCAGCACCCCGAGCTGGGTGCTGTTCCCCCGGCTCAGTTCATTCCCCTGGCGGAGGCGTCGGGCTTGATCAATGAACTGGGGCAGTGGGTGCTGGAGCGTGCCTGCAGCGACATCCGGCACTGGCTGGAGCAGGGCATCCAGGTGCCGCACGTGGCGGTCAACGTGTCTGCTCTGCAGTTCAAGGACAATGATTTGCCGGGTCAGGTCCTGCACGCCCTGGAACGCTCGCGGATCGATCCGGGCCAGCTCTACGTGGAGCTGACCGAGTCCGCCCTGATGGCCGATGTGGAGCACAGCGAGGCGGTGCTGCACGAACTCAAAGCGCTGGGCGTGAAGCTCTCGCTGGACGACTTTGGCACGGGCTATTCTTCACTGAGCTACCTCAAGCGTTTCCCGATTGACCAGGTGAAGATCGATCAGAGCTTCGTGCGCGACATCGGCCAGAACGACAACGACCTGGTGCTGGTGAAAGTGATCGTGTCCATGGCCCATGGACTGGGCATGAAGGTGATTGCCGAGGGCGTCGAGACCGAAGCCCAGTGCGAGGTCATGCGCACCAGTCGGTGCGACGAAATTCAGGGCTTTTTCTTTTCCCACCCCATTGCGGCGCCAGCGATAGAGGCGCTGCTGCGCGAAGGCCGCCTGCTGCCAGCCCATCTGCTGCATCTGCACAAGCCGCAAGGCGTGCTGCTGCTGGTGGACGACGAGCCCAATATTCTGGCCGCACTCAAACGCCTGTTGCGCCGTGACGGCTACACCATTCTCACCGCCGACTGCGGCGCCCAAGGGCTGGAAGTGCTGGCCAGGAACCGGGTCGACGTCATCATTTCCGACCAGCGCATGCCGGGCATGACGGGTGTCGAGTTTCTGCGCGCCGCCAAACTCAAGTACCCGGACACGGTGCGCATCGTGCTCTCGGGCTACACCGAACTGCAGTCCGTCACCGACGCCATCAACGAGGGCGCCGTCTACCGCTTCCTCACCAAGCCCTGGGTCGACGAACAACTGCGTGAACATATCCAAAAGGCCTTTGAATACCAGGGCCTGCTGGAAGAAAATCGGCAACTCGACCTCAAGATCCGCAGCGCCAACCGGGAACTGGTGGCCGCGAACCGGCAACTGGGCACGGTACTGACTCAGACCCGCGCCCAGGTCGAACGCGACGCCACCAGCCTGGCCATCGTGCGCGAAGCCCTGCAGCATATGCCCTCAGCCGCGATCGGCGTGGACGACGAAGGCCTGATGGCTTTTGTGAACGAGGCTGCGCAGCAACTGTTTGCCGGCTCGGGGCCACTCCTTGGTGAGGAACTGGCCTTTGCCCTGCCCGCCATCGCCACCGCCATTGCTGCAGCAAACGAGGGCGTTGCCAGCGAATTGCAGATCAACGGCCAGCGCTACCTGGTCAAATGGAATGCCATGGGTGCACACTCGCGCTCAAGGGGGAAAATTGTCACCCTGTCGACGACTGGAGCCATGCCATGAGACCATTGAAGCAAGCCCAAATCCCGCAACCGCAGTGCGAAGCGCTGGCTGCCACTGGAGAGCGGGAGCACACGGACGACCCTGCGCTGGCAGCACCGCTGCAGGCACGCCTGAGCCACCTGTTCCGCCATGCAAGCGCCGCGCCGGACAACCGTTTTTTGCTGGACCTCGTGACCCGTTACCGCAAGCAGGCCGCCGCATGAACAGCATCACCCAGGCCGAAGTACTGCGCCGAATTCACAACCTGCCCTCGCTGCCCGCGGTGGTGCTGGAATTGCTGGCCACGCTGGACGACGATGACCCGCACATCCAGACCCTGGCGAACAAGATCGCACAGGACCAGGCCCTCACCGCCAAGACCCTGCGCCTGGCCAACTCGTCTTTTTACGGCATACCGCACGAGATCACGACGATTCCACAGGCCATTGCCATCGTCGGCTTTCGAACCGTGCGCAGCCTGGCCACCACGGCCGCGCTGATCGAGAATTTTTCCGGCAGCCGGACCGCAGGTTTTGACGTCAATCCATTTTGGCGTCACGCGATTGCTGCTGCAGTCTGCGCACGAAATCTGGCTGCGCAACTCGATTTGAACACCGAGTTTGCCTACACCGCAGGCTTGCTGCACGACATCGGCCGGCTGGTGCTGGTGACACAGTTCAGCGCCAACTACGAAGCCACCATGGTCTGGCGCAACCAGCACGATGGCAGCTTGCTCCAGGCAGAGCAGGCGGTGCTCGGCATTGACCATGCTGAAGTAGGCCAGGTGCTGACACGGCACTGGAAGTTTCCCGAGTCCATGCAACAGGCCATTGCCCGCCACCACAGCCCTGACTGTGACGGTCTGCTGCCGATGTCGCTGCTCGTCATGGCGGCCGACGCCATCGCCCACGCCCTGGACTTATCCCGCGACGAGGCGGACGCGGTACCCACACTGGCGTCCGGCTTATGGGCACAACTCGGGCTGTCCGAGGCCGCCCTGCTGCAGGTATTTGCCGACACCGAAACGCAGTTTGTCGGCGTCAGCGAAATCCTGAAAAACTAGGAGCCCACTTTGTCACCATTGAACACGGTCGAGGCCACGGGCGCATTGCGCCAGCCAAGCCGGGTCAGCGGTCTGGATGCCAGCCCCGCACCCACGGTGCTGTGCGTGGACGACGAGGCCGGCATCCTGTCGGCGCTCAAGCGGCTGTTGCGCCCCACGGGTTACCGGGTGTTGACAGCCAACAGCGCCGCGGCCGGCCTGGAACTGCTGACCCGTGAAACAGTGGACCTGGTGATCTCGGACATGCGCATGCCAGAGATGGACGGGGCGCAGTTTCTGGAACAGGTGCGGGAGCGCTGGCCGGACACGATTCGCCTGCTGCTCACTGGCTACGCCGACATGACGTCCACCATCCACGCCATCAACCGCGGCCAGATCTACCGCTACATCGCCAAGCCGTGGAACGACGACGAGTTGCCACTGATCATTCGCGAGGCGCTGGAACGGCGGCGTCTGCTTTCGGAAAATGCGCGCCTGCAGGCCCTGACCCTGGCGCAAAACGAACAGTTGCACGAACTCAACGAGAGTCTGGAGCGCAAGGTCGTGGAGCGCACGGGCGAGCTGGCACAGGTCAACAGCTTTCTGAACCTGGCGAATCAACAACTGAAACAGAAGTTTCTGGTTTCCATCAAGATGTTCTCGGGCCTGATCGAGCTGCGCGGCGGCGCCATGGCGGGCCACTCGCGCCGCGTGGCTGAACTCGCTCGCCGGCTGGCGCAAGAATGCGGGCTCGACGACAAAGCCTGCGCCGACGTCTTCATGGCGGGACTGCTGCACGACATCGGCAAGATCGGCCTGTCCGACGCTCTGCTGGCGCGACCGGTGTCGACCATGAACGGCGTGCAAATGGCCGACTACTGCCGTCACGCGGCCGACGGCGAGGCCGCCCTCATGCCGCTGGATGAGTTGCGCGACGTGGCCCGGCTGGTGCGATCGCACCACGAGCACTTCAGCGGCCACGGCTTTCCCGACAGTTTGGCAGCCGAGGAGATTGCGCTGGGCGCGCGCATCCTGGCGGTGGCCAACGACTACGACGGTTTTCAGATCGGCACCCTGGCGGAAAAACGCATGACGGCGCAGCAGGCGCTCGCGATGCTGCGTCAACTCGCCGGCAAGCGCTACGATCCCCGGGTGGTCGAAGTGTTTGCGCGCATGGCGCAGCAAAACCTGCTGGGCGCGCCCGGTGAACAGTTGCTGGGCACCGATCAGCTCAAAGCCGGCATGGTGCTGGCGCGTGATTTTGTAGCGGCCAACGGCACGCTGCTGCTGGCCGCAGACATCCATTTGACGCCGGCCATGGTGAGCCAGCTGCAGGCCATGGCAGCGCGCCTGGGGCAGGTGCTGCAGTTGCCGGTACGTAGCGAGAAAAGGAGTTCCCCATGAGCCGTATCCTGATCGTCGACGACGAAGAGTCCATTCTGAAGTCACTCAAGCGGGTGCTGTCGCTCACGCCCTGCGTGGTGGACGGCAAGAAATACCCGCTCACGGTGGACGTTTTCAGCTCGCCCGCCCTGGCGCTGCTGCAGATCGACTGCACTGCCTACGATCTGGTGCTGTCGGACTACCGCATGCCGGAAATGGACGGTGTGCAACTGCTCAAGGCGGTACGGCAAATTCAGCCCAACGCCGTGCGCATGATCCTCTCGGGCTACGCCGATCTGAATGGCCTGATCGCCGCCATCAATGAAGCCGGCATCAGCCGCTTCATCTCCAAGCCATGGAATGACTACGAACTGGTCAGCGCCATTGGACAGGCCTTGGCTTTGCGCGACCTGACCCTGGAGAACCAGCGCCTGGCCGACCATGCACGTCTGGTCAACGGATCGCTGACCGCCAGGGACATCGAGATCAAGCGCCTGGAAGCCGAAGAGCCCGGCATCACGCACGTCGTGTGGGACAGTGATGGATCCGTGCTGGTCGATGAATTCATGATCGACCTTGGCAGCTTTGACAGCAAGCGCTGAGCGGGACGCGCCGTCAATCACCCCCTAGCGAGCGACACGCAATGACGCTGAAATTGATGGCCTGGAGTGATCAGTTCGTCACCGGCCTGGACACCGTGGACGCGCAGCACCGCGAACTGGTGAACCTGGTGAATGGCGCAGCACCCTACTTGGCCCAGGCCGGGGACGCCGGCATGCAGGCGGCCGGGCCGCTGCTCAAGCGCCTCACCGATTACGCCGCCATCCACTTCAGCTACGAAGAGGAATTGATGCGCGCGGAGCAGATCGCACCGGCCTACCTGGAGCAGCACCAACGCAGCCACGCGGCTTTCGTCGATGAGGTGCTGCTGATGCAGCGTCAGGCGCAACAGGACGGCCAACTCAGCGGCAACGACCTGCTGCGCTTCCTCACCAGTTGGTTGACCTTTCACATCCTGTCGGAGGACAAGCGCATGGCCAGCCAGGTGCGCGCCATTCGGGCCGGGCAAGCCCCGGCACAGGCACGCATCGAAGCCGACAAGGGAGACGGCGCGCCGCACGCTGTATACACCAGTGCGCTGATCGATCTGTTCACCCTGCTGAACGAACGCAACCGCACCCTGCTGCAGGCGAATCAGCAAGTGCAGCAGGCGCAAAGCGAACTGGCAGCGGCCAACCTGCTGCTGGAAGCGCGCGTGCAGGAGCGCACGGGCGAACTGGCCGCAGCCAACGCCTCGCTGCAGGCCGAGCGCCAAGCCCTGGTGGACTCGATGGCGCGACTCGAACGCACGCAAGGACAGTTACTGCAGTCCGAGAAGATGGCCGCCGTGGGGCAATTGGCTGCAGGTGTGGCGCACGAGATCAACAACCCGATCGGCTTCATCAGCTCCAACCTGAACTCGCTGGAAAAATACCTTCAGCAATTGTTCGCTGTCATACAAGCCTACGAGCAAGCCGGTCCAGCCCCGAATGAGGCCGTGCAGGCCGCGCGTGCGCAATCGGACATTGAATTCCTGCGCCAGGACATCCCCGAATTGCTCAGGGAGTCGAGCGAGGGACTGGCCCGGGTGAAGACCATCGTCAGCGGACTGCGCGACTTTTCCCGTGCGGACGACGGACAGTGGCTGGAGGCAGATCTGAACCATGGGCTGGAGTCGGCACTGAGCATGGTCTGGAACGAGGTCAAGTACAAGGCCGAAGTGGTCCGGGACCTGGGGCCCTTGCCCCAGGTCCCTTGCATTGCCGCGCAGCTCAACCAGGTGTTCGTCAATCTGCTGGTGAACGCCGCGCAGGCCATCGATGGCAAGGGCATCATCACGCTGCGCAGCCGGGCACAAGGCGATGAGGTGTGGTTGGAGATAGCCGACAACGGGCGTGGCATGTCGGCCGAGGTGCAGAAAAGAATTTTCGAACCCTTCTACACCACCAAGGCGGTGGGCAAGGGAACCGGCCTGGGTTTGTCGATTTCCTGGGAAATCGTCAGCCGCCACCACGGCCGCATCGAAGTGCAAAGCGCGCCGGGAGCAGGCAGCTGCTTTCGCATCACGCTGCCGGCGAAGGCGCACGTCGACGCAGCTGCAACCTGACGCGCTGCGGTGGCGCAGCGTGCCGCAGCCGGGCTCAGCGCACGGCGGCGGGCAACACCGACTTCAATGCCTGCCCGAGCGTGAGCAGCGCCGCGTCGAACTGCGCATCGGGAATCGTCAGCGGATGCAGGAAACGGATCACGTTGCCGTAGACGCCGCAGGTCAGCAGCAGCAGGCCGTGGTCCAGCGCGTGCTGCTGCACGCGCACGGTGATCTCGGCGCTGGGCTGACCCGTGGCCGGGTCGACGAATTCCACCGCGTTCATGGCCCCTAGCCCACGCACCTGCGCCATGCAGGGGTTGTGCGCCTGCGCCGCCTCCAGGAACGCGCGCAGTTTGGCGCCGAGCGCCTCGGCGCGCGCCAACAGCGACTCAGTCACCAGCGTGTCGAGCACGGCGTGGGCTGCGGCCACGGCCAGCGGGTTGCCGGCGTAGGTGCCGCCCAGGCCGCCGGGCGCGGGCGCGTCCATCACCTCGGCGCGACCGCACAGGCCCGACAGCGGCATGCCGCCGGCCAGGCTCTTGGCCATGGTGATGATGTCGGCCTGCACGGAGTGGTGCTCCATGGCAAACAGTTTGCCAGTGCGGCCAAAGCCGGTCTGCACCTCGTCGGCGATCAGCAGGATGCCGTGCTGGTCGCAGATGGCGCGCAGTTTCACCATCAACTCGGGCGGCGCCACGTTGAAGCCGCCCTCGCCCTGCACCGGCTCGATGATGACGGCGGCGACGCGCTGCGGGTCGACATCGGTCTTGAACAAGCGCTCCAGCGCCTGCATGCTGTCGGCCACCGACACATGCTGCGTTTCGCTCGGGAACGGCACGTGGTAGACGTCGGCCGGCATCGGGCCAAAGCCCAGCTTGTAGGGCGCGACCTTGCCGGTCAGCGCCATGCCCATCAGGGTGCGGCCGTGAAAGGCGCCGGAAAAGGCCACGATGGCGGCGCGTTGGGTGTAGCAGCGCGCAATCTTCACGGCGTTTTCCACGGCTTCCACGCCGGTGGTGAAGAAGGCGGTTTTCTTGGGACCGGCGATCGGCACCAGGGCGTTGATGCGCTCGGCCAGCGCCACCGAACTCTCGTAGGGAACGATCTGGTAGGCGGTGTGCGTGAAGCGCTCCAGCTGCTTCGTGATGGCCGCCACCACGGCCGGGTGCCGGTGTCCGGTATTGAGCACCGCGATGCCGGCGGCGAAGTCGGTGTAGGCCCGCCCCTCCACGTCCCAGATCGTCGAGTTCTCTGCCCGGTCCGCGTAGAAGTTGCACATCACACCGACACCACGGGGTGACGAGGCGATGCGGCGTTGGTTGATTTCAGAGTTCTTCATGGCGTCCTTTACGATGGGTGAAGCAAAACTCCATTAAACGGCGAGGTGGAACTGCATTAAAGTACCGCATTGGCGTTTTGGATGGAGCCATTCAATGACCCCTGCCCTCAAGGTGCCGAGTCCACCTGATCAAGCCCAAGTCGAAAGTCCCATGACGCCCAAGCCCTCTGCAAAGCCCCCGCATGAAGCCCCGGCCGCCGCTGCCGACACCGTTGCCGGCGCCGCCGCCCTGCTGGCCGAAGAGCGCACATTGCTGAACGCCACGATTCAGGCCATGCGCCAGGGCCTCATGGTCATCGGACCGGACCAGCGGGTCAAACTCTTCAACGACCAGGTCTGCGAGATCCTGAACCTGCCCCCGGCCTTTCTGGCGGCGAAACCGCTGCTGTCGGAGGTGGTCGGATTGCAGCAGCGGCGCGGTGATTTCGGCGCTTCCTTTGGCCTGGTGCAGGACCATGCACGCGACTATGTCGCCTCGCTGGGCGTGCAAGTGGAAATAACGCCACGCACCTACACGCGCGTCACGGCAGACGGCCGCTCCATTGAGGTGCAGACCCACCCCATGCCATCGGGCGACGTGGTGCGTACCTACAGCGATATCACGCCCTACGAAGCGGCCAAGCAAAAAGCGGAGGAAGCCTCCGAGGCCAAAAGCCGCTTTCTGGCCAACATGAGCCACGAAATCCGCACACCCATGAACGGCGTGATCGGCCTGACGCAGTTGTTGCTGCAAACCCCGCTGAACCCGGAACAAGCGGAGTACGCTCAGGGCATCGCCCAGTCCAGCGAAGCCTTGCTGGCCATCATCAACGACATTCTGGACCTGTCGAAGATCGAAGCCGGGCACATGAGCTTCGAGGTGCGAGCGTTCAGTTTTCCGGAACTGCTGCAGTCGGTGCAGGCGCTGCTCAAGCCCCGGGCTGAGGAAAAGGGCATAGGCTTGCACTTCGTCACGGCCCCAAGCGTTGCCCCACGCTACCTCGGCGACTGTCTGCGCATCCGCCAGATTCTGCTCAACCTGGTGGGCAATGCGGTGAAGTTCACGCAGCAAGGCGAGGTCAGTCTCAGCGTGGAACCGCTCGCGCAGGGGCTGCGCTTTGAAGTCAGGGACTCGGGCATCGGCATTGCCGAACGCGCGCAGGGCAAACTGTTCTCCAGCTTCAGCCAGGTTGACACCTCGACCTCGCGCAAGTTTGGCGGCACCGGGCTGGGACTGGCCATCTGCAAGCGCCTGACCGAGGGCATGGGCGGGCGCATTGGTGTGCACAGCGCAGAACTACAGGGCAGCTGCTTCTGGTTCGAATTGCCGCTCCAGGAAACAGCACAGACGCTGCCTGACGACATGCCTGCATGGTCCCCGGGCAGCCCACTGGCGGCGCCAGGGCCGGCGGCCGAAAGCACCGTGCTGCCCATCCTGCTGGTGGAGGACAACAAGATCAACCAAAAAGTCGCGCTGGCCTTGCTGGCCCGCCTCGGCTACTCGGCTGACCTCGCACAAAACGGCATCGAGGCAGTGCATGCCGCCAGCGCCAAACGCTACGCGCTGATTCTCATGGACATGCAAATGCCGGAGATGGACGGCCTCCAGGCCACCCGACTGATTCGCGGGGAGATCGGCCCAAACCAGCAAATCACCATCGTGGCGCTCACTGCCAACGCCATGCGCTCAGACCACGAGGCCTGTCTGGCTGCCGGCATGAACGATGTGCTGACCAAACCGCTGGACCGCGCCCTGCTCGCCGAGCGCCTGACGCATTACCTCGGTCGACGTGACTAATCCAGCGTCATCCCGGCAAACTTCAGGGCCGGTCGCCCGTCCGCGAAAAACGCGTCGAAACAGCGCGTGCAGTGTCGGCAGAACAGGTGCGGATAGATCACATGGTTGAGCCGCAGCACCAGTTGCAGCGGCACGCCCTGGCAGTTCGGACAGGTCTCGCGCATCTGCCCCACGGCGGTGACGTCCTGCGCCACCAGTCCTGCTGGGCTCATGACACCCTCGACAACCAGACTTGCATCGACCTCGACCAGCGTCAGCGCCGGCGCCGTGGGCGACCTGCGACCCAAGCCCGTTGCACCAGGACCGCTGCGCTCGGCCGAAGGCGGGTTTTCTTGCACGTGATTTGACATGACGAACCTCCTGAGCAAATCATCGACGCTATGAAGCGATCACGCAACCTATATTGCGCGAATCCCAGCGTCCCTCGCAGCGATGCTATATTGAACGAAGTAAGGCGCACCGCCTGTCTCAAACCCGCCCCTTGGAGGGGACGTAATCCGACATCCCGTGAAGCCAGAACAACCTTCGACCTCAAACCCGTCGCGCAATGCCTCGGAGTTCGCTGCGGCTGGGCTCCCGAGCGCGGGTGACAACCCCTGGAAACTGGCCCTGGAGGGCACGGACGCGGGGGTTTGGTACTGGGACCTGGTGACGGACGAAAAAACGCACTCCAGGCGCTGGGAAGAAATGCTCGGTTACGCGCCCGGCGAACTGGTGCAGGGACAGCTCGACCTGGCCCAACTGGTGCACCCGCAGGATTTCGCAACACTGACAGCTGCCGTCGCTGACTACCTCGAGGGGCGCCAGCCGGGTTACAGCGTCGACGTGCGCCTACGCTGCAAGGACGGCAGTTGGAAGTGGATCCTGGCTAGCGGCCTGATCGTGAGCCGGGACGCGCAGGGCAAACCATTGCGCCTGATCGGCACGCACACCGACATCAGCGAACGCAAGCAGGCCGAAGCCCAACTGCGCGATCTGAACGCCCAACTCGAGGAGAAAACCCGGCTGCTGCAGACCACGCTGGACAGCATCAGCCAGGGCATCTTCATGATCGACGCCGAGGAGCGCGTCACCACCTGGAACCCCAGGGTGTGCGAGATGCTCAATCTGCCGCCGAGCCTGCTGGCAGGACGCGCCACGCTGCAGGAGCTCACCCTGTTCCAGCTGCAAAGGGGCGACTTCGGACCACAGGGCGAGAGGGTTGACGCCAACGCGCGCCAGTATGTGACCGCAGGCAGCAATTACGCCGCCGCCGGAACCCTTCCAACGCACTACCTGAGGGAAACGCCCGCCGGACGCACGCTGGAGATCGCCACGCAGTCGCTGCCGGGCGCAGGCATGGTGCGCACTTTTACCGATGTCACGGACTACGTCCAGGCCGAATCGGCGCGCCGACAGCTCAACCAGTTGCTCGACATCACGCAGTCCATGGCGCGTGTAGGCGGGCTCGAGGTCGATGTGGTCAAGGATCGCCTGTTCTGGACGGCCGGCACCTACCGCATCCTGGAAACCTCGCCCGAAGAGTTCAGCCCCACGACACAGGCCAGCGCCCGGCACTTTTATGCGCCCGAGTCGCTGGCCTTGATTCGGTCGATTTATTCGAACACCCAGGCACAGGCCAGGTCGCACGACATCGAAATCGAGATGATCACCGCCAGGGGACGACGCATCTGGGTCCATGCCATCGGCACTGCGGTCTGGGAAGAAGGCCGGCTGATCAAGCGCATCGGCATCATTCAGGACATCAGCGAGCGCAAACAGGCGCAGGCCCTGACGCGCGAGAACGAGCAGCGCTGGAAGCTCGCGCTGGAAGGCGTGGGCGACGGCATGTGGGACTGGAACATCCAGACCGGCGAAGAGTTCTATTCGAAAAACCTGCTTGCCATGTACGGTTTCGGTGAGGCCGAGATTGGTGAGCACGTGAACGAATTCGACGATCGCACGCACCCCGAAGACATGGCGCAATTGCTCAAAGACCGTCAGACGCATTTTGACGGGCTGACAGCGACCTATACCAACGAACACCGCGTGCGCTGCAAGGACGGCAGCTGGAAATGGATACTGAGCCGGGGCACGCTCATCAGTCGCGACGACCAGGGACGCCCGCTGCGCATGATAGGCACGCACACCGACATCAGCAGCCGCAAGGCCGCCGAGGTGCAGATCTGGCAGCAGGCGCATTTCGACCCGCTGACCGAACTGCCGAATCGGCGCATGTTGCGCGACCGGCTGGCGCAGGAAATCAGGCAGAGCCGGCGTGATGGCCAGCAGTTCGCGCTGCTGTTCATCGACCTGGACCACTTCAAGGAGGTCAATGACACGCTGGGCCACGACCGCGGCGACCTCTTGCTGATTGAAGTGGCGCGCCGACTGCGTGCCAGCGTGCGCGAATGCGACACCGTGGCTCGCATGGGCGGAGACGAATTCACCATCATCCTGACGCAGCTCGCCGATGTTGCGGCCCTGGAGCCCGTGCTGCAAAAACTGCTGCAGACCATGGAGGGCGTGTTCCAGCTCGAAGACGATCAGGTCTTCGTCACTGCCAGCATCGGCGTCACCATGTACCCAACCGATGGCGGCGACGTGGAAGGCCTGTTCAAGAACGCAGACCAGGCGCTGTACGTGGCCAAGGGCGCTGGACGAAACCGCTTCAGCTTCTTCACACCCGCGCTGCAGGCCGCAGCACTTACCCGGGTTCGCCTGGCCCACGACCTGCGCTCGGGTTTGACCGAGGCGCAATTCTGGCTCGCCTACCAACCCATCGTCGAACTGGTCAGCGGCGCCGTGCACAAGGCCGAGGCGCTGCTGCGCTGGCAGCACCCGACGCGCGGCCTCATCAGCCCAGCAGACTTCATCCCGATCGCCGAAGCCAGCGGTCTGATCGTGGACATCGGCGAGTGGGTATTTCGCCAGGCAGCGGCCCAGGTGCAGCTTTGGCGCAGCACGCTCGACCCGCGCTTTCAGATCAGCATCAACCGCTCGCCGGTGCAGTTTCACCAAAGGGTCAAGGCCGAACAGCCCTGGGCGCAGAAGTTGCAGGACATGGGCTTGCCGGGCAACAGCATGGTGATGGAAATCACCGAAGGCCTGCTGCTCGACTCCAGCGACGCCGTGGCCGAGCAGATCATCGAGTTGCAGGACGCGGGCATCGGCGTCTCGCTGGACGACTTTGGCACGGGCTATTCATCGCTGTCCTACCTGCAAAAATTCAACATCGACTTCATCAAGATCGACCAGTCCTTTGTGCGGCATCTGATCCCGGGGTCCACCGATCTGGCCTTGTGCAAGGCCATCATCCTGATGGCCCATGAACTCGGCATGAAGGTGATCGCCGAGGGCGTTGAAACCGCGCAGCAGCGCGCCTTGCTGCTGGCTGCGGGTTGCGACTACGGCCAGGGCTACCTGTTTGCCAGGCCCATGCCGGTGCAGCAATTTGACGCGTTCATGGCGGCGCACCCGCCAAGGGCGGCATAGACGAATTTCCATCTTAGGAATCTACTTTTTTGTCGTTTGAATTCAGGCCGCGCTGCCGTAGAGTTACCACCGACGCTGTTCACCTCACTGCCATTTCTTCAAAGGAAGCTTCCCATGTCCGAATCCTGGAAATTTGAAACCCTGTCTGTGCACGCCGGCTACTCGCCCGACCCGACGACCAAGGCGGTGGCCGTGCCGATCTATCAGACGGCGGCCTATGCCTTCGACAGTGCACAGCACGGCGCCGACCTGTTCGACCTGAAGGTACCGGGCAACATCTACACGCGCATCATGAATCCGACGCAGGACGTGCTGGAGCAGCGCGTCGCAGCGCTCGAGGGCGGCCTGGCCGCGCTGGCGCTGGCATCGGGCCAGTCGGCCGTGACCTACGCCGTCCAGACCATCACCGAAGCCGGCGACAACATTGTCTCCAGCAGCGCGCTGTACGGCGGCACCTACAACCTGTTCGCCCACACCTTGCCGCAGTTCGGCATCACCACGCGCTTTGCGAATCCGCGCGACCCGGCCAGCTTTGAGCCGTTGATCGACGACCGGACCAAGGCGATCTTTGTCGAATCCATCGGCAACCCCCAGGGCAACGTGACCGACATCGCGGCCATCGCGGAAATAGCGCACCGCCACGGCATCCCGCTGATCGTGGACAACACCGTGGCCACGCCTTACCTGCTGCGCCCCTTCGAGCACGGCGCCGACATCGTCGTGCACTCGCTCACCAAGTACCTGGGCGGCCACGGCACGAGTCTGGGCGGTGCCATCGTCGACTCGGGAAAGTTCCCGTGGGCCCAGCACAAGGCGCGCTTCAAACGCCTGAACGAGCCCGATCCCAGCTACCACGGCGTGGTCTACACCGAAGCTCTGGGCGCTGCCGCCTACATCGGACGCGCACGCGTCGTGCCGCTGCGCAATACCGGCGCGGCAATCTCGCCTTTCAACGCCTTTTTGATCCTGCAGGGCATAGAAACCCTGGCGCTGCGCATGGAGCGCATCGTCGCCAACACGCAGGCGGTGGCGCAATTCCTGCAGCAGCACCCGAATGTGGCCTGGGTCAATTACGCCGGGCTGCCCGGGCACCCCGACTACGCGTTGGCGCAAAAATACCTGGGTGGACGCGCCTCCGGTCTGCTGACCTTTGGCGTGAAATCGGCGCCGGGCCAGGGCCGGGTCGCTGGCGCGCGCTTCCTGGACGCCTTGAAGCTGTTCACGCGTCTGGTGAACATCGGCGACGCCAAGTCGCTGGCCACACACCCGGCCTCGACCACGCACCGCCAGTTGTCCGCCGAAGAACTGGCCAAGTCCGGCGTGCCCGAAGACGCCGTGCGCCTGTCCATCGGCATCGAACACATCGATGACCTGCTGGCCGACCTGCAGCAATCCCTGGATGCGGTCTGACCCGGGAGCCGCCTGTGCCACCGGCTGCGGCTGGCGTTTGAGGTCGTGGCGCGGATTGCCTGAAATTTTGGCAAGCGGGGGCCGGAGTTAACATGGCGCGATAAATTCATCACCCTGGATCGCCATGCCCCTGCGAACACCATGCCAAGCCACCGATTCGCCCGAGACCGAGTGGCGAAAAATCGTTAGCTCGATTCCTGAAAGCTGCCTTGCCGCCCTGTCCGAAACCGTGGCCGGTAATGCGGCGGAGTTGGCAGATCTTTTCTACCAGTTCATGCTGGGCCACCCGCAGGCCAAGGCGTTTCTGGACCACAACGTGGTGCAGCAGCGCCTGCATGCCTCCATGCGTCGCTGGCTGGTCGAGATCTTTCGACATCCCCAGCTGGACGAGACCGCCATCGTCGCATTGCAGCGCCACGTCGGTGAGGTGCATGCGCGCATTCAATTGCCCATCTTCCTGGTGGCGCGCGGTGCGCGCCTGCTCAAGCAGGAGGTCGCACGGGCCCTGGAGGCGAAATTCGACGATCCGCGCCTGCTGGCACAAACCATCGCCTGCTCCGGTCAGCTCATGGATCTCGCGCTGGAGCTGATGAGCACCTCCTACGAGCGCAACAGCCAACGCGGCGCCCGCAACGACGAGGCCTACCGACTGTTTTCCATTGGCCAGAACTTCGCTGTCGAGCGCGAGCGCCAACGTGCCGTGCTACTGGAGTGGGTGCAGGAAATTCTCTTCACCCTGCATCGCCCCAGCGCCTGGGCGAGCCTGCCCAGCCTGGGCAAGTCGGAGTTTGGTCTGTGGTTCACGCACAAGGCCCCAGCCATCTTCGACGGCGACAACGAAATGGAGCAGGTGCAGTCCATCATCGAGCGCGTGGACAGCTCGGTGTTGCCGCTGCTTCGGGTGCCCCCGTTGCTGCAGTTGCGCCCGCTGGCGGAAATGATCATGGGCTTGCAGTTCGAGATTGACAGCATCAAGTTCCTGCTCACCACCCTGTTCGAGCGTCACCAGGAATCCGAAAATGGCCGCGACGTTTTGACGCGATTGCTCAACCGCCGTTTTTTGCCTTCCGTGATGAACCGCGAAATTCATCTGGCGCAAACGCGTCACACCGGCTTTGCCTTGTTGCTGCTGGACCTGGATCATTTCAAACGAGTGAACGATGAACACGGGCATGACGCGGGCGACCTGGTGCTGCAACAGTCCGCCGCGCTGCTGATGAGCTGCGTGCGCAACGGCGACTTCATCTTCCGTTTCGGTGGCGAGGAACTGCTGGTCATGCTGGTGGAGGTGAACACCGAATCGGCACTGCGGATTGCCGAGCTGGTGCGCCAAAAGTTCGAAACGACCCAGTTGCTGATCGGCCAGGGGCGCGTCGTTCAGATCAGCGTGAGCATTGGCGTGGCGCTCTACGACGGCCATCCCGACCATCAGTACCTCATCAAGAAGGCCGACGAAGCCATGTACTCAGCCAAGCAGCAGGGGCGCAACCGCGTCGCATTGGCTACTGGGGTAGAGTTCGACCCCGCTGGCGTTTGACGTGGCGGCACAGGTCGCCATGCGGCCAGCGAACTGCCGCGCTGATCCAGCCGCTCAGGGCGTTTTGGGCGCGATCTTGTCCAGCACCAGAGGCAGGTAGCCATCGAGCTGACGGATCATCGCGACGTACACCTCCATCGGCTTGCCCCAGGCATCGGCCACTTCGGCATAACTGCCGGTGGCGTATTCCGACAGCGTGAAGGTCTTGTCCTTGGCCTCGGGAAAGAGGTCGAGCAATTTGGCCTTGTGCTTGGCCGTCATGGTGAGCAATACGTCCGCATGCCGCACGTCATTGGCGGTGATTTGCGCGGACAGATGGGCGCTGACGTCGATCCCGCGATCGCGCAAGATTTTCACCGCATTGGCCTCCGGCTGCACGTCAAACGGGTCGACGTCCACGGCCCGGGAGATCACCGCCACCTTGAGGCCACGTTGTTTGATCAGCACATTGCTGATCGCCTCGGCACTCACGCTGCGCCCGGTATTGCCGGTATCGACAAAGGCGATTTTTTTCGGTTCTTCCGCGCGCACCGAGCACACCATGAACAGGAACAGTACGCTTGCACTTGCCAGTCTCTTGAACATTTTGATCCCCTTGATTGATTGGAATGGTCGGGGCAGATCTTAACCGTGCCAGCACGGTGAACAGTCGGTTTTGCCGCGCCCTTCACTGACACGCTGGCGACGCATTGCGGGCACGGGACCACCCTGCCCCTGACTACAATGAAATCAAGGCCTGAAGGTGTCCACGGATCCCTGCTGCAGCGCCCAATACCTGTTTTAACCGAAGGATTTACGATGTCACTGGACTCACTGTTTCGCCCCTTTCAGTACAAATCGCTCAAGCTCGCCAACCGCATCGTCATGGCCCCCATGACGCGCTCCTTCTCGCCCGGTGGCGTGCCCACGGAACAGGTCACCGAGTACTACCGCCGGCGCGCCGAAGCCGCGGTGGGCCTGATCGTGTCCGAAGGCACGGTGATCGAACGTCCGGCCGCGTCCAACGACCCGAATGTGCCGCGCTTCTGGGGCGATGACGCCCTGGCGGCGTGGAAGAAGGTGATCGACGCCGTGCATGGCGCCGGTGGCGTCATGGCGCCCCAGCTCTGGCATGTGGGCGCGGTGCGCAACCGCCGTACCGACTGGGTGCCGCCAGGACCCATCGACGGTCCCTCGGGCATCTCCTCGCTGGGCAAGCAGTACGGCGAAGCCATGAGCGACTCGGCGATCGCCGACACCATCGCCGGCTTTGCCAAGGCCGCCGGCGCTGCCAAGCGACTGGGCTTTGACAGCATCGAATTGCACGGCGCCCACGGCTACCTGATCGACCAGTTTTTCTGGGACGTCACCAACCAGCGCAGCGACCGCTATGGCGGCGCCACGCTGCCCGAGCGCGGCCGTTTCGCCGCCGAGATCCTCAAGGCGGTGCGCGCCGAAGTGGGATCCGACTACCCGGTGATCATTCGCCTGTCGCAGTGGAAGCAGCAGGACTACACGGTGCAGATGGCCAAGACCCCGCAGGAGATGGAGGACTGGTTGCGCCCGCTGGCTGACGCCGGCGCCGACATCTTCCACTGCTCGCAGCGCCGCTTCTGGGAACCGGAGTTTGCCGGCTCCGACCTGAACTTTGCCGGCTGGGCCAAGAAGCTCACGGGCTGCCCCACCATCACCGTCGGTTCGGTGGGACTGTCAGGCGAATTCCTCGCCGCCTTTGCCGGTGAATCCTCCAAGCCCGCGCCGCTGGACGAACTGGTGAAACGCTTTGAGCGCGGCGACTTCGACCTGGTCGCCGTGGGCCGCGCGCTGATCAACGACCCGCAATGGGTGCTCAAGGTGCGCGACGGGCGCAGTGCCGAACTGCAGGACTTCTCACCCGCGTCGCTCGGCACGTTGTACTGAAACCGGGCGCTGACCGGGCGGCCTCAGCGCTGCACGGTCTGCGCCTCGATTGCCAGCCAGCGCTGGCCCTGGCGCTCCAGCACATAGGTCTCGATGGATTCAAACCGGTAGGGCTGACCCAGCCGCTTGCCCTGCTCCAGCACCAGCGATTCGACGCGGATGCGCTGGCAGTCTGTGGCACTCAGTGACTGGCCAGAGACCGACAGGCGGCGCTGCTTGAAGTCGCGCAAGCCCTGCATGGCCGTCACCGTGCTGCGCGCAAAGGCTTCGCGCTCAAAGTCGACCGTCGACGCACTTCCCTGGGCATCGCGCACCGTCGCGTGCACCACGACGTCAGGGCCGAACAGGCGCAGGATTTCCGCTGGTTTGCGCCGCGCCACGGCGCTGTCGAGTTGGCCCAGCCACTTGCGTGCCACCGAGTCGGCGCCACAGGTGGAGTTCTGCTCTGGTGGCGCCACCGCCGTCAGCGTGAGTGGCGCCGGCTTCATGATGACCGAACCCGCACCGCTGGCGATATCGGCCGGCGCTGCATCGGACTGGGCCTGCGACTGGCGCAACTGCATCTGGCGCATCGCCTCGCCATCGGCGAGCGGCGACAACGCGTCGAGTTCGGCGTCGAATTGGCCGGGAACGTAAAAACCCGGCACCCGTTCGAGCAGTACGGGAAGCAGCAGCGAGATCAGGGCGCGCGATTTCCGGCTGCCGGGAGAACGGGCAAATCCCACCTTGCCGGGATCGATGTCGAGCTGATTGCCGCCAACCTCGAGCGTGGTGCCGCCGCGATTCACCTTGTCGTAGGTGCCTGGCAACTGCGCCAGCGACACCGCAAGCGCGTCCGTCATCACATAGGGCTCATGGTCGGTGCCGCGAATCCCGATGGTGGCCGTGGGAGTGGCAATGCGGTAATCGGCGCGGCGGTTGCGCCCGATCCAACCGGTGATGATGCGCAGGCCGCCCTCAAGCACACGCAACACGGCATGGTCACTCGGCTTGCCCATGGCGCTGAAGCGCTCGGCCATGAAGACGCCGCCCGGCCGCACGGCAATGAAGCCGGCGTCATCGGTGCGCAGCACCAGTTCAGAGCCCGGCTGAGCGCGTACCCTTTCGCCGACGAAAACGGCGTCGTTGAGCTGCAGGATCCGCGTCTGGGACGCTTCGCCCGGCGTGGCACTCGCCTCCCCGCGCAGCCGCCAGACAGTGGCGAACAGTCGCGCTGGCGGGTCGCCGCGCGCGGCAGTGCCGCCAGCGTCCAGCGCGGCGGCGTGAACCAGTCCTGACAGCAAAAGCCACAGTCCCAATGCCCATGAAATTCCGATGCGACGCAACATGCCTTACCTTTCAATTGCCGCGGCGCCATGGCCTGCGGCGTGATTAAACGAGCGAAAAATCAACGCGCCGGGTCACCGTACAAGGGGCCCAGCGCAGACAACAGACCCGCCAGCCAAACAGCGCGGCGCCGCCAACAAGAATTTGCGCGCACATCAGATAACGCAAAAACCATGGGTGCCGTCCTGCTTCAGTTGCTGCACCAGTCCGTACTCCCAATCCAGATAGCCCTGCATGGCTGAGCGCGGGCTGTCCGTGCCCTCGTAGGGCCGGCGATAGCGGTCACTGCGCGCACAAGCCAGATGGGTTTCCCCTTGCTGAAGCGGCAAGCCCGCGGCGCGCCACGCCGCCTTGCCGCCTTGCAGCACGTACACCGCTGCGCCGCTCAGGCGCGCCACCTCAGCCGCAGCATAGCGCGCCAGCAGGCCGTCACGGCAAGTCAGCACGTAGCGCTGGGACGGAATCCGGGACAGGCCAGCTGTCAGATCAGAGCGCAGCGCCCACCAAGCGCCGGCAACGTGGCCCTGCACATAGTGAGCGCTGCTGTCCAGATCCAGCACTGCAATCTGTGCGCCAGCGTCCTGCGCGAGCCACTGCGCGAGCTGCTGCGGACCTACTCCGTTCACGACGCCCTCGGGTTCAGGCAGGTTCCCGGCAGCTGAGCCGGTCTCGCTGAAGTCGCCCTCCATGCCATCCAGCACCCAGACCTCCCAGCCCATCTGCGCCAGCCAGGACGCGCTCATATTGGCGCGCACACCGTCGTCGTCGACCAGCAGCAGACGGGCGCCGCGCACCGGCGCCACCATGTCGGTCTCCTGCACCAACTGGCCGCCCGGCGCGCTGGCAAAACCGGGCAGGTGCCCGGCGGCAAACTCTGGCGGCGTGCGCACGTCCAAAAAGTAAGTCGTGCGACCGCTCTCTGCCGTGAAACGCCGCAAGTCTGCGGCAGTGGCGCGGCGCGCGCCGGCGCGGTCCGCCACGTCTCGCGCCCTGGCTGCGGCCAGCCTGCGCTCCTGTGGCGTGACGTCGGGAAAGCTGCGCGCCGCACCGCGCTCCAGGGTCTGGCCGGCCAGAGTCCAGCCTATGGTGCCATTGCGCAGGGCCGATACCGGGTTTGGTATGCCGGCGTTGACCAGCGACTGCGTGCCGATGATGCTGCGCGTTCGACCGGCACAGTTCACGATGATGGTCGTCTCAGGGTCGGGTGCCAGGGCGGCGGCGCGCAGCACCAGTTCGGCGCCGGGAACGCTCACGCTGCCGGGAATGTTCATGGTCTGGTATTCGTCAAAGCGCCTCGCGTCCAGCACCACCACATCGGCTCGGGAGTCGAGCAAGGCCTGCACTTCCTCGGCCGAAAGCGAAGGTGTGTGGCGCTGCGCCTCCACCAGTTCGCCGAAAGCCTTGCTCGGCACGTTCACGTCGCGAAACAGCTCACCGCCAGCATCAGCCCAGCCCTGCAGGCCGCCGTCCAGCACGGCCAGCTCGGTATAGCCCAGACGCTGCAGCATGGCCGCTGCGGCCTGCACCAGGCCCTCGCCGTTGTCGTACAGCACGATGGGCGTGTCGCGCCGTGGGATGCGGCGCCAGGCGTCTGCCTCGACTCGGCCCAGCGGCAGATTCGCTGCAAACAGCGGATGGGACTGGGCGAACGGGTCTTCCTCGCGCAGGTCGAGCAGGGCGATCTCCTTTCGCGCCAGCAGCGCCTGACGAACCTGCAGAAAGCTTTTGACGGGCAGTGACGGATTCATGCCGGCACGGCGTTGAGAGCGGCATTGAGCTCCAGGGAGCGATCCCACAGGTTGGGCAGGCTCGTATTGCTGTAGCCCGAAACGAAGCGCTTGCGTGTGCCGTCTTCCAGAAACACCGAGCGCTGCACCGCGCCGATGTTGGCACCATAGACGTGGATGCTGATGGAGGTCTGGTCGCCGTGGGCGTTGCTGACCCTGTGTACGTCGCCGATGCGCGGCGACACGGCGTGCACCTGGCCGGCCAGCAGCCGACGCGGCTCACCCTGGGGCTGCCAGACGCCGTCCGCTGCCTGGGTATAGGGTTGCTCCAGCTCGGCGCCGCGCAGCACACCGATGAGTCCCCACACCGTGTGGTCATGGATCGGCGTGGCCTGGCCCGGGCCCCAGACAAAGCTCACCACCGAAAAGCGCTCCAGCGCGTCGGCGTAAAGCAGGTATTGCTGGTAACGCTGAGCATCGGGCTGGGCGTAGTCCTCGGGCAACCAGTCGTCGTGCGCCACCAGTTGCGCCAGCAACTCGCCGCCGCGCGCGAGAATTTCCGGTTCACCGGCTTGGCGCGCCAGCAGCGCGGCCAGAGACTGGACGAAGTCGCGCAAGCGCGTCAGCTGGGGAAAGTTGTTCATGATCGTCCTCTAAGGTACTTGATGGCGCAGCATAAACGTCTTTTGGCAGCGCCGGCCGACGTGCGCTGCCGCACAGACCGCTGGCGCGGCTTATCGCTAAGCTGCAGACACTGGAAAAGCCTGCCATTGGGCCGAAACAGGCGACATCACCGGACACAAACGTATCAGCGATGAATGAACTTCCCGGCATTCCTGCTACCGGTCAAAAAGACCTGGGCACCTTGCGCCGGCCACTGGC
>CAIKVZ010000155.1 GCA_903830985.1 uncultured beta proteobacterium
AACAGCGTCGACTTGCCGGCGCCGTTGGGGCCGATGATGCCGACGATGGCACCCGGTGGCACCTTGAAGCTCAGGTTATCGATCAGCACGCGGTCGCCAAAGGACTTGGTGACGTTCACGAACTCGATCACTTCCTGGCCCAGGCGCTCAGCCACGGGGATGAAAATTTCGTTGGTTTCGTTGCGCTTCTGGTATTCGAAATCGGACAGTTCCTCAAAGCGCGCCAGACGCGCCTTGCTCTTGGCCTGACGCGCCTTGGGGTTCTGCCGCGACCATTCCAATTCCTTCTTCAAGGCCTTGGCGCGCGACTCTTCGCCCTTGTTTTCCTGCACCAGGCGTTCCTGCTTTTGCGTCAGCCAGTCGCTGTAATTGCCCTTGTAGGGGATGCCGTTGCCGCGGTCGAGTTCCAGAATCCACTCGGCCGCGTTGTCCAGGAAGTAGCGATCGTGGGTGATGGCCACCACCGTGCCCGAATAGCGCTGCAGGAACTGCTCGAGCCAGTCCACCGATTCGGCGTCCAAGTGGTTGGTGGGCTCGTCGAGCAGCAGCATGTCGGGGTGCGACAGCAGCAGGCGGCACAGCGCCACGCGGCGCTTTTCACCACCAGACAGCACGCCAATGACCGCATCCCAAGGTGGCAGACGCAGCGCGTCGGCGGCGATCTCCAGTTGGTGCTCGGTGTCGGTGCCGGCGGTGGAAATGATGGCTTCGAGCTCGGCCTGTTCCTGTGCCAGCTTGTCAAAGTCGGCGTCCTCCTCACCATAGGCGGTGTACACCTCTTCGAGGCGCGCCTTGGCGGCAAACACCTTGCCCATGCCGGCTTCCACGCTCTCGCGCACCGTTTGGCTCGGGTCGAGCTGCGGCTCCTGCGGCAGGTAGCCGATATTCAGCCCTGCCATGGGTGTGGCTTCGCCTTCGATTTCGGTGTCCAGACCCGCCATGATCTTCAGCAGCGTGGACTTGCCCGAGCCGTTGGTGCCGAGCACGCCGATCTTGGCGCCGGGGAAGAAGCTGAGCGAGATGTCTTTGAGAATATGCCGCTTGGGCGGCACGATCTTGCCGACGCGGTTCATGGTAAAAACATATTGCGCCATGGTGTACCTTGTGATGCTTGAGAAATGGAACGAGTGCCGCCGACGTCGGCGGGTAACCCTCGATTATCGACGCTAAACACGCAGCCCCGCAGAACATGCGACAATGCGCGCAGTTGCGGCACTCCAGTGGGCTGCAGCGTCAGCACTTTGCTGGGGCCAGGACTCCTACGTCGAGCGCCCACTTTTGAACCCCGTCTGCCTTTACTGGTGTGCTCTTTGCAGAGTGCTACAGGCCGATACCCAGCGCCACGTGATTGGGCGCCTTCCTATGAATTTTGATGAATTGAACCTGGCTCCGGCCATTTTGAAAGCCGTGCACGAGCAAGGTTACGAGACTCCCACGCCGATTCAGGCACAGGCCATTCCGGCCGTGCTCGACGGCAAGGACCTGCTGGGCGGCGCCCAGACCGGCACCGGCAAGACGGCAGCCTTCATGCTGCCCATCCTGCACAAGCTCAGCATGGGCCGCAGCGTGCCAAACAAATTCGGCGGCAACGGCATCCGCGCCCTGATCCTGACCCCGACGCGCGAACTCGCCGCGCAGGTGGAAGAGTCGGCACGCGAATACGGCAAATACCTGCAACTCACGTCGACCGTCATTTTTGGCGGTGTCGGCATGAACCCGCAAATCTCCAAGGTGAAAAAGGGCGTGGACATCCTGGTGGCGACACCGGGGCGTCTGCTCGACCTGATGCAGCAGGGCGTGCTCGATCTGGGCCAGGTGCAGATTCTGGTGCTCGACGAAGCCGACCGCATGCTCGACATGGGCTTCATCCATGACGTGAAGAAAGTGCTGGCCGCTGTCCCTAAGGACAAGCAGAGCCTGCTGTTCTCGGCCACCTTCAGCGACGAAATCCGCGACCTGGCGCAAAACCTGTTGAAGGATCCGCTGTCCATCCAGGTGACGCCGCGCAATACCACGGTGCAGCGCATCACGCAGGTGATCCACCCCGTGGGCCGCGGCAAAAAGAAGGCACTGCTGGCCCACATCATCCAGGAGCACAACTGGAGCCAGGTGCTGGTCTTCACCCGCACCAAATTTGGCGCCAATTCCGTGGCCGAGTTTCTGGAAAAGAACGGCATTTCGGCCATGGCGCTGCACGGCAACAAAAGCCAGACCGCGCGCACCCAGGCGCTGGCCGGCTTCAAGAGCGGTGATGTCCGCGCCCTGGTGGCCACCGACATTGCGGCGCGCGGCATCGACATCGACGACCTGCCGCACGTGGTGAACTACGAGATCCCCAACGTCAGCGAAGACTATGTGCACCGCATCGGCCGCACCGGTCGCGCCGGCGCTGATGGCGCAGCGGTGAACCTGGTGTGCCTGGACGAAGAAGGTTTCATGCAGGCCATTGAGCGCTTCACCAAACAGAAGATTGAAATCAAACTGGTTGAAGGCTTTGGCGCGGAGCCCGGCGAAAAGGCCGAGCCGCTGGCCATGGGCCGTCAGACCATCTGGGGCGGACTGGGAAGCCCGCCCAGCCGTGATGTGATGCAAGCCGCAGGCCGGGCCGCGCGTACCGAGATGATGCAGCGCGTGAGCGACAACCGTGCCGGCCAGGGTGGCCGTGGCGGTAATGGCGGCGGCGGTGCTGGCGCAGGCCGTGGCGGCCCGCGTGGCCCGGCGCGTCCTGCGGCCGCTGGCGGTCAGGGTCCGCGTCCGGCGCAAGGGCGTGGCCGCTCGGGCGGTGGCGGCAACAGCTATGGTGGTGGTGGCAGCAACTACGGCAGTGGCGGGTATGGCGGTGGCGGTGGCGGCAACTACGGCGGCGACGCCCAGCCCGCACCCGGCGCACACCTGGGTGGCGTCGGTGGCGGTCAGCCACAACGCAGCGCCCAGGGCCAGCCCGATCCCATGCGCACCAGCGTGGACATGATGTCGCAGCGCAGCGGGCGCGGCGGCTTTGGCGGCAATCGCAACGGAGGCGGCTATGGTGGAGCAGGCGGCAACAGGTCGGGTGGCTTTGGTGGCGGGGGCAACCGGTCTGGTGGGTCGGGCGGTTCTCGCGGCCCTTCTGGCCGATAGGCGTTACGGTGCGGTGCACGCGCTGGGCCGCAAGGTCCCGCCCGGCACCCACCCCAAGCTGCAGTGGCATCAGATTGACTTCAATCACCTGACCTCGCTGCCTGCAGCCGACGATGTTTACATCGCCCTGGGCACAACGATCAAGGTGGCGGGCAGCCAACAGGCTTTTCGCGCCGTGGACTTTGACGCCGTGCTGGCGGTGGCGAAGGCCGCGCGCGCCAGCGGCGGCAAGCGTCTGGGTGTGGTCAGCGCCATGGGCGCCAACCCACGCTCGGGCATTTTTTACAACCGCGTCAAGGGTGAAATGGAAGACGCGGTGGCGGCACTGGGCTACACCTCGGTCGTGCTGGCGCGGCCCTCATTCCTGCTGGGTGACCGCGAATCGCTGGGCCAACCCGGGCGCGCCGGCGAAGGGTGGGCGCTGACGCTGACACGCTTGCTGCGCCCTGTGCTGCCAGCCAACTACCGCGCGATTGAAGCCGCACAGGTGGCCAAGGCATTGATCCACGCGGTGCAATATGCCACGCCCGGCACCACGGCCTTGCTGTCCGGCGATATGCAATCCTGATTTCAGGCGTCTGCGGCTGAACGGTAAAAACGGATGGTGCCGCGCCCGGCGGCCTTGGCCTGGTACATGGCGCTGTCCGCCCTCTTCAGCCAGACTTCAGGGCCCAGCACAGCATCGTCGATCACGACCGCGCCAATGCTGGCGCCACCCTGGTGTTCGTGCCGTATCAGGTCAAATGGTTGTGCCAGGCTGGTCAACATCTGGTGGCCCAATTTGCGCACTTGAGCCGTTGCTTGCCCCAGATCCTGACCCAGGTCCAGCAGCAGCACAACAAATTCATCGCCGCCAATTCTGGCCACCGTGTCGACGGCGCGCACACTGGTCTTGAGGCGCTGCGCCACCTGCACCAGCACGGCATCGCCCGCGTCGTGGCCCTTTTGGTCGTTGAGTTCCTTGAAGCGGTCCAGATCCAGAAACAGCAGCGCTGCCATTTTCCGGTGGCGCTCGCTTGCGACCAGGGCCTGCTGCAAACGGTCCAGCAGCAGGCGCCGGTTTGCCAATCCCGTGAGCGGATCGTGAAAGGCCATGTGCCGAATCGTGTCCTCGGCGCGCTTGAGTTCAGTCATGTCACGACCAATGCCGCGATGTCCCAGAAAGCTGCCGTGCTCGTCGAACCGCGGCTCGCCGCTGATGCTGATCCAGTACTGGCGCCCTTCTATGGTGCGCGCAAACTCGAAATTCTTGAAGGACTGCTGCCCGCTCAACTGCGCGTGGTGTGCATCCCACTCGGCGTCGCTCAGGCTGGTCCCCGGCAGTTCCTGGCGTGTGCTGCCCAGGGTCACATCGCGTCGCAAGATGGTGTCGGCGCCGGGGCCCGACTGCAGCGAGACCAGACGACACCGATCGTCGGTCTCCCAGTACCAGTCCGAGGACATCTCGGTCAGGCTGCGAAACCGGGCCTCGCTCTGCACCAGCATCTGCTGTGCCAGGTGGGCCTGTGTGACGTCGCGCCCGGTCGCCACCACGCCTTGCACCGCCTCATCCGCCAGGCAGTTGTTCGCCAGCAAGGCGACGTGGCGCCAGCCGCCGTCGCGATGGCGCAGCCGGTTCACAGACTCTTCGCCATTGTTTTCAAAGCGAAGGATGCGCGCTATCTCGTCGCGCACCTCGGCCACTTCATCAGGATGTACCCAGTCCAGAAAATGGCTGCCGATCAGTTCCGCCGGGGCAAAGCCGAGCAGCGTTTGCGCTGCAGGACTGGCATAGCTCAGAATCCCGTCGGCGCCGTAAATGACCGTCAGCAGTTGCGCCTTTTCAGTGATCGCACGAAACCGCCGCTCGCTGGCAAGCAGCGCCATGCGGGCACTGCGCTCCTGCGTGATGTCCTGCACCGTGCCCTCGTAATACTGGATCTGCCCGGTTTCATTGCGCACCACATGGGCGTGCACACGCACCCAGATGCGCTCGCGCGTCTTGTGTCGATAAACCTCGGAGTCAAAGTCCACCACGCGCCCATGGGCCGCCAATTCAACCTTGAACTGGGCCCGGCGCGCCGGATCAACGTACCACTCCAGCGCCAGATCGTTCGTCGCCGCCAGCATCTCCGCTTCTGTCGCGTAGCCATCGAGCCGCAGCAGTGCGGCGTTGGCGCGCAACTGCCTGCCCTCCGGGCTGGAACGGTAAGCGCCAATCGGCAGCAGGTCAAACAGGGTGGAAAAATCATCGTGCGGCATCGGGGCCAAGCATACCCTGACGCCGCTTTGGGGATCAGACGCTGGCACGGCGCAACACCGGCACCTCCCTGATCGGCATGTGCAGCAGCGCCGCGCCCAGTGCCAACGCGATGTCGATGGTCCAGACCGCGTCGTAGCTCCCCGTGGCTTCAAACATGCGCCCGCCAAGCCAGGCGCCCAGGAAGCCGCCGATCTGGTGCGTCAGCATCACCAGACCGAAAAGTGTCGCCATGTGCGTCGTGCCGAAGAACTTGGCCACCAGTCCAACCGTCGGCGGCACGGTGGACAAAAAGGTCAGTCCCATGACGGCGGCAAAGAGCAGCATCGCGACGCCGTTTTTTGGGGCCAGCAGGAACACCAGCACGGCCAGGGCCCGCGCCGCGTAGACCAGCGACAGCAGCGACTTCATGCGCCAGCGGCCAACGGCCCAGCCCATGGCAATGCTGCCCACAATATTGAACAGTCCCAGCATCGCCAGCGACCAGGCTGCGTACTGCAAGGGAAGTCCGCAAGCGGCAATCACGCCGGGCAAATGCGTGGCCAGAAATGCCACGTGAAAGCCGCAAACGAAGAAGCCGCCCGCCAGCAGCAAATAGCTCGGCGTGCGCAGCGCCTGGCGAATCGCCGCGCGCGTACTCACGGGGGCCTGGCCGGCGACGGCTGCCTGTGACGGTGCACCGCGCAGCAGGAAGGCCGCAGGCAGCGCCAACAGCACCAGCAGGGCCAGCACCTGCATGGCATTGGCCCAGCCCAGGGCCACGGTGAGCGCGCCAGCAATCGGTGCCATCAGAAATTGCCCGAAGGAGCCGCCGGCGTTCACGATGCCCGTGGCCATGCCGCGCCGGGAAGTGGGGATCATGCGCGCCGTGGCCGCCATCAACACCGCAGGACCTGCCATGCCCGCGCCGCCCGCGGCCAGTACGCCGATGGAAAAGATCAGGCCCGGCGTGCTTGTCATCAGCGGCGTGATGAAGGTACCCAGGGCCACCAGCAGCGCACCCACGAACAGCACACGCCCGGCGCCCACACGGTCGGCCAGGGCACCGGCAAAGGGCTGGGTCAAGCCCCACCAAAGTTGGCCAAAGGCGAAGGCCAGACTGATGCTGCCCACGCCAAGGCCCGTGGCGGTGTTCAGCGGGCTCAGAAACAAGCCCATGGTCTGGCGCGTTCCCATGGTGAGCGCAAAGGTGCCGGCCGCAGCCAGCAACACCAGCCAGACGGCCACCCCGTGAGCGGGCTTGCTGTTCATGCTTCATTTCCGGTTGTTTGCGCCAGCATTTCCTGGCACTCGTCCAACAGCGCATGCAGGGCGCGCACGCGCTCCAGGCCGAGCAGGCGATTGAGTGAGGTCTGCGCCTGCTTCCAGCTTTGCTGCGCTGCCAGGCGCTTGTCGCGCCCCGCTTGACTGATCGTGATCAGCCGACTGCGCCCATCCACGCCCGGCACTTGCTCCACCCAGCCCGCAGCGATCAAGGACTTGAGGTTGCGCGTCAGGGTCGAAGCGTCCATCTTCATGGCCAGCGCCAGGTCAAGCGGACGCAGCGGACCCAACTTGAGCACATGCGACAACAGCGAATACTGCGTGGTCTTGAGACCGGACTGCGCCAGTTCTGCGTCGTAAAACTGCGTCACGCGACGCGTCAACTGGCGCAGCTTGAGGTTGGTGCAGCCCTGCAATCGGGCTGCAGCAGGAAGGGGCGAAAGGGATATGGAGGTGGGCATGCGATGAATTGTAGCTACAATGATTGCATATGCAACTTAATCAGGAACATTCACCATGACAAAAATAGGCCACCTCGAAACCTGGCTGGCCCAGGAACAAGCGGTGCGCGCGGTGCTGTCCGCGGGCGTTGGCCCGGGGCTGGCGAGTGCCCTTGATGTCGCCGGCAAGACCGGCCTGGAAATCATGCAGGCCATGCTCGACGGTCTGCTGCCCTACCCGCACATTGCAGACACCATGGACTTCTGCGTGGTGGAAGTGGGCCACGGACGCGCCGTGTTCCAGGGCACGCCGCAACTCAAGCACTACAACCCGCTGGGCAGTGTGCACGGCGGCTGGTATGCCACGCTGCTGGACTCGGCGCTGGGTTGCGCGGTCCAGACCCGACTGGCGCCGGGCCAGGGCTACACCACGGCCGAACTGAGCGTGAACATCGTGCGCGCCGCCTCGCACGCCAGCGGCCCGCTGCGCGCCACGGGAACGGTGATCCACGTCGGGCGCCAGATGGCCACGGCTGAAGCGCGCATCGTCGGACACGACGGCCGACTCTATGCCCATGCCACCACCACCTGCCTGGTGTTTACGCCACAATCGCCAGCATGAGAATCCTCCACACCATGCTGCGCGTCGGCCACCTGCAACGCGCCATCGACTTCTACACCAACGCCCTGGGCATGACACTGTTGCGCACCCAGGACAACCCCGGGCAGAAATACACGCTCGCCTTTGTCGGCTACGGCAGCAACCCGGAGCACGCCGAACTGGAGCTGACCTACAACTACGGCGTGGACAGCTACGAAATCGGCACGGCCTTTGGCCACCTGGCACTGGGCGTGCCCGACATCGTGGCGGCCTGCGAGCGGGTGCGCACCGCGGGCGGGGTGGTCAGCCGCGAGCCTGGTCCCGTAAAGGGCGGCAGCACCGTGATCGCCTTCGTCACGGACCCCGACGGCTACAAGATTGAATTGATACAACGCTGATCAGCGCAGGAGGCGGTGGTAAATTCAGCCGTCCGCATGGTCCATTGACCACGCTCCACTGCACCCATCCCTTCCTCGGAGATCTCCATGGTCCGCATTCCTTCGTCGCGCCCGCTGCGCCAGTTGCTCAAAGTCCTGACGCTGGGCGCTTTTCTGGTGGCTGGCCTGGCACAGGCGCAAACCACCATCAAGCTCATGGTGGGATTCCCGCCCGGCGGCGGCACCGATGCCATTGCGCGCATCCTGGCCGACAAGCTCAAGGACCAACTGGGCAGCACCGTCATCGTCGAGAACAAGGCCGGCGCGGGCGGG
The DNA here is from genome assembly GCA_903830985.1 of uncultured beta proteobacterium. Lineage (GTDB taxonomy): Bacteria > Pseudomonadota > Gammaproteobacteria > Burkholderiales > Burkholderiaceae_C > CAIKVZ01. The sequence continues at coordinate 8,374 of CAIKVZ010000155.1, forward strand.
CAGATTGCCGCCCAGGCGCTCAAGGCCGCAGCGCCCGACGGCAGTACCTTCTTCCTGTCGCACGACCACAGCATTTCCATACTGCCGCTGGTGGTGAAGAACCCCGGCTTTGATCCGGCCCGGGACTTTGTCGCCGTGGCCGGTTTTGCCACCTTTGTGAACGCCTTTGCGATCTCGGGCGCAACGCCGGCCAAGTCCTTCAACGAATACTTGGCCTGGGTGCGCACCAAAGGCGCAGGCCTGGGCACGGTGGGCGTGCCGGCACCGGCTTCGGTACCGGAATTTTTGGTCAAGCTGATCGGCCAGAAATACGCACTCGACCTGCAGTCCGCTGCCTACCGCGGCAGCGCGCCCATGATGAGCGACATGCTGGGCAATCAGATCAACGCCGGCGTAGCCTCGGTACCCGACTTCATCGAGAATCACCGCGCCGGCAAGCTGCGCGTCGTGGCGGTGCTGGGAGCGAAGCGCCAGGCCGCCTTGCCGGAAGTTCCGACCTTTGCCGAACTCGGCCTGGCCGGCTTCGAGGACATTCCCTACTACGGCATATTTGCACCCGCGGGTACGCCCAAGGCCACGCTGGAGCGCTTCTCCGAAGCCCTTGCCAAGGTCATTGCCATGCCGGACGTGCACGATCGCCTGAGCGCCATGGGCCTGACCGTGGGCCACATGACAGGTGCGCAACTGGCCGCGCGCGAACATGCCTACGCACAGACCTGGGCGCGCATCATCAAGGCCAGTGGCTTCCAGGCCCAATAGACCACAAGCCGATACCGTGACGCCCGCTCGCCTGCGCTGCCTGGTGACGCTTGCGCTGTGCGCCGGCGCTCTGACCAGCCAGGCGCAAAGCGTCCTGCCCGAGAGCGTTCAGTCAGCCCTGCGCGCCGCGCACATTGCGCCCGAGTCGCTGGCCGCCGTGGTGCTGCCGTTGCGCGGGGAGTCGGAGCGACTCAGCCATCAGGCCGACCGGGCCATGGCACCGGCTTCGACGCTGAAGCTGCTGACCACGGCAGTCGCGCTGGACGAACTGGGCCCCACATTTCGCTGGCGCACACAACTGCTGTCTGAAAGCGAAGTTAAAGGCGCCACGCTGCGCGGCCCGTTTTATCTGCGCGGCGGCGCGGACCCCAATCTGAGTTGGCAGCGGCTGCAGACGCTGCTGCGCGAACTGCACGCCCAGGGCGTGCGCCAGTTGCGCGGCGACCTGGTGCTGGACCGCAGCTATTTTTCTCCGCAGCGTCCTGATCTGGGCCAGCCGGATTTCGACGAGTCACCCGACGCCTACTACAACGTCATCCCCGATGCGCTGCTGGTGAACAGCAACCTGTTGGAGCTGAGCATTCGCGCCGACGCGCAACGTCTGAAGCTGGAGTTGCGCACCCCGCTGGCCGGCGTACAGTTGCACAGCGCGCTGCAGCTGATCGATGGCGACTGCAAGGATTGGGATACGCGCTGGCGCACGCCGAGCCTGCGGCAGACGCGCAACGGGCAGCTCCATGTCACGCTGCAGGGGAGTTTCCCGCGCAACTGCACGGCGCGGACCGGCACCAATGTGCTGGTGCGCAACGACTTCATCGCGCGCGCCGTGCGCGCCCAATGGCACGAGCTCGGTGGCCGCTGGGTGGGACAGGTGCGCGACGGCACCACGCCGGCGCAGGCCAGGCTGCTGGTGGAGCAGGCGTCCGACACCCTGGCCGACAGCGTCAAGCTGGTGAACAAGCGCTCCGACAACGCCATGGCGCGCAGCCTCTACCTGTCGCTCGGTGCCGAGTCAAAGCCCGCCCAGTCTGGTGTCAGCCACTTTGACGCAGCGCGCACGCGCGTCGATGCCTGGCTGACGCGACAAGGCATAGCCCCCGCCGGCCTGGTGCTGGACAACGGCTCCGGGCTGTCGCGCACGGAGCGCATCAGCGCGCGCCAGCTGGCCCAGGTGCTGCAGGCCACGGCGCGGGGCCGATGGTCTGCCGAGTTCGCCACCAGCCTGCCGATTGCGGCACTGGACGGCGGCATGCGCCGGCGCCTGCAGAACACCCCGGCCGCGCTGCAGGCACGCATCAAGACCGGCACCTTGCGCGACAGCGCCGCCGTCGCCGGTTATGTGCGCGACACGGCGGGACAGGACTGGATCGTCGTGGCCATGATCAACGACCCCGCCTCCGCGCAGGGGCGCCCGGCGCTGGACGCGCTGATCGAGTGGGTGGCCAACGCGCCAGCGGCGCGGGCGCTGGCGGCAAGTCCCTGATGTGCCGTTGCAGCGCTGGCTTACATTAGCCTGTGCCGAGCACGGCCAGTGGGCATTTCACCCAGCGCTGATTGACCTTGAAACTCAGAAACGAAAGCACTCATGATTCTCGAAATTGCCGACATCCGCATTCACCCCGGCCAGCAGGCCGCATTCGAAGCCGCCATCGAAGGCGCGCTGCACAGCATCGTGTCGCAGGCCCAAGGCTATCGCGGCCACAAGGTGAACAAGGGCATCGAATCGCCGGAACGCTATGTGCTGATGATCTATTGGGACACCCTGGAAGACCACACCGTGAGCTTTCGTCAGTCGGCTTTGTTCACCCAGTGGCGCGCCATCGTCGGGCCGTTTTTTGCCGGCCCGCCGGTGGTGGAACATTTCACCCTGCAGAGCAAGTCGGACTGAGCATCCGGCACGAGCACCTTTTACTTCGGACATTTTCATGACTGCCTTTCGTCGCCGCATAGCCGCTTGTTTGTTTCTGGGCCTGAGTTGTGGTGTCGCTTTTGCGGCCGCGCCTGCCAGTTGGCCAACGCGTCCGGTCAAGCTGCTGGTCGGTTTTCCCGGTGGCAGCACACCCGACGTCGCGGCACGCGCCCTGGCAGAAGCCTTGACGCAGGCACTGGGGCAGCCGGTGCTGGTGGAGAACAAGCCCGGCGCTTCGGGCAACATCGCCGCGGATCTGGCCGCCAAGGCCACGGACGACCACACGCTGGCCGTGGTGATCAACGGCAACCTGACCTCGGCCAAGCTGCTCTACCCAAAGTTGCCCTACGACCCGGCAAAGGATTTCGCGCCCATCTCGCTGCTCACCACGGCGCCGCTGGTGCTGGTGGCACCCGCCAACCTGCCCGGCGGGGCCGATTTTTTTGCCGCGGCGCGCAAGGCCGGCGGGCAATGGAATTTCGGCTCTGTGGGCAATGGCTCCGTGGGGCACCTGGGCATGGCCTTGCTGCAGTCCCGCGTCGACGGCATGGCCGCCGTGCACATCCCCTACCCTGGCAACCCGCAAATCATTCAGGCCATGCTGAGCGGACAGTTGCAGATGGCGCTGGTGCCACCCGGCATTGCCATGCCGCAGGTGCGCGCCGGCAAGCTGCGCGCCATCGGACTGGCGGGTGGGCGCAGCACGCTGGCGCCCGAGGTGCCACCACTGTCCGAAGCGGGCGTGCGGGATCTGCACCTCGAAGTCTGGACTGCACTGGTGGGACCGGCCAAACTCTCCAAGGCGGCGCAACAGCGCCTGGGCCTCGAAGTGCCCAAGGCCCTGCATGAAGCCCAGGTGCGCCAGCGGCTGTACAACCAGGGCTGGACCGCTGTGGGAACAGCGCCCGAAGGTCTGCGCAGCCGGATCCAGGATGAAACGGCGCTGCTGGGCCAGATCATCACCTCGCGCGGCATTCGACTCGAATAGCACGCCGATTTTTTTCATTCCAAGGAGACACCATGTCCGCCATCGAAGAATTCGTTTTCTCTCCTCCCTCCGTGGTTTCGGTGCCGGTCGTGGGCACCGGCGCCCGCTTTGCCGTGCACCGCATTTACTGCGTAGGCCGCAACTACGAGGAGCATGCCAAGGAGATGGGCTTCACCGGGCGCGAGCCGCCGTTCTTCTTCATGAAACCCACCGACGCCGTGGTCGTGGTGAATTCCGGCGAGGTTGGCTCCCTGCCCTACCCGCGCCTGACCAGCAACCTGCACCACGAGATCGAACTGGTGGTGGCCATTGGCAAGGGTGGGCGCAACATCGCGGCGGCCGAAGCCCTGCAACACGTCTACGGCTACGCGGTGGGCCTGGACATGACGCGGCGCGACCTGCAAAACGACATGAAGAAGCAGGGCCGGCCCTGGTGCATAGGCAAGGCGTTCGACCATTCAGCACCCATCGGTCCCATCACGCCCGCGGCGCTTGCCGGCGATGTGGCCAAGGCCGAGATCTGGCTGCAGGTCAACGGCCAGGACCGCCAGCGCAGCCAGGTGAGCCAGTTGATCTGGAACATTGCCGAAACCATTGAGCACCTGTCGGCCGCCTGGGACCTGCAAGCGGGCGACCTGATCTTCACGGGAACCCCGGCTGGCGTAGGCGCGGTGGTCGCAGGCGACTCGCTGCAGGGCGGGGTCGCGGGACTGGGTACGCTGCAACTGAGCGTCGTTGCAGCACAGTGATTTGTCCCCCGGCAAAAGATCCGGGCAAAGCCATCACGTAAACTCGAGCCCTATGCTGCGCGCCCCCATCAAACACTGCCGCAACTGCGGCACCGCCGTGCACTACCGCGTGCCGGATGACGGCGATGAAAAGGAACGCGCGGTCTGCCCGCAGTGCAGCACCGTCCACTACGAAAACCCGCTCAACGTGGTCGGCACCGTGCCCTACCTGGGAGATCGCGTGCTGCTGTGCAAGCGCAATATCGAGCCCCGACGTGGCAAGTGGACGCTGCCAGCCGGCTTCATGGAGCTCAACGAAACCCTGGCCCAGGGCGCCGCACGCGAAACCCTGGAGGAAGCCGGCGCCGAATTTGAGATGGAGAGCCTGTTCAGCGTGGTGAGCGTGGTGCACACCGGTCAGGTCCATCTGTTCTACCGGGCCCGGCTGCTCAGCGATATTTTCGACCCGGGCTTTGAAACCCAGGAAACGCGCCTCTTCGCCGAACAGGACATCCCCTGGGACGAGATCGCCTTCACCACCGTGCGCGAAACCCTGCGCCGTTACTTCGCGGATCGACGCCTGGGGCGCTATCTGTTGCACGACATCGACATCCTTTAAATCAGCCGGGATGAGAAAATCATGAAGCGACAATTTTTTCGACTGGCAGCCCTGTTCGCTCTGGCGCTGGCGCCTTTGGCCGAGCCAGCCCTGGCGCAGACGCAGACGCAACCGCCGTCCTACACCTTCTCGCCGGTGAACCAGTACGACATCAACCTCACGGCCGCCTACTGGAACCCGATCATTTCCTATGTCTCGGAGAAGAGCGGCGTCAAGCTGAACCTGAAGATCGGCCGAACTTCGGCCGACACCACCAGTTACGTGCTCGCCAAGGAAGTGGAATTCGTCTTCACCAACCACCTGTTCAGCCCGGAACGTGAACAGCTCGGCTGGAAGGTCTTTGGCCGCCGGCAAACACCGCCGCTGCAGGGACAGATCGTAGTGCCCGCCGATTCGCCCATCACCGACCTGTCGCAACTCAAGGGCCAGGAAGTAGCCTTTGCCGGCGCCGAAGCCTTCATCGTCTACAAGGTTCCCTATGCCCATCTGCTGTCGAAAAATATCGACGTGAAGGTGGTTTTTGCCGGCAACCAGAACGCTGCCTTCGCCCAGTTGTTCGCCGGCAAGGTCAAGGCGTCCGGGGCCAATTCGCAACTGGTGGACGGCTATACACGACGCGAGAACAAGAAGTTTCGCGTGCTGTGGAGTTCCGAACCATTCCAGGACCTGGCTTTGATGGCCTCGGGCAAGGTGCCGGAGAAGGACGTCAAGGCCGTGGCCAGCGCCTTCATTGAGATGGCCAAGGACCCGCGCGGGCGCGAAATCCTGCACCAAGTGTCCAAGGAAGTGGGCCTGCCCAACGACGCCTACTTCATTGCCGCAAGCGGCGCCGACTACGCAGCCTACCGGCGTTTTTACCAGACCGCGCCGGCCACTCTGCACTAGTTCTGCGTTGGCATGAAGCTGCTGCTGCGACTGCTACCCAAGTCCCTGGTCGGGCGAATTTTTTCGCTCTATCTGGCGTCGCTGCTGATCTTCGTCGGCGCTGCGCTGGGCCTGTTTTACCGCTACCAGTACGCTCAGCAAATCGAAGGCGAACTGCTCGACGCCGAGCGAATGATGAACGTCGCAGCCCAGACCGTGGCCGACAGCGCGGTCATCGGCGACTACGACACCATCGCCAAAACTCTCGAGCGCAGCATCCGCGGTTCCAACTTCGCACAGGCGCAATTCATTGACACCACGGGTGCGGTGATACAGGCGCTGAACCCACCGCATCCGGCGTTGCCTGCGCCGCACTGGTTGCTGTCCATGGTGCAGGAGCAACTCTTCGACCTGAACCACAACATTTCCGTCGGTGGCAAGGACTACGGTGTGCTGCGCCTGCGCTTCGCTGCTGCCGAAATTGCGAGCGAACTGTGGCGCCTGGCGCTGGTGGTGCTGGCGCTGGCGCTGGGTGCGCTGCTCGGTGGTGGGCTGCTGATTCGCATTCCGCTGAAGCGTTGGCTGGGCAATTTCGACCGGGTACGCGCCCGCGAAACCGACATCCTGTGCGGCGCCATCGACGTCGATGCCCTGCTGGATGCAGACGCACCAGCGGAGATTCGCCATACCTTCGACATCCTGAGCCGTGCTGCGGGACGCCTGTCGGCGCAGCGCGAGGAAGCAGCGGTCACGCTCAACGCCATCGCCGATGGTGTGCTGACCATTGACCCGCAGAACCGGATCACGTACTGCAACCCGGCGGCCGAGCAAATGCTGGGGCAGCACGGGCAGAGCGTGCTGGGACGCGACGTTGCCAGCCTGTTGCCCACGGTGTTTGAGCCAACTGGCGGACCGACCGAGTGGCGGGAGCGTCAGTTCGCGTTGCCCGGTACCGGTGAGCGCGTCACCATCCTGAACACATCACTGTCCAGCCTGCGCTCAGCTGATCGGTCACTGACAGGTCATGTGCTGACGTTTCGGGACATCACGCCCCAGCACGCCATGGACCAGCAGTTGCGCAACGAGTTGCGTATGCGGCAGCGCGCGCTGGAGTCGCTGCGCGGTGTACTGGATGCTTTCCGATCCCCGGACGAAGCCTCCTTCGACGCCGCGGCGGGCAATGACCTGGACGCGCTCACAGCGCGCGTCGTCGCCCTCATGAACGAGCGCGAAAAAGGACGGCGCGCGCTGGACAACCAGAAGTTCGCCCTGGACCAGCACGCCATTGTCAGCATCACCGACCTGCATGGCGACATCACTTACGCCAACGATCGGTTCTGCGAGCTAAGCGGATATTCGCGCGCCGAATTGCTGGGCACGAACCACCGCATCGTCAAATCCGGCCAGCACCCGCGCGAAGTCTACGAACGCATGTGGCAAACCATCGCCCAAGGGCGGGTCTGGCACGGCGAAATCTGCAACCGCAAAAAGAACGGCGATCACTACTGGGTGGACGCCACCATCCTGCCGCTGGCCGGCGTTGACGGGCTGCCGGAACAGTACATCGGCATTCGCACCGACATCACGGCACGCAAGATCGCGGAGGCACAGCTTGAGGAGCAACTGCGCTTTGTCGAGGTGCTGCTCGAGGCCACGCCCACGGCGATCTACCTGAAGGACAAGGCCGGACGCTACATTCGTTTCAACAAGGCTTTCGAAGCCTTGTTTGGCATAGAGCGCGCCCAGTGGATAGGCAAGACCGTGTTCGATCTGGTGCCCGAACCGGCAGCCAGCATGATGCACGCCAAGGATCAGGAACTGCTGACCAGCGGCGCGGTACAGACCTATGACGCCAGCTTCACGAACCGCCGTACCGGTGAGGCGCGCGAGGGGCTGTACTGGAAAGCGGCGCTGACCAACAGCGACGGCGAAATCACAGGTTTGGTTGGCACCATCCTGGACATCACGGAGCGCAATCGCTTCGAGCAGGAATTGCGCAACGCCCGACGCAGCGCCGAGGCTGCCAGCCAGGCCAAGAGCGACTTTCTGGCGAACATGAGCCACGAGATCAGGACGCCCATGAACGGCGTCATCGGCATGACGGACCTGGCGCTGGACACGGAGCTGAATGCAACCCAGCGTGAATACCTGTCGATCGTGAAAAACTCGGCGCTTTCGCTGATGGTGATCCTGAACGACATCCTGGATTTTTCCAAGATCGAAGCCGGAAAACTCAACATCGAAACGATCGAATTCGCCCTGGCCCAAACCATCGCGGAGACGCTCAAGTCGATCCAGGTGCGGGCGGAAAAGAAGGGCCTGCAACTGCTTTGCGACATGGCCCCCGCATTGCCGGCGCGCGTCATCGGCGACCCGGTACGCATCCGTCAGGTGCTCACCAACCTGTGCGACAACGCCATCAAGTTCACGGCCCAGGGCCAGGTGCGCGTGACCGTCGGCTGGCGCGCGCTGGACCTTGACGGCACTGAAATCCAGTTCGCGGTACAGGACTCGGGCATAGGCATACCCGCAGACAAGCAGCAAGGCATCTTTGAAGCCTTCTCGCAGGCCGACAGCTCGACCACACGCCAGTTCGGCGGCACCGGCCTGGGCCTGACCATTTGCGCGCGACTGGTCGACCTCATGGGCGGACGCATCTGGGTCGAAAGCCAGCCCGGGCAGGGCAGCATTTTTCACTTCACGGTGCAGGTGCAGACTGCGGCGGCGGCTTTGCCCGCAACGGGCAGGTCCGCGCAGACCTTGGCGCCGAAGCCGGGATCGCGCACCCTGAAGATCCTGTTGGTGGAAGACCACCCCATCAATCAGAAACTCGCCATCACCTTGCTGCGCAAGTGGGGCCACACCGTGGTGCTGGCGAACAACGGCCAGGAGGCAGTAGATTTTTTTGCGAGCGAACGCTGGGACCTGGTGCTGATGGACATGCAGATGCCCGTCATGGGCGGCTTGGAAGCGACACGCCTGATCCGCGCCAGCGAGGCGCCCGGGCAGCGCACCCCCATCGTCGCCATGACGGCCAACGCCATGGAGTCCGACCGTCAATCCTGCCTGGACGCCGGCATGGACGACCATCTGGCCAAACCCTTCAACGCGGCCGTGCTGCAAGCCATGTTGCAGCGCCTGGCGAAAACGAGCTGATCCGGGTCGGCGAAACGCGGGTAAACACGACCAGCAAGCGGAAAAAACGCCGGTGCGCCTGGCTATGATTGAAGCCTCTACACAAGGATTGCCGGCCGATGTCCATGGTTCAGCTGGCGCTGCGGCGCCCTTACACCTTCATCGTGATGGCGCTGCTGATCGTGCTGGCAACGCCGTTTGCCCTGCTCAACATGGCGACCGACATCTTTCCGGAAATCAATATTCCGGTGGTCAGCATCATCTGGAACTACAGCGGCCTGTCGGCCCAGGAGATGGGCCAGCGCATCGCCGGGCAAAGCGAACGCGGCCTCACCACCACCGTCAGCGACATCGAGCACATCGAGTCGACCTCGCTGCTGGGGGTGTCGGTGATCAAGGTGTTCTTCCAGCCCACGGCCAACATCCAGATGGCGATCGCGCAGGTCGTCGCTTCCATGCAGACCCAGGTGCGCCAGTTGCCCCCGGGCATCACGCCGCCGCTGGTGATCAAGTACTCAGCCTCGAGCATCCCGGTGGTGCAACTCGCGCTGTCCAGTCCGACACTGCCCGAACAGGCGGTGTTTGACAACGCGGTGAACGTGCTGCGCCCGCAGCTCATCACCATTCCCGGCGCGGCCGTGCCCTTTCCCTACGGTGGCAAGAACCGCCTGATCTCGATCGACCTGGACAGTGCAGCGATGCAGGCGCGGGGGCTGTCGCCGGTCGACGTGGTCAACGCCGTGAACCTGCAAAACCTGATCCTGCCCTCTGGCACGGTCAAATTTGACAGCACGGAATACAACGTCAGGATGAACGGCTCGCCCGACGCCATCGCCGGCCTGGGCGACCTGCCGGTGCGCAGCGTCGGCGGCGCCACCACCTATGTGCGCGACGTGGCCCAGGTGCGCGACGGCTTCCAGCCACAGACCAATATCGTGCGCCAGGACGGCGCACGCGGCGTGCTGCTGTCGGTGATCAAGAACGGCGGTGCGTCCACCCTGGACATCGTGGCCAACCTGCGTGCCATGCTGCCGCGCGTGGCCCAGCTGCTGCCCGGCGACATCACGGTGACGCCGCTGTTCGACCAGTCGGTGTTCGTCAAGGCCGCGGTCAAGGGCGTGGTGCTGGAGGCGCTGATCGCGGCCGCGCTCACCGCCGCCATGGTGCTGCTGTTCCTGGGCAACTGGCGCAGCACGCTGATCATCGCGCTGACGATTCCGCTGTCCATCCTGGCGTCGATCCTGGTGCTGAAAATGCTCGGCGAGACGCTGAACCTGATGACGCTCGGCGGCTTGGCGCTGTCGGTCGGCATCCTGGTGGACCAGGCCATCGTCACCATCGAAAACATCGAGCGCCACCTGCATCTGGGCACCGGCCTGCACGAAGCCATCGAGACCGGCGCCGGCGAAATCGGCGTGGCGGCCTTCGTCTCCACGCTGTGCATCTGCATCGTGTTCGTTCCCATGTTCTTTTTGTCGGGCGTGGCGCGCTTTTTGTTCGTGCCGATGGCCGAAGCCGTGGTGCTGGCGATGATCGCTTCGTATTTGCTGTCACGCACGCTGGTGCCCACGCTGGTACTGCTGCTCATGGGCCAGGCCGCCGCGCTTGACCCGCAAGCCCGGCCCAGCGCCCTGCAGCGCCTGTACCGCGCCTTTGACCGGCGCTTTGAGCTGCTGCGGCGCAATTACACGCTGGCCCTGTCGGTGTTGCTGGCGCACCGGCGTGGCTTTGCCTCGCTGTTCATGGGCTTTTGTCTGCTTTCCTGCCTGTTGTTCCCGCTGCTGGGGCGTGACTTTTTCCCCAGCGTCGACGCCGGGCAGATTCGCCTGCACCTGCGCGCGCCCACGGGAACGCGCATCGAGGAGACGGCCAGGCTGGCCGACGCCGTGGAGGCGGTGATACGCGAGATCATTCCCAAGGCGCAACTCGAGACCGTGCTCGACAACCTGGGCGTGCCCAACAGCGGCATCAATCTGTCGTACAGCAACGCCGGCACCATTGGCACGCTGGATGGCGAGATCCTGCTGTCGCTGCGCGAAGGCCATGACCCGACCGAGGGCTTCGTCTCCAAACTGCGCGCCGAACTGCCCAAGCGCTTCCCTGGCGTCGAGTTCTTCTTCCAGCCGGCCGACATCGTGACGCAGATCCTCAACTTCGGCTTGCCAGCCGCCATCGACGTGCAGTTCACCGGCGCCGACGTGGCGGGCAACGCACGCCTGGCCGCCGAGTTGACCCAGCGCATCCGGCAGATTCCGGGCGCCGTCGACGCCCATGTGCACCAGCGCCTCAACGCCCCGACCTTGAATCTGCAGATGGACCGCACGCGCCTGCAGCAGCTGGGCTTGAGCGCGTCCAATGTCGGACAAAACCTGTTGATTGCCCTGTCGGGCAGTTCGCAGACCGCGCCGGCCTTCTGGCTCAATCCGCAAAACGGCGTGGTCTACAGCGTCGCCGTGCAGACGCCGCAGTACCAGATCGATTCGCTGGACGCGCTGCTCAACGTTCCCGTGGGCAGCGGCGCGGCCACGAGCACCCAGGTGCTGGGCAACCTGGTCGAAGTCACAGCGGCGCAGCAGGTGGCGGTGGCCTCGCGCTTCAACATCCTGCCAGCCGTGGATGTCTACGTCAGCGTGCAGGGCACGGATCTGGCCTCGGTGGCGAATAGCGTGCAGGCGCTGGTCGACGAGATCAAACCGAAGCTGCCACGCGGCAGCCAGGTGGTGCTGCGTGGCCAGGTGGAGACCATGCAGGCGTCTTTCGTCGGTCTGGGCGTGGGCCTGCTCATGGCCATCGTGCTGGTCTACCTGTTGATCGTCATCAACTTCCAGTCCTGGCTGGACGCGCTGGTGATCATCGCCGCCCTGCCCGCGGCGCTGGCCGGCATCGCCTGGATGCTGTTCCTCACCGGCACCACGCTGAGCGTGCCGGCGCTCACCGGCGCCATCATGACCATGGGCGTGGCCACGGCCAACTCCATCCTGTTGATCTCCTTTGCACGCCAGCGCCAGCAGGACGGTGTGGCAGCCCTGGCCGCCGCGCTGGAAGCCGGCGCCACGCGCATCCGCCCCGTGCTGATGACGGCCCTGGCCATGGTCATCGGCATGATCCCCATGGCGCTGGGCCTGGGCGAAGGCGCCGAGCAAAATGCACCGCTGGGACGCGCCGTGATTGGTGGCCTGATCTTCGCCACCGTGTCCACCCTGTTCTTCGTGCCGGTGGTGTTTGCCGCGGTGCATCAGCGTCTGGCAAGACGTCATCAACCGAGATCCTAACCATGACCGACCAACGCCATGCCAGCCTGGATCTGCACCCCATAGCCGCCGAACCGGGCGAGACGCCCATCGAACTTCTCCAGCGCCAACAGGTGATGCGCCGGGCCCAGATCACCGGGCTGGTGGTGCTGCTGCTGTTGGCGCTGGGAGGGGCCCGCACCCTGCTCGCGCGCAGCGCCAATGCGCAGGACCTGAACGCCGTGGTGGCGCAAAACAGCCAACAGTACGTCAAGACGACGCAGGCCCGGCACAGCGATGCCGCTCAAAGCCTGAGCCTGGCGGGGACCCTGCAAGGCCTGCTGCAGGCGCCGATCTCCGCGCGCGCCAGCGGTTACCTCAGGCGCTGGACCAAGGACATCGGCAGCACGGTGCTCAAGGGCGAATTGCTGGCCGAAATCGACTCACCCGAAATCGACCAGCAACTCGGCCAGGCGGTGGCGGCGCGCGACCAGGCGAGCTCGGGGCTGACGCTGGCCAAGAGCACGGTGGAGCGCTGGGAGGGCCTGCGCAAGAAGGACGTGGTGTCGCAGCAGGATCTGGACGAGCGGCGCAGCGCCGTGGCGCAGTCCCAGTCCTTCCTGGCCGCCGCCGAAGCCAATGTGCAGCGCCTGCGCCAACTCGAGGCGTTCAAGCGCGTGCTGGCACCCTTTGCCGGCGTCATCACCAAACGCAATGTCGACGTCGGCGACCTGATCGACAGTTCGCGCCCGCTGTTCACCCTGGCGCAATCCGACACACTGCGCGTCTACATCAATGTGCCGCAGGCCTACGCCCATCTGGTCAAGGCCGGCCAACCCGTGGTCGTGACGCAGGGCGAATGGCGCGATCAGCGCTTTGCCGCTCAGGTGGTGCGCACCGCGGCGTCGATAGACAGCGCCACGCGCACCATGCAGGTGGAAGTGGCGTTGCCCAACGCCGACGGCCGGCTGTTGCCCGGGGCCTATGTGCAGGTCGCGCTGCCGCTGCGCGGCAGCGCCGCGCTGCTGGCGCCCACGGCCACGCTGCTGTTTCGCGCTGAAGGGACAATGGTCGCCGTGGTCGAGCCCCAAGGCCGGGTCAGTCTGAAGCGCGTCGCCGTAGGGCGTAACTACGGATCTGATTTCGAGGTGATGAGCGGCATCTCGGCCAGCGACCGCCTGGTGCTCAACCCGGCGGACTGGCTGGCCGACGGACAAAGCGTCACCGTTGCAGCACCCGCCCCTGCGGCTTCCGCACCGTCGGCCACGGCCAAGCCCGCCGCAAAGGAGCGCTCTTGACACCGAGCCAGGTCTTCAACTGCATTGCGGTTGGCGGCCTGCTGCTGGCCGGCTGCACGGCCGGCCCGGACTACCGCAGGCCCGCACCCGACATGCCTGTGGCGTGGAAGCTGGACGCCCCCTGGCGCCAAGCTGCGCCCAGCGACGCCCAAGCCAAGGGCGCCTGGTGGCAGGCCTATGGCGACGCGCAACTCGACGCACTGGAACAGCAGGCCCTGACGAACAGCCCGACGCTGGCGCTGGCCCAGGCGCGACTCTCGCAGGCGCGTGCGGCGCTGACCGGCAGTTCGGCCGCCAGCCTGCCCCAAGTGGGACTGAACGAACGCGTGTCACGGCAAATGATTTCTGCCAATCGCCCGCTGTCCAACTACAACAGCCCCAATTTTTCCACCGTGCAGAACGAGTACAGCGTGGGCTTGAACGTGGCTTACGAAGTCGACCTGGCGGGCCGGGTGCAGCGCACCATCGAGGGCGCGCAGGCCACGCTCGAGCAGTCCGCGGCCGACCTGGAAAACACGCGCCTGCTGCTGGGCGCGGAGTTGGCCAGCAACTACTTCAATCTGCGCGAGATCGACATCGAGCTGGACGTGCTGGGTCGTTCCATCGCGCTGCAGGCGCGCGCACTGGAACTCGTGAGCGCACGCCACGATCTGGGCGCTGCCAGCGGCCTGGACGTGGCACAACAACAGGCCTTGCTGGACAGCACAAGGGTGCAGGTCGAACTGCTGCAGCGCCAGCGCAGCAATTTCGAACACGCGCTGGCCACGCTGGTGGGCGTGCCGGCGCCGCTGTTCACCCTGGCGCCGGACCTGCATGACATCACGCCGCCACCCGTACCGCTGGGCCAGCCTTCCGACCTGCTGGAGCGGCGACCCGATATCGCGGCAGCAGAACGCGCCATGGCCGTGGCCAACGCGCAGATCGGCGTCGCGGCTGCGGCCTTCTATCCCAGTGTCACGCTGGGATCGGCACTGGGCATGGACAGCCGCGCCCTGACCCGCCTTTTTGACGCGCCCAGCACGCTGTGGTCGCTGGGCGTGTCGGCCGCGCAAACCCTGTTTGACGGCGGCCGCATCCAGGCCAATGTGGCATTTGCCCAGGCGGGACACGCGGGCGCTGCGGCCAACTACCGGCGTGTCGTGCTGGCCGCGATGCAGGAAGTCGAGGACGGCATCACCGGCCTGGCGGCCCTGGAGCGCGCCGGGGCGCAAGCCCACATCGCAGTGCGCACGGCGCGGCGCGTGCTGGACATGGCGACGGCGCGCTACGATGGTGGCGCCTCGGCCTACCCCGACGTCATCACCGCCCAGCAAGCACTGCTGGTCAGCGAGCGCCAGGCGGCGCAACTGCTGGGGCAGCGCCTGGTCACTTCCGTCTTTTTGATCAAGGCGCTGGGTGGCCAACTGGCACCCGGCTGAAAATTCGCCCCAACCATTTCCGTAAAAACCATGTCCAGCCTCGATTCCTTCTTTGAGTCCATCAAACTGCCCGCCATGCCCGAGGTGGCGCACGCGCTGATCAAGACGCTCAACCATAACGATGCCACCATCCTGGAAGTGCGCAACATCATCGCCAAAGACCCGGCGCTGAGCGCCAAGCTGTTGCGCCTGGGGAACAGCGCGCAGTTCGGCCTGCCACGCGGCGTCGGCACGCTGGACCACGCCATCGCCATGGTGGGCATGAGCCAGGTGCGAACGCTGGCGCTGGCGGCCTGCCTGAATGACTCCTTTCCCACTCCGCCAGGCCTGGACCGCAAGGAGTTCTGGAAGAATTCCATGGCCTGCGCCGGCTACGCACAGTGGTTGGCCCAGTGCCTGGACATGGACGCCCAGCAGGCCTGGTTGACCGGCATGATGCTGCGCCTGGGCGAGTTGCTGATCGTCCAGACGGAACCCAAAACCCTGCTGGAGATTGAAAAACTGCCGCACCTGCCTGGCGGACGCTGGGAGCGCGAGAAGCGCCTGGTGGGCTTCAGCGAAGGCGAGATCACCGCCGAACTGGCGCGGCGCTGGGACTTTCCGATGCAGATCGTGCAGGCCCTGCAACGCTCGTCCAGCCCGCTGCACGAACAGGCGTTTTCGCGACTGGGTTCGGTCGTGCATTTGGCCGGATTGCTCGCCGACATGCCTTACACCGGCCCCGACATGATCGACGCCCTGCCGCCCGAGGTGCTCGACTCGTTTCAAATGGACATACCCTGGCTGCGCGACAGCTTTCCACAGCCGGACACGTTTGTGAACCTGAGCGCGTTGTGAGGACGTAGCTCGGCCCCTGCTCTTCAACCATCTGGAATATCCCTTGAGCCTGCAGCACCAACCCCGCCCCCTGTCCTGGCTGAAAGATCTGCTGGCGCGCCACCCCAGGCTGCCACCGGAGCGCCAGCGCGCGCTGGACCTGATCGCCGCCATCGATGCGGGAGGCATTCCGCTGAACCCGGCCCGGGTGAACGACATTGCCCGCAAGCTGGGGCTGGACGTGGCAACCACCGCCCCGGTCGAAGTGACGATCGCACGCATCCGCAAGGCGCTGGCCGCCCCGCCACTGGACGGCGACGCAACGCGCTGAGCGGCGCGCCGTACCGCAAAACGAAGATGTCGCAGCGACGGCGCCACCTGTTGATCCTGCTGCTGTTGGCCGCCCGCTTGGCACAGGCCGAGCCCGATGAGCCGGAGCTGGGCCAGCACAGCGGCTACCCGGTTGGCACCGGTCTGGCCGACTGGGCGGACATGGCCCACCGTGTGGGCTCCTGGTCGGCCCTGGACAAGGTGCCGGGCATGTTGACCTCGCCGGTGCAACGCTCGGCCACACCGACGCCGTTGCCGAACGCCAAAACGGCACGGCCCATCAGCTACCGCTTTCGCAACATCGGCTACGCGCTGGACGACTACCTGGAGCGGCGTCGCATCACCGGTCTGCTGATCCTGAAGGACGGCGAGATCGTGGCCGAGCGTTACCGCTATGGCCGCAACGAAGACGCCCGCTTTCTCTCGTTTTCCATGGCCAAGAGCGTGACCGCGCTGCTCGTCGGCGTCGCATTGGCCAAGGGCGCGATTGCTTCGCTCGATGACCCGGCCGGCAAGTACGCCAGGGATCTTGCGGACAGCCCTTACGGCGAGACCTCGATCCGGCACTTGCTGCGCATGAGTTCGGGTCTGCGCTTCACCGAGCGCTACGATGGGCACGACGACGTGGCGCGACTGGCACGCAGCGTCAGCACCGGACGTCCCGGTGTGGTGAGCGTGCTGCGCTCCGTCACCGAACGCCATGCGGCGGCGGGCGAGAAATTTGTCTACGCCAGCGCCGAGTCCGAAGTGCTCGGACGCGTGCTGACCGCAGCGACCGGGCGCAGCATGGCGCAGCTCACGACCGATTGGCTGTGGCAGCCCATGGGCGCCGAGAACGACGCTTTCTGGCGCACCGGAGCCGACCAGCAGGAGGTCGCCTTCGCCTTCTTCAACGCCAGCCTGCGCGACTGGGGTCGACTGGGACTGCTGCTGGCCCATGACGGAAAACGGGGCGAGCAGCAGATCGTGGCGCGCGACTACCTGCTAGCTGCCACCGATCCGGCACGCCAGCCTGCGGCCTTTGCCCCCTTGCGGGCCACGCCGTATTTTGGCTACGGCTACCAGTTCTGGCTGCACCCCTTGCGCGAACGCAGCTTTGCCATGCAGGGCGTGTACGGACAGGCGGTGTTTGTGCAGCCGGCCAGCGGCATCGTCATGGTGCAGACCGCCGTCTACGCCAGCGCCAGCGGCGCGCAGGACCCTGAGCCCTACGCCGAGCGCGCCGCATTTTGGCTGGGGGTGCTGCAATCGCTGGGCGGCAATACGCAACGCTATTGAATGGCAATTTGCGAAAGCGAATTCGGAATTGACGCAACGGGTGGCGCAAATTCATCTGCCACTACTTCTGAGAAATCTTTTAAATGCTGCATTGCAGCCCGTGTGGATGGAATGCTATTGAATTGCGAATAGTCAAATCGCCAACCCGGTGACAGAGCCGCATCGACAAATTGTTGGAGGTGATTGAACCGGCGACGGTCAGGTATTCCCCATTGGCGAGACAGAAAATCGCTACACGCCGCGGTCCAACTCAGCGACAGTCGCGCCCCGCAAAGGGGCCTGTCAGGCAATCGCTATGATTGCCGCCAAGATTGGATCAGCACCCACTTCACTTTGGCTGCCGAACGAACGCAGGGCGACATCATGCACTCACGCCAAAAATTGTTCCTCACGACCGCCTTCATCGTGGTCGTATGGCAACTGCCCTATGGCCGTGAATTGCTGTACCCACTGTCCTTGGTCGCCACCTTTGCGCATGAACTCGGGCACGGAATGACGGCACTGTTTTGCGGCGCGGAGTTTGAAAGTCTGGTGCTGTACGCCGACGGGTCCGGGCTCGCCACCTGGAACGGCAATCCCGGTCGACTCGCCACAGCGGCGATCGCCAGCGGCGGTCTGGTGGGGCCCACGGTGGCAGGCGTTGCGCTGCTGCTGTTTTCCGGTTCGCCCCAACATGCCAGACGCGTGCTCGGCGTACTGGGTATTTTGGTGGTGCTGTCCATAGTCCTGTGGGTACGCAATCCCTTCGGCATCCTCTTCATGCTGGGCGTGGCAGCGGTGTGTGGTCTTGCGTCCCGCAAGTTTGGCGACCGTACCGCATCATTCTTGCTGCACGTCGTGGCCGTGACCCTGTGCCTGTCCTGGTTCTCGGACATTGGCTACATGTTTTCGTCACACGCCATCGTCGGTGGGCGTTCCATGCCGTCCGACAGCGCACACATCGCGCAGGCACTGTGGCTTCCCTTCTGGTTCTGGGGCGCTTTGATCGCGGTCTTTTCACTGGCCTTGACAACGCTGGGCATCTGGTTTGTCAGCCGGGATACCGCCGCCGCTTCGCCCTGACTGGATCTCGAAACGTCTTGCCCTTGCCGTGGCCAAGGTGGCTATTGACGCTTCGGCAAGCGCTACACTCATGTCGGATTTTGCAACTTCAAGCACCATGAAAACCTTAAAAATCGTTCTGATTGCGCTGCTGGCGCTGCCCGTCCTGTCGTTCGCAAAGGATGAGCCAAAGTTTTCTGGCGGCTTTTCTTCGGGGAAATCGACTTCCACGACAAAGTCCCAATCCACCAGCGCCACGCCCAAGCCAGCAAAGAAAGAGGCCAGCCCAGCCCAGAATGCCAACGCGGCAGGCACAGGCAAGACGTCGTTCGGTTCCTTTGGCGGCGCGAAAGCCGCCAAAGATGCGACAGCGCCCGCAACACCGGCGGCGACGCCCGCAGCTGCGACCAAGAGTGGCGCCGCACCGGCCCCCGCGAAGTCAGCGCTGACCCAGAGCCTGGACAAGAACTCGGCCCAGACCAATGCCTTGAAGACGCTGGACGCGCGCAATGCCCAAAAGGCGGCCGTCGGCGTTGCCAGCACGGCGCCGCCCGGCCCCAATGTGAGCCCTGCCGTGCCGATGGCGCCGCCACCCGCGCCACCGCCGCAGGTGGTCTACCAAAATGCGCCGTCTTCAGGCTGGAGCAGAGGCATCATGGGCTTTCTCCTGGGCAACTCCATGAGCAGCAACGCGCGCTCCTACAACAATCACAACAACGGCTACAACCAGTCCAATAGCGGCTACAACCAGCCAAACAGCACCGCCACCGGTTCAGCGTCCGACGTGGCAGAGGTGGAACCCAAGGGATCGTCGTTCCTTAGGGTCCTTGCGTGGCTGCTCATTCTGGGCAGCATCGGCGGCCTGATCTGGTATCTCGTGAAGCGCTCAAGCGCCAATGCTGCTGCGGCAGCGGCCAAAAGGAACTATTCGCTATGAGTTGGAAAGACGCATTCAAATACGCAAAAGGCGTTGCCGGCAACCATGGCGTTGAGGCCGCCCAGAAGGACGCACGCTCCGACGACGGACTGCCCTTGGGAGGACGCATCGGAGGCATGATCAAGATGCAGATGTCGCCCTTCATACGCGCCAGCGCCAGCGGCTCGCTCATTACCACGCCGGCCACGCCCGACGCACTGATCCGCGCCGTGTCGCGCGTCAGGCTGAACCTGGGCGGGAAGCTTTACCGCTACTACCTTGCCACAGGAGACGACGACGCCGAACAGGAGCGCTTTCTCCAACTCTATGTGAATGAAAAAGGCGAAGTGGCAGAGACACTCTATTGCACGCGCCTGACGCGCATCATTCCGCAAAGCGAGGAGGAGCAGGACGCATTCACCGGCGAGGGCGGCGCCGGCCTGGGCGAGAAGACCTATTCGCTTTGGAAAGAGCAGCTGGCGGGCCTGGGCTGGAGCGCGGCCGCGTTGCAGGATATCTTCGGCGATGAGGACAGCATCAACTACAGCCGCGATGCCGGCGACCCCGCCGACGATTTTGTCGCGCCATTCACTGGCACCGAGACGCGCGTGGACGACGCCATCGGCGAACACGGCTTGAAGCAGGAGATCTATTTCATGCCCTATGTCAGAAATTTCGGCGCTACGAATGACGGCACCGAGTATCTTCTGATCAGCACCGAGATCGTCGAAAGCCAGGATGGCGACCCCGCCAAGCGGGCCATCCACGTGGATTTCATGATCGGACTTCCCCTGGAAAAGGAGCGGCTCTCGGTCCAGTGAGTTTGCAATAATTTTGTCGGTTTTTTCTTTCAACAGTAACAAGGAATGAAAAGCAATGGGTAACTTAAGTGGATGGGGCCTGACAGGCCGATTGATTTCCAAGCATTTCGGCGCCCTTGGCGACAAGGTGTCCGAGGCGATTGCCAACTTCGACCCTGAAACCGCGACGCAGGCCGACCGCGACCGGATTCAGGACACGCTGCGCAGCACGGCGCAAAAGCTGGCGGCGGCACGTGCCTCTTTCGACAAGGAACACGCCGACGTGGTCCAGCTGCAAAAGCTGCTGGCCTCCGATGAAAAGGCCACCGAGACGCTGGCGGCGCGACTGCAGGCCGGCACCATCAGCGAGGCCGCTGTCACCATGTTCTGCGACGAGCTGGAGGCCAACAAGGCCAAGCTCCCGGAAGAGATTCAGCAGGAAGCCGATGCCAAGTCCTACATGGACGAACTGCAGCAGATCGTCGACGCCTTCTCCAAGCAGCTGACAGACTTTGACGCTGTGGCCAAGAAAGCCATGCAGCAACTCGCCAGCGCCAACGCGCAAAAAGACCTGCAGGAAATGCGCTCCCAACGCCAGAGCGAACTCGATGGCCTGAAGAGCCTGGGCGGCCATTCGACCGCGCTGGACGCGCTGACTCGACGTGCGCAGACTGTCAGCAATGAGGCTGCCGGCTTGAAGATTCTGACCGATATCAATCAAAAGCCCATCGACCAGGCGGCAGAGATCGCGGCCATCCGCAAGTCCGTGTCCGAAGCCGACACCGCCGGTGAGTCCACGCTGGAGCGGCTCAAGCGCCTGTCGGCCAAACCGACAGCCTGAGCGCGGTCGCGGTCGCGGTATGCCTCGGCACTCGCGCCATGACAGCCCCGCGGTGCTGGGTACGCCGGGACGAATTTTGGCGGCCTCCATTCCGCTTCTGATGCTATCCGCAGCGATCGCCCAAGCACCCCTGGCCACGGTGTCTTGGGCGGATTTGCAGCCGCAGAGTTGATACGACATGAAGGCCGCTATCGCGTGCGCTGGGCTGATGGCATTCTTAACGTGGTGTCCTCGCATGACTGGAAAATACCTGCTGATGGTGTCGGGCGCAATCTGTAGAAATTTCCTCTTATTGGGTTTGCTCTACGCCCTGGCTGGCTGCGCTGTATCGGTCCACAACCTGCCCACCAATGTGCCCTTGACGGCAACAGCACCGGTCCAACCGGGACCTGCCAAAAACATCGCCGGGGCGAATCTGGTCGCACTGTCGTTTTCCGGCGGCGGGATGCGCGCTGCAGCGTTTTCATTTGGCGTGCTCAAGGCGCTGGATGCATCGAGCCGTCCCGGCATGGACGTGCTGGGCGATGTGACCCTGATCTCCAGTGTGTCTGGAGGCTCGCTCACAGCGGCCTACTATGGGCTGCATGGTCGGGACACTCTGTCGACGTTTCGTGAAAAGGTTCTCCTGCGCGACATGGAGGGGCACATGCGCTTGTCGGCTCTGGCGCCCGACAACTTCCTGCGGATGCTTTCGGGCGGACTGAATGACCACACCAACCTGGTCAACTGGCTTGACAAAGAAGTGTTTGAAGGAGCGACGTTCTCCGATATCTACGCCAGACGAAAACCCGATATCTGGATCAACGCCAGCGATCTTTATCACCGCACGCCATTCCCCTTTATTCCGCCCCTGTTCCATGCACTGTGCAGTGACATTACGCGCTTCAGTGTGGCCGAAGCGGTGTCTGCATCCATGGCGGTACCCCTGGTCTTTTCGCCCATCGTCCTCAAGACTTATCCCGAGGGCTGCCCTGTTGCCGTCGATCCCTGGGTCGATCGTGTCTTGGCCGGGCCGACAGTATCCAAGACAGTGCAGGCCTCAGCCCAGGCGATGCAGGATTACCGTGACCCGACTCGAATGCGTTACGTGAAGTTGGTGGACGGCGGAGTCACCGACAACTATGGGTTGGCAAGTATTCTTCTCAGCCGTGGTGTTTCGCGCACGTCATATGGGCCCTTGACGGCGCGCGATGCCGTGAATCTGCGGCGCATGTTATTCCTTGTCGTGGATGCGGGCCGCAGCCCCAGTGGCGATTGGGTGTTTGATCCGAGTGGTCCCTCCGGACTCGACACGGCCTTGGCGGCGACGGATTCTGCGATTGACTCTGCAGCGCGCATCGGCTTTGACGCATTTCGAAGCATGATGCTCGAGTGGGAGAAAACCGTTGTGGAATTTCGCTGCAGCCTGACTCCATCAGAGTTGCTGCAACTGCGCGGATCAGCCGACGGCTGGAACTGTCGGGATGTGCAATTTCACTTTGGATTGGTTTCCTTCTCCAGTTTTGGAAAACAGCGCGAGGCCAAGCTCAGTGCCATCCCAACACGCTTGAGCCTGCGGCTTTCGGAAATCGACGAGGCAATTCAAGCGGGCGTGGAAGCGACTTTGGGAAATTCGACACTCAAGTCCTACATCGATTCCGCGCAAAATTCTGCCGGTTCGCGCCCATGATGCTGGCCGCGGCGCGGCAAGACGGTGACAGCAGGCTGAAACGCACTGAACACGGCGCAGCTGCGCGTCGCCGCAGCGCAGGCTGCCGACGCTCAGCGCGTTTGCGCCTCACGCAGCCCTGCCACCGCTGCAATCTGCAGGTAGCGCCGCGCTGCCGCAGCGTCCCTTCTGACGCCTTGACCCTTTGCAAAGCGCTCGCCCAGCACCAATGCCGCACGGGCGTGGCGTTGATCGGCGGCCTGCGTCAGCGTCTGTAGGCCGCGCTTCAGGTCATAGGCCGGACCGCGCTCTTCGAGGTAGATACCCGCCTCCCAGAAGCGGGCCTCGACCACGCCGCGTTCGGCCGCCTGATGCAAATCGGCCACGGCGCCCCGTACCGCGTCGGGTTTGGCGTCCTGGTTCAGCACATGGACCGCTTTCGCTGCCTGCCATAGGGAATCTTTTCCCGCCGGCGCACTGCCCTTGTCCAGCCACTTGCCCGCCGCTGCCACGTCCTTGGCCGTGCCCCCGGCACCCAGCAACAGTTGCCAGGCCAAAATCAGCTGGGCACGCCCGTCGCCGGCCTCGGCCCGGCTGGCCAGCAGCTTGGCGGATGGATAGGAGCGCTGACGCAAGTCAGCCGAACTCTGGGCAAACCATTGGTCAAGCAACTGATTCGCCTGCCCCAATTCACGCAGTTCAGCCTGGTGGTTGCGCACGAAGGGCAAAAGCTGAACACCCGTCATGGCCAGCCATACCGCCATCGTCGCACCCATGGCCATGCCGAGACGCCAGCGCCTGACACTGCCATTGGCCCTGAGTTGAGCCACCACGCGCAGACCGAACACCGTCGAAAAATGTCGTGCGATGCGGCGCCGCGTCAACCACTCCAGGACAGCCCACGCCGTGGCTGCTGCGCCCAGACTCCACGGGCCTGCTGACCAGAAGCCGGAAGCAGGCCAGCCCAAGCCCGACAACAGCCCGGCACACAACATGGTCAGCGCCATCAGGTAGAGCGCGGGCGCGGACAACTCGGCCCCATAGAGGCGCGCCAGCGCAGCGCGCACGGCGGCGCTGGCACGCTCGACATAGGCCGAGTCGACCAGGCCATGGAACTGCGCCTGCACCTGTTGGGCCGCCTCCTGCGGCGTGCCCTTGCTGTCGGCCACGCTCTCGGCAATCAGCATATTGAGTTCGGAGCGCAGGAAGTCGGCTGTGCTGTCGAGCAGTTCGCTGCCACCCGCACGGCGCCAGCGTGAGGCCGCGACCACCTTCTGCTCCAGGGCTGCGAGGTCATCGGCCAGCAGATGACCGGCGATGTTCTCCAGGCTGAACACCTTGGGCTCGGGGCCAAAGCCGTGGATCACGAAATCGTGCTGCAGCGCCCGGATGCCGGCGCGCCGCACATCCAGCCGCAGACGGTGGCGCGTCTGTACGCCGCTTTGGGAAATCTCGTGCTGCACGTCGAGCAGCGCGCCCAGAGCGGGCAGGTCTTCTGGCGGCAGCTTGTCGTGCACCAGTGCCAGCAGCGCTTCATCGGAGCTGAAAACGCCCAGCGTCTCGCTTCGCTCCAGCTCGGCCTGAATCGTGCCCCAGACGTATTGAATGCCGCTGGCCCGGCAGGCCTGGCAGTCGACCCTTCCGGTCGTGCGGCAAGGGCTGCAGTTGATACGCCCGGTCCCATTACAACCGCCGTCGCAGCGTATCTTGCCCTGATAGTCACAGGCGTTGCATGGCAGCTTGCCGCTGCCGGAACAGTTATGACACCGGCCCTGTTGCGTTCCGTGCACAGTGACCCAGCTGTTGCTCTGGCTGTTCCAGACCTGGTTGCTGACATGCTCAGTTCGTTGACCGGATCCGCCACAAGTGCCGCAGTTCACCTTCTTGTTTCCGTGGCAGCTGTAGCAAAATTTCTTGCCCGAGCCACCGCACCCGTTGCAGTTGTTCGAGCCCACACCGCCGCAGTTGCCACAGGTCACCTGGCAGGCGCCGCCGCAGTTGCTACAGGTGTGCTCAAAACCCACGGCGCCGGGTGATGTCAGGAAGGCCGACCCGGGACTCATCAGACGCCGGTAGCTGCCTGCATCCGCATCCACCCAGGCTTTGATCGCCTGGGGCGCCTGCGACCGGGCCAGCAACAGGCGCCGCTGCAGTTCGGCCTGAAAGGCCGCCTGCCCGTTCACGCGGTCCGTGCCGACAGACAGCCCCGCCGGGCCACTGCGCTCATCGGTATCGAAACTGGCCTGTTGCGAGAGTGTCAACTCCAGCGCCACGTCAAATGATTGCTCGGGCTCGGTCTCGTGCAAGTCACGGCCATCAAAACGGGTGACTGGCTCCAGATGCGCCGCCACGACCGCGCACACCCGGCCCACAGGCAGCGGCGCTGCCTCTGCCGCTGCGCCGACATGCGGCGGGGTGGGCGAACTGGCCGGGTTCAAACCCTCGGGATTGACGGCGACGGGTGCTGGGGCTGTATCGGGTGTCATCAGGGGCGTCTCATGAGTTCACAAAAAGTTTGCGGCGTGCCGTCAATGAAGAAGGCCTTCATGCCTTCTTCATGGCTTCAAATGTGTGTATCAAATCTGACTCGACTTCGATTGCGGCGGGCAGATGCCGGGAAGCCCGAATCTGCCTGTTCGCCAGCCAAAGGAGCGGCACTCGTCAATAGGCCAAGGCGCTCAGAAAAGACAAAAGGGTTGGCAGAAATTCTTCTGCCAACCCTCGTCAATTTTGGT
>CAIKVZ010000156.1 GCA_903830985.1 uncultured beta proteobacterium
TCGTCCGTGCCGTGCGTGGCCAGCGCAGCATAGGCGCCATGCGTCAGCCCCGGGTACATGGTCCAGGCCTGATTCGCGCTGTTGAGCATTTCGTAGAAGCACTGGTTCACCACCAGCGGCAGGCCCTGGCCGCCGTACTCTGGCTCGCAACTCAGCGACGGCCAGCCGCCCTGCACATACTGCGCATAGGCCTCCTTGAAGCCCTTGGGCGTAGTGACCTCATGCGTCACGGCGTCGAGCTTGCAGCCTTCGGTGTCGCCGCTGATGTTCAGCGGGAAGGTCACTTCGGCGGCGAACTTGCCGCCCTCTTCCAGCACGGCGTTGATGGTGTCGGCGTCGATCTCGGCGAACCTGGACATGGCCGCGTATTCCTCACTCACGTGAAAAACTTCATGCAGCACAAATTGCTGGTCGCGCAGGGGGGGGGTGTAGCTGGGCATGGTTACTCCTTGGAACTCAACGGGGAAAATCGGAAGGGGGATCGGGGTCGACCGGCAGCTTGCTGCCGTAACGTGTCAGGATGTTGGCAAAACCGGTGTGGGCGCGCGCAATGGCGCCGGGGTGGTTCAGAAAGCGTGCCTCGTAATGCAGCGCCAGGATCAGGCCGTGAATCTCAAACGCGATCTGCTGTTCGTCGGCATCCGGGAGCAGATGCCCTGCTTCCTTGGCCTGCACCACGGCCCGGTACACGGCACTGAGCCAGGTCCGAACCGAGTTGGCCAGCGCGTCGCGCACGGGCCCCGGACGGTCATCGAACTCGACCGCGCCGCTGATGAAAATGCAGCCGGCTTGACTCCCCTGCGCCACCAGCCTCATCCAGTTGGTGAACATCGCGCTCAGGCGCGGCAGGCCGCGAGGTTCGCGCAGCGCGGACTCAAAGACTTCTTGCTCAAAGCGCGTGAAGTACTCGCCGATGACCGAAATCTGCAACTCTTCGCGTGAGCCAAAGTGGGCAAACACGCCCGACTTGCTCATGTGCGTCACCTCAGCCAGCGCTCCTATGCTCAAGCCCTCCAGGCCCAATTGGGTGGCCAGACCCAGCGCCGCCTCGACGATCACCGCCTTGGTCTGCTGGCCCTTGGGCCGGGCAGCGCGCACGCGCCGCTCCCTGGCCGGAGGCGCAGCGCGAGAGGCAGTGGGCAAATCAGAAAAGGGCATCAGTGCAAAATAAAACGAACGATCGTTCTATTTTGCGCGAAATCGCGGACCGAGGTACGGCCATCGCGACATCTAGAGGCAACTCCCGAGTAAAACCGCGGGTAAACCCCAGGAAAATTGCTGCTGCCGCCTCGGACTTACAGCGAGCGCACCACCTCCAGCGCCTCTTCAACCCGCTCCACGGCGTGGATGGTCAGGCCTTCGATCGGCTTCTTGGGGGCGTTGGCCTTGGGCACAACGGCCACACTGAAACCCAGCTTGGCAGCCTCCTTCAGGCGCTCCTGTCCACGCGGCGCGGGACGCACCTCGCCCGCCAGGCCCACTTCGCCAAACGCCAGAAAACCCTTGGGCAGGGGTTTACCGCGCAGGCTGGAGGTGATGGCCAGCAGCACGGCCAGATCGGCCGCAGGTTCGCTGATGCGCACGCCACCGACGGCGTTGACGAAAACGTCCTGGTCCATACAGGCCACGCCGGCGTGGCGGTGCAACACCGCCAACAACATCGCCAGGCGGTCCCGGTCCAGCCCCACCGAGAGGCGGCGCGGAGAAGGTCCGCCGCTATCCACCAGCGCCTGGATTTCCACCAGCAGCGGGCGCGTGCCCTCCAGTGTCACCATGACGCAGCTGCCGGGCACGGGTTCAGCGTGTTGGCTCAGAAAGATGGCGCTGGGGTTGCTCACGCCCTTGAGCCCTTTCTCCGTCATCGCAAAGACACCGATCTCGTTCACCGCGCCGAAGCGGTTCTTGATGGCACGCACCAGGCGAAAGCTGGAATGGGTGTCGCCCTCGAAGTACAGCACCGTGTCCACCATGTGTTCCAGCACGCGCGGACCGGCCAGCGTGCCTTCCTTGGTCACATGGCCGACGAGCACGATGCAGACGCCGCTGGCCTTGGCGGCGCGCGTCAGGTGCGCAGCGCATTCGCGCACCTGCGCCACGGAGCCTGGCGCGGAAGTGAGCTGATCGGAATAAACGGTCTGGATCGAGTCGATCACCGCGATCATGGGTTGAATGGCGTCCAGTGTGGCCAAAATCTTGTCGAGCTGGATTTCAGCCTGGACTTTCACCTGGCTGTTCGGCAGCCCGAGGCGGCGCGAGCGCAGCGCCACCTGGGCGCCACTTTCCTCGCCCGTGACGTACAGCGTGGAGTGACCGGCGCGCTGCAGCGCGTCGAGCGCCTGCAGCAACAGCGTGGACTTGCCGATGCCGGGGTCGCCGCCGATCAGCACCACGCCGCCCGGCACCACGCCGCCGCCCAGCACCCGGTCCAATTCCTCGTGCCCGGTAGGCGTGCGTTCGATGTCGAGCGCCTCAATCTCGCCCAGCACCGCCACTTCCGCGGTTTTCGCCAGCGAGGCAAAACGGTTTTTCGCTGGCAGGCTGCTTGCCACCGATTCGATGAGCGTATTCCAGGCCCCGCAGTGCGGGCACTTGCCCAGCCATTTGGGCGTGTTGCCGCCGCATTCGTTGCAACTGTAGATCGATTTTTCCTTGGCCATGGTCTGACTATAGCGGTGCGCCCCCGGCCCGCCAGCGTCGCGCGCCCGCTGTGCATTCCGGTTCTCGGTTAGATTCAACACATCAACGCCTCATAAATCACGCCAAACATGACTGCAAACCAAAGCCAACAAGCCCTGGTTCGTGCGGCGAAGCTGGACACAGCCGCCGCGCTGGACCGGCTCGACGGCATGGCGGAGCTGTACGTCGCCCTGATCCATGAATTCCTGCCGGAACTCGACACCGTGGGTCCGCAGTTTCAGGCCCTGTTGCTGGCCGGCGCACTGGCCGACGCCACGCGGCTCGTGCACAGCCTCAAGGGCTCATCCGCCACGCTGGGCGCGACCGGCTTGGCCGAGATGGCGGCAGCGCTGGAACAACTTTGCAAAACTGGCGGCACCAGTACAGCTCTGGCGCGGGTTGCGGAACTGGCTGAGATGCTCCAATCCACCCGCCTGGCGTTTCGTGCGGCACTCGTGGCGCTGGCGCAAACTCCGGGTCAGCAAGACACCTAAAATCGCGCCAGATGAACATCGAACCCCTTGATCAGGAACTCAGGCAGAAATTGCCTAGCCCCAAAGGGGTTGCCTTGGCCAT
This sequence comes from uncultured beta proteobacterium, assembly GCA_903830985.1. Classification (GTDB taxonomy): domain Bacteria; phylum Pseudomonadota; class Gammaproteobacteria; order Burkholderiales; family Burkholderiaceae_C; genus CAIKVZ01. The sequence goes on from CAIKVZ010000156.1 coordinate 3,253, forward strand.
CATGGAGGCCTGCCGGCGCGACGATGTCTCCTTGGGCGAGGTGGCCAGCCTGGTGCAGGCAGATCCGGCCCTCACCGGCCGCCTGTTGGCCCAGGCCAATTCAGCGGCCATGGGAGGTCGCCCCGTGGCCTCTGTGCCACAGGCGGTGAGCCGCCTCGGGCTGCAGGCGGTGCGCCAGTTGGCACTGGGTTTTTCGCTGATTGACCAGTACACCCAGGGGGCCTGTGCCAGTTTCGACTACCCCGGATTCTGGAGCCACTCGCTGCTTATGGGGCTGGCCACCAAGGAGCTGGGCAGCCATTTCCGGCGGGTCTCGCCCGACGAGCTGTTTTCCTGTGGCCTGCTGGCAAACGTGGGCAAGCTGGCCTTGGCGACGGCCTATCCGCAGCAGTACGGGGAGCTGCTGACCCGGGACGCGCAGGGGCCGGAACTGTTGCAACTCGAGCGCCAGGCCTTGCAGATCGACCACCTGAACATGTCGGGCGCACTGTTGGCCGACTGGGGGATTCCCGTCGCACTGCTGGAGCCGATGCTGTTCCAGGAAGACCCGGGGCAGTCCAAGTTCCGCCCTGATTCACGCCCCTGGCAGTTGGCCAGAGTGTTGCATCTGGCGCTGCGCACCGCCGACTACCTGGTGGCGCCGCAGATGGAGCATTCCGACCAAAACTTGCAACTCACGCTGCTGGCCAGCGAACTGGGCATTGGCAAGTCGGAATACGCAAAATACGTCGACAGCATCATCGTGCAGTGGCATGTGTGGGGCGAGTTGCTCAAGGTACGCGCCAAGACACTGCCGCCGTTCGAGGAAATGAGCCGAGGGGAATTGCGCCCCGACCAGGAGCCGGATTCGGCCTGGCTGCGCGTGCTGATCGTGGAAGACGATCCCGTTGTGCGCAAGCTGCTGGAAACCTGGCTGCGCGACGTCTGCAAGTACACCGTGCAAAGCGCAGGCAATGGCCAGGAGGCCATGGCTGCCGCCATTGAATTTAAACCCCAGGTGGTACTCACCGACTGGCGCATGCCGATCATGGACGGCATGGAACTGTGCCGGGCCTTGCGCGCCAGCGATTGGGGACGCGACATCTACGTCATCATGCTGACCAGTGTCGAAACCGAAAACGAACTGGTGCAGGCCTTCGACGCCGGCGTGGACGACTACCTGACCAAACCGGTGAATGTCCGCGCCCTGGGCGCGCGCCTGAAGGCCGCCTGGCGTTACGTGCGTATGCGCAGCGCCTGGGAGCGCGACCACGAGCGCCTGACCCGTACCGCCGCGGAACTGGCCTTGAGCAACCGGCGCCTGCAGCGCGCAGCACTGAGCGACCCGCTGACCGAATTGGCGAACCGCCGCGCCGGCCACACCGCCCTGGCCCAGGCCTGGAGTGCTGCCACCCGCTACGCCAAGCCGCTGAGCGTGATCACCCTGGACGTCGATCACTTCAAGACCATCAACGACCAGCACGGCCACAGTGCCGGCGACGCCGTGCTGCAACGCGTCAGCCAGGGGCTGCGTGCGGCGGCCAGGCGCGAAGACACGGTGTGTCGCTGGGGTGGCGAGGAATTCCTGGTGATCTGCCCCAACATGGGCTTGCGTGAAGGCATGCACGCGGCAGAGCGCTTGCGCAAGCACATTGCGGATTTGTCCATTCTGGTGGAAGGAACACTGGTCCAGGTCACCGTGAGTCTGGGTCTGGCCTCCTGGGAGGCCCATATGACGAATCAGGAACAACTGCTGGCCGAAGCCGACAAGGCGCTGTACGCAGCCAAGCACGGCGGTCGCAACCGACTGGCCATGACCAGCGAAGGCAAGGTGCGCGTGCTGAGCTGAGCCCGTGCCCGCCGCCGGGCTCAGGCCAGCGCCGCAAGCGGGCAGATCAACTGCCGAACACGAGCTTGGGCAGCCACAGCGACAAGATGGGCACGATGCTCAACGGCTCCATCACGTTGCCCGCCAGCAGCAGCACGTCCGCGCCTTTACTGAAGCGAGCCCCGCGCTGAAACTCCCAATGAAAAGTCGCGCGTGCCGTGGTTTCCCACAATGACAAGACGCTGCTTTGGGTCCATAGTCCTGCTCAAGCGGTTCTGCAATGCCGCATCCATTGGTCTTTTCGCTTTACTTTACCTCCAGGAGATTCACCATGAAACTTTCCAAACTGCTGCTGGGTTTGCTGCTCGGCTGCGCCGCGCTCGCCATCAACGCGCAGATCGTCATCAAGTTCAGCCACGTCGTGGCGGCAGACACGCCTAAGGGTAAGGCTTCCGATTTTTTTGCCAAGCGGGCAGCCGAGTTGACCAAGGGCAAGGCCAAGGTCGAGGTCTATGCCAACAGCGCCTTGTACAAGGACAAGGAAGAAATGGAAGCGCTGCAAATCGGCTCGGTGCAAATGCTCGCGCCCTCGCTGGCGAAGTTCGGGCCGCTCGGCGTGAAAGAGTTCGAGGCCTTCGACTTCCCCTTCATGTTTGACGACACGGCAGAACTGCACAAGATCACCCAGGGTCCGGTTGGCGCAGCCATGCTGGCAAAGCTTGAGCCCAAGGGAATCAAGGGCCTGGCCTATTGGGACAACGGCTTCAAATCGTTCTCGGCCAACACCCCGCTGAAGAGCCCGGCCGACTACAAGGGCAAAAAATTTCGCATCCAGTCTTCCAAGGTGCTGGAAGAAGAGATCCGCTCGGTCGGAGGCATTCCCCAGGTGATGGCGTTCTCGGAGGTTTACCAGGCGCTGCAGACCGGCGTCGTTGACGGCACAGAGAATCCGATCTCCAATTTCTACACGCAAAAGATGCACGAGGTGCAAAAACACCTGTCTATCACCAACCATGGCTACCTGGGTTACGCGGTGATCGTGAACAAAAAGTTCTGGGACGGTCTCCCCGCAGACGTGCGCGGTCAACTGGAACAGGCCATGAAGGAATCCACGGTCTACGCCAACAAGATCGCGCAAGAAGAAAACGATCATTCCCTGGACGGTGTAAAGAAGAGCGGCAAGACCACGGTCTACGTCCCCACCAAGGACGAGCGTTTCGCCCTGAAGAAGGCCATGGCGCCGGTGCACATCAAGATGACCGACCGCGTGGGCAAGGAAACACTGGCGGAATTCTACAAAGCCACGGGCTTTGACCCCAGCAAGCTCTGAAGCGGCCGGGTCTGCACCACCATCCTGACGAAGCAGCGCCGGAGCTCAATACATGAAATTCCTTGATCACCTGGAAGAGTGGATCGTCACCTTCCTGATGGGCGGCGCAACGCTGATCATCTTTGTTGCGGTGGTGCACCGCTACGCCGCGGGTCTGGCAATACCCGGGGTGCAGGACTGGCTGCTGTCGCTGAACCTGACTTGGGCGCAGGAACTCACGATCATCATGTTCGTCTGGATGTGCAAGTTTGGTGCAGCCTATGGCGTGCGCACCGGCATCCATGTCGGCGTGGACGTGCTGATCAACCGGATGAACGACAAGACACGCAGCAAGTTCATCATCTTCGGCCTGTGCGCAGGGGCGGCGTTCACCGGCATCGTGGCCACGCTCGCAGCGGGATTTGTCTGGGAAAACGGCGCGCATTACGCCTGGTTCAATTTGCTGGGCAGGTCGCTGGACGGCATTCCCGAAGGGCCGACGACGCCGGATCTGGAGTGGCCAACCTGGATGGTGTACAGCGCCGTGCCATTGGGCAGCAGCCTGATGTGTTTTCGCTTCCTGCAGGTCATGACCGGGTTCGTACGGACCGGAGAATTGCCACACCATGACCACGGCCATGTCGACGGTCTGGAGGAGGAGATCGCACCCGTGGACATCAACCCCTACAGCATGAAAGACAACCTGCACCCGGATGAAACCGCCAACCAGCAAGGAGGCACAAAATGAATGCCGCCATCATCTTTGTGCTGTTGCTCGTGCTGATGCTCACGGGCATGCCGATCTCGATTTCTCTGGGACTGACGGTGCTGACCTTTCTGTTCGGCTTCACCACCGTGCCGCTCGAGTCCGTGGCGCTGAAACTGTTCACCGGCATCGAGAAGTTCGAAATCATGGCGATTCCGTTCTTCATCCTGGCCGGCAACTTCCTGACACACGGCGGCGTCGCACGGCGCATGATCAATTTCGCCTCGAGCATGGTGGGCCACTGGTACGGCGGCCTGGGTCTTGCCGGTGTGCTGGCCTGCGCGCTGTTTGCTGCGGTGTCGGGTTCGTCGCCGGCCACGGTCGTGGCCATCGGCTCGATCCTGCTGCCGGCGATGGTCAAGGCCGGGTTTCCGAAAAGCTTTGGCGCCGGCGTCATCACCACCTCGGGCGCTTTAGGCATCCTGATTCCGCCATCGATCGTGATGGTGATGTACTCGGTGGCGACCAACACCTCGGTAGGCGCGCTGTTCATGGCCGGCGTCGTTCCCGGCATCGCGCTGGCCTGCGTGCTTGGCGGTGTCACCTGGTACCGCGCGCGCAAGTACAACTACCCGCGCCTGCCCAAAGCCAGTTGGCCGACGCGTTGGCTGGCCTTCAAGGCCTCGGCCTGGGGCCTGCTGCTGATCGTGATCGTGATGGGCGGCATCTACACGGGCATGTTCACACCCACCGAAGCTGCGGCCATGAGTGCGGTGTACGCTTTCATCGTGGCGGTCTTTGTCTACAAGGACATGGGCCTGAAGGATGTGCCGCGGGTGCTGCTGAACTCGGCCAATATGTCGGCGATGTTGCTCTACATCATCACCAACGCCGTGCTGTTCTCGTTCATCATGACTAACGAAAACATCCCGCAGGCGCTGGCCGACTGGATGCTGGGCAATGGCCTGGGCATGGTCAGCTTCCTGCTGGCCGTGAACGTGATGCTGCTGCTCGCGGGCAACTTCATGGAGCCTTCGAGCATCGTGCTGATCTTCGCGCCCATCCTGTTCCCGGTGGCGATGAAGTTGGGAATCGACCCGGTGCACTTCGGCATCATCATGGTGGTGAACATGGAGGTGGGTATGTGCCATCCGCCTGTGGGTCTGAACCTGTACGTGGCCTCGGGCATCACCCGGATGGGCATCACCGAACTCACGGTCGCGGTCTGGCCCTGGCTACTGGCCATGCTGGGGTTCCTGATGGTCGTGACCTACTGGCCGCCCATGTCGACCTGGTTCCCGCGCATGCTCGGGATGATGTAAGCCTGGCAACTGCAGCTTGGGGCGCGGCTGCGCGGACCACTTGGTCTGCAAGCCCGGCCTCACCGTCGCGCCGCCAACTGCTCAAACTCGACCAGGGGCAGCGGGCGACTGAACAGATAGCCCTGGTAGGCATGGCAGCCCAACTCCGCGAGGAAGCTGCGTTGTTCGGCGCTCTCCACACCTTCGGCAATCACCGCCAGACCCAGACTGTCGGCCAGGGCGACGACCATCTTGGCGATGGCCGCGTCATTGGGGTCGATCAGGATGTCGCGCACGAAACTCTGGTCGATCTTGAGCTGATCCAGCGGAAGTCTTTTCAGGTAAGACAGCGACGAATAGCCGGTGCCGAAGTCGTCCAGGGAAAAGCACACACCGGCGGCCTTCAGGGTTCGCATCTTGCTGATGACGTCCTCGATGTTGGTCACCAACAGACTCTCCGTGAGTTCGAGCTTCAGGCGCTGCGGCGCCGCGCCGCTCGAATCGAGCACCTGCATCACCTGCTCGACGAAGTCCTGGCTGTAGAACTGGCGCGCGCTGACATTCACCGCCATGTTCAGATGGCGCATTGGCGTTCGCAATGCCCACGCGCTGAGCTGCGCGCACGCCGTCTCCAGCACCCAGCGCCCGATCGGCACGATCAGACCGGTGTCCTCGGCCAGGGAAATGAACTCTGCCGGCGACACCAGTCCGCGACGGGGATGCAGCCAACGCAGCAGCGCTTCGACGCCGGTGATGGCGCCATTGCCGTCGACCTGCGCCTGGTAAAAAAGCAGGAACTGCTGGCTGCGCAGCGCCTCCCGCAGGTCTTCCTCCAGCGCAGCGCGCGTCGTCACAGCCACCTGCATTTGCGGGTCAAAAAAGCGCATGGCGTTGCGTCCGGCGGTCTTGGCCTGGTACATGGCCAGGTCGGCGCGCTTCAGCAGGTCTTCCAGGCTCCCCGGGTGGTCGGAAAACAGCGTGACGCCAATGCTGGCGCTGCTGTGGCAGGTGAAACTGTCGAGCTGGTAGGACTGGTTCAAGGCCAGGAGAATCTTCCCGGCCACGGCCTCGGCACTGCCCGCAGTGTCCTGCACCGAAACGCTCACATGTTCGAGCAGGACCACGAATTCATCGCCCCCCAGGCGGGCCACGGTATCGCCCTCGCGCACGCAACCAAGCAGTCGCTGCGCCGTCTGGCGCAGTAGCAGGTCGCCGATGTCATGGCCCAGGCTGTCGTTAAGGGTCTTGAAATTGTCCAGGTCGATGAACAGCAGCGCACCATGGCGATCGGTGCGTTTCGCCGAGGCGACCGCATGCCTGAGTCGGTCCAATAGCAAGCGGCGGTTCGGCAAACCGGTCAAGGGATCGAAAAACGCCAGGTTGTTGATGCGTTCTTCGGCTTCTTTGCGGGCCGTGATGTCCGACTTCACAGCCACATAGTGGGTGATGCGCCCATCGGCCTGACGAATCGGCGAGATCACGGCCCATTCGATGTAGTGGCTGCCATCCTTGCGCTGGTTGTAAAACTCGCCGCTCCAGCTTCGACCTTCCGTCATGGCGTCCCACAGAGACGCATAGGTTTGTGCTGGCGTCCTGCCCGACTGCAGGACGCGGGGATTCTTGCCCAAGGCCTCTTCGCGGCTGTAGCCGGTGTTGAGCACAAAGGTTTCATTCACATACTCGATCTTGCCGCCGAGATCGGTGATAACCACGGAGTCGGAGCTTTGCTCCACGGCCATGGACAGTTTGCGCAACTGGTTTTCCGCGACCTTGCGCTCAGTGATGTCGCGCGTCACAGACAAAAGGCATTTCTCACCCTTGAGGAAAATCACGTGCGCCGACATCAGCCCCGTGATGATGCGGCCGTCCTTGGCGACGAATTCGGCCTCCAGGTTGTCGTAGTGACCATCGCGCTGCAACGCAGCCACCAGACGCTGTCGATCGTCAGCGCTGTGCCAGATGTTCATGTCCAGCGAACTCCTGCCGACGGTCTCCTCGCGAGCCCAACCCATCGTATGCACGAAAGCGTCATTGACCTCCAGATAGCGGCCATCGGACAGGCGGGTGATGTTCACCGCGTCAGGACTGGTCAGGAAGGCCGTGCGGAAGCGCTCTTCACTTTCACGCAAGGCGGTTTCATTTTGCTTGCGCTCGGTGATGTCACGCACCGAAACGTAGAGGTGCTTTTCCCCATCCAGTGCAAAAGCGCTGAAGTTCAACTCGACGTCCAAGGCCTGTCCGCTATGGCACTGCAGCCGGGTTTCCAGCGTCTGCGGCTCGAAAGACGCCAGCAGGCGCGGCAACAGCCCGTTGGGCCAACAGGCCGCGCAGCGCACTTCGTCCATGGCCAGCAGTTCTGCGCGTGGGTAGCCAGAAAGCACACAGAAGCGGTCATTGACCTCGATCAGCGTGCCCGAAGCGGACATGACCAACACACCCTCGGCGGCGCTGTTCAGGTAGATACGGTTGCGCGCACTCTCTCGCATGGCCTGGTTGAGCAGGCGCAGCAACAGCCAACCCAGGGCCAGACCCATTGCAACGATCGCCAGCACCAGGCCCGTCGTCTTGAACTTTTCCTGATTCCAGTCAGCCAGGTAATCCTCGCTGGCGACGCCCGCGTTCACCAGCATGGGAATGTTGCTCAGGCGATGAAAGGCGTGAACTCGCTCGAACCCGTCGGCGCTCACCGGCGCATGGTAGGTGGCGGTGTTCACTCCCGACGCAATGATCTGGCGGAGTTCTGGCGACACATCGCTGCTGCCCACCTTGCCCGCAGGCTTGTCGGGAATCGGCGGATAGCGCACGATCAGCCCCACATCCGCATCGCGCAAGACGACGGTCCCCCTGGGACCCAGATCAAACTTCGACAGCAACTGCGTGAAATGGTCGCTGGAAACCGTGGCGAAAACCACCCCGGCAAAGTCCCCGTTCGGCTGGTTGTAGCGGCGCGCGAAGATGATGATGTAGTGCTTGACGACACGCCCCCAGATCGGCTTGGTGATCCACAGGGTCTTGTCGTCCTGGCCCTTGTAGTGGAGAAAATAATCGCGATCTTCCGCTGTGAAATGATCGGCCGGCGTGACGCCCTTGCCGATCACCACCGCGCCCTCGGCGTTCGCCACCCGGAAACCCTCGACCTCGGGCATACGCTGCTCGAATCTGGTAAAAAAACGGTTCGTCCTGACCGGATCCAGGCCTTTGGCAAGCAACTGTTGCTCCAGTTCGTCGACCGCCGCCTGCAGGGCCAGGTCGATCTTGCCGACACTGCTGGAAATGCTCTGCTCCACCGCGCTGGCCACATTCCTGACCAGACTCTCGGCCCGCAGTTGGTGCAGCTGACGACTCTGGTACAGCGAATAGACGCACAGTGCAATCACCAGCGCGTTGGCCCCCAGCAGTGCCGCAATCAGCAGGGTGCGGATCGAGCGCGGTTGCGTCATACCGGCTAAATCGCGGCTTTGCTATTCAGGCGTGCCGCCGCCTCACGCAAACAGGCGGCGGTTGTATCCCAACCCAGGCAGGCGTCGGTGATGGAGACGCCGTAGCGCAGGTCCTGCGCGCGTGTGAGCTTCTGGTTGCCCTCGAACAGGTTGGATTCCAGCATCACGCCCTTGATGGCACGCGTGCCATCCAAGACCTGGTGCACCACGTCCTTGAGCACCAGGGTTTGCAGCGCGTGGTTCTTGCGCGAATTGGCGTGGCTGCAGTCGACCACGATGTTCACCGGCAGCTTGGCCGCCTCCAATGCCGCGCTCGCCTGTGCCACCGCCACCGAGTCGTAATTGGGTACGGCGCCGCCGCGCAGGATAAGGTGGCCGTAGGGGTTGCCGGTGGTATGCGTCACCGCCACCTGGCCTTCGCCATTGATACCCAGAAAGGCGTGCGGCTGACTGGCCGAGAGCATGGCGTTGATGGCCACCTCCAGGTTGCCGTCTGTGCCGTTTTTGAAGCCCACGGGCGAGGACAGGCCGCTGGCCATTTCGCGGTGCGTTTGGCTCTCGGTGGTGCGTGCACCGATGGCGCTCCAGGCAATCAGGTCGCCCAGGTACTGTGGCGTGATCGGATCCAGCGCCTCAGTGCCGCAGGGCAGGCCCAGGGCGTTGATGTCCACCAACAACTGCCGCCCCAGACGCATGCCCTCCTCGATGCAAAACGAGTCGTCCATGCGCGGGTCGTTGATCAGCCCTTTCCAGCCCACCGTGGTGCGCGGTTTTTCAAAGTAGACGCGCATCACCAGCAGCAGTTGGCCGGCCAGTTCGTCCGCCAACTCCTTGAGGCGTCGCGCGTACTCCATGGCGGCCACCGGGTCGTGAATGGAGCAGGGGCCCACCACGACCAGCAGGCGCGGATCGCGTCCGTCCAAAATGGCTTCCAGCGCGCGCCGCGCCTGGTTCACGGTCGCGGTCGCGGCGGCGCTGGCCGGAATCTCTTCGTGCAGGGCAGAAGGTGGTGGCAGGGCGCGCTGCGAGGCGACGCGCAGGTTTTCGAGGGATGTAGGGAAGTTCATGCGTCCATGATAAATCGTCGCGGGCTGGCTGTCAGCGCTGAAACGGCACCACCAGCTGGCTCTGTTCGCCCAGGCCGTCAATGCCCAGCGTCATCCGATCACCCTTTTGCAGAAAACGCTGCGGTTTCTGCCCCATGCCCACACCCGGCGGCGTGCCGGTGGTGATGACGTCGCCGGGCAGCAGGGTCATGAACTGGCTCAGGTAGCTCACCAGCTTGGCCACGCCAAACACCATGGTGCGGGTATTGCCGGTCTGCTGGCGCTGGCCGTTGACGTCCAGCCAGAGTGCGAGCTTTTGCGGATTCGGCAACTCGTCGCGCGTCACCAGCCAGGGGCCGATGGGGCCGAAGCTGTCGCAGCCCTTGCCCTTGTCCCACTGGGGCCCGCGTTCGAGCTGGAACGCGCGCTCGCTTACGTCGTTCACCAAACAATAGCCGGCGACATGGTTGAGTGCTTCCTTTTGCGTCACGTAGCGCGCACGGACGCCAATGACCACGCCCAGCTCCACTTCCCAATCGGTCTTGAGCGAGCCCTTGGGCAGCATCACCGGGTCATTGGGGCCCTGGATGCAACTCGTGGCTTTCATGAAAACAATCGGCTCTAGCGGCACGGCCATCCCGGCTTCGGCGGCGTGGTCCGAATAGTTCAGTCCGATGGCGATGAACTTGCCGATGCCGCGCACCGGGCAGCCCAGGCGCGGCGTACCGCGCACCCGCGGCAACTTGTCGGTGTCGAGTTGGCGCAGCTTGGCCAGCGCAGCGTCGCCGAGTTGCTCGGCTCCGATGTCGCGCAGCACGGGGCTAAGATCGCGCAGTTGCCCCGAACTGTCGATGAGGCCGGGTTTTTCCTTGCCGGCTGGGCCGTAGCGCACGAGTTTCATGAGATGTCCTTCAGGGTATGACGTCCGTGCCACCAAGGGGCAGACGACCGGCTCAAAGCAGTTGTTGCAGCGCGAGTTCCAGGTGTTCGCAGGGCCGGCGTTTGAAGCCGGACCGGACAAAGCGCTGCAGGCGTCCGGCCGCAAAGGCGGTGAGCACGGACGCGCGCACCTGCGCGTCCAAGCTGGGCGTGGCACTGGAGCCGGACTCGGCAACCGGGCGCAGACACTGCTTCAGGCTGGACTCGATCTTGTCAAAAAACTGGTTCATGCGCTGCTGCAGCCGCTCGTTTTCGAACACCAGTGCGTCGCCCACCATGACGCGCGCCATGCCCGGGTTCTTCTCGCCGAATTGCAGCAACATGGTGACGATGCGCGCGACCTGACGCGCGCCTGCGTCGGCCGTTCCCGCCGCGCCTTCGCGCTCGGTGATCTGGTTCACCAGCGTGAACACGCTTTGCTCGATGAAGTCGATCAGGCCTTCGAACATCTGCGCCTTGCTGGCAAAGTGCCGGTACAGCGCCGCCTCACTGACGTCCAGCCGTGCCGCCAGCGCCGCCGTGGTGATGCGTTCGGCCCCGGGCTGCTCCAGCATGCCGGCCAGCGCCTGCAGGATCTGGCCGCGACGCTCGCCCGGCTTGGGACGCTTGCGCGCCGGACTGGCGGCATCGGTGTCGGCCATGGCCGATGAAGTCGGGGATTCAGTGTCGGACATGATGAAACGGCCAGGTACTCAGCAAGTGGGAGAGGGCAGGATTCATTCTCGCATAGCCCATCCAAGGGTTTAGCCTGAGTTACTGCACAGCGCTGCGCCTGTCAGGCCGCAAGCAAGAGCGTGATCACTCGCGCGGCGAACGCGATTCACGCAAGCGGCTGGCGTTTTCCAGGCACAGCGCGGAACGGGCGAACTCGGGCTTCTGGCACTCCTGGTACAGGCACATGGGACGCACCAGAAAATTGCGGTCGGCACAAACGGTTTCGGGGCTGCGCGGCAGGGCAGGCGCGGGTGCGGCTTCGCCCGCGACTTGGGCCTTGCGCGCGGCGGCTTCAGCCGCGTCCACCCTCGAGACGCTGGGAACCGGTGGCGGCACAGTGGACGCAGTGTCGTCAAAGACCGGCTTCTTTTTATCCGCAGCAGGTTTGACCGGCGTCTTGCGTTGCGCCGGGCCGGCAACCGGCACGGCGGAAATGTTCGGCGCAAGGCCTGCTGCGCCGGCCGCGTCGGGCGCACTGGCGTTGACCGGGCCCTCGTGCGCGGCGCTGGCCGGCGCGGCGGGTTCGGGCGGGGCAACCGGAGCGCCCACTGCGATCGGTGGCGTTGCTGGCGAGGCTGACGGCGCCGCACCCTGAGAGCGATAGATCAGCAGCGCCAGCAGCAGCAGCAAGGCCAGTCCCGCCAGCCACAAAGCCCAGCGCGGCGCAGCCTGTTTTTCGCCCCCGCCAAACAGCGGCGCGCTGCCGGCTGGCGGTGGCGGCTCGGCGGTCGCGACGGCCTGCCGTGAAGCCGGCGGCAGCGTTGCAACTGACGGCTGCACGACCGTGGTCCCCTGCCCAACGGACTCACCCTGGGCTGGGGGCAAGGCCAGAATGTCGCCCAACTCGGCACGCCAGTCGAACTTGCTCATTCCGGGAGGGACGTGCAAGCCCATCATGCGGGCAAAACCATTGGCGCTTTTCGGGCGCCCCGCCGGGCGCAGCGCCAGCGAGTGATCGATGGTTGCAACAAAGGCCGGCGAGTAATTCAGGCCAAACTCCTCGTGTGCGCGTTTTGCCACGCTGGCAAACGAGGGCAGGCGATCGCGCATGACGCGCAGCGTGGCCGGCAGCGGCAATTCATTCGAAACGCAGCCATGGACCACGGCCGCCAGCGCGTACAAATCAGTCCAGGGTCCCTGGCGCAGGTCCGGCTCCTCGCCATACTGCTCGATCGGCGCGTAGCTGTATTTGAGCGTGGCCGTGAGATGCTGGTCCTGCTCGTGAATGGCGCGCCGCGCCGCGCCCAGGTCAAGCAGCACGGGCGGTCCGATATCCTGCAGAAAAATGTTTTCCGGCGAAATGTCGCGGTGCATGGTGTTGCCGCTGTGCAGTACCTTGAGTGCCCCCAACACCGACCACAAGATTTTGCGCAGCCATTCTTCCGGCGGCGGGGAACGCATCCCGGCACGCGCCTGGCGCAGCGTGATGCCACGGTACAGCGGCATCACCATGTAGGCCGTGTTGTTCGCCTCCCAGTAACGGAACACCTTGACCAGCGAGGCATGGTCGAATTGCGCCAGCAAGCGGGCTTCGCTCAGGAATGACTTGAGCCCCTCATTGAAGGTCTGCGTATCGGCCGAAGAACGCACCGACACATGCTCCGCGGCCGTGCGCCGGGCCAGCGCGGCTGGCATGTACTCCTTGATGGCCACGTCACGCTGCAGCGAATGGTCGAAGGCCTGGTAGACCATGCCAAAGCCGCCAACGCCCAGCAAGCCGGTGATCTCGAACTCGCCCAGCCGCGTGCCTGCGGGCAGGGCATCCAGATGCGAGACCGCTTGCGGCGACGCGGGGTTCGACAGTACAGGTTCGGTCATGGCAAGCCCCGCCAGACATCTGCTGGCGGCGTGGGCGCGGAGTAAGGCGCTAATGTAATGGCCGGGACCGGGTGCATAGGTGGAAAAGTGTAACTTGGCGCTGGCCGTTAACATCAGGGCATGTTCAGTTATCGCCACGCCTTTCACGCCGGCAACCACGCGGATGTGCTCAAGCACACCGTGTTGATCGCCATTCTCAAGCATATGACGGAGAAAGACACCGCCCTGGTGGTGCTGGACACGCACGCCGGCGCGGGGCTCTACCGGCTCGATGGCGACTACGCGCAGACCAGCGGTGAAGCCGCCAACGGCGTGCTGCGCCTGCTGCAGCCACCCGCGCCCGAACCCGCAACGCAAGCCAAGAAGAAGGCCGCCCCGGCAGCCGAAATGGCACCGGCGCTGCAGCAGTATTTGGACATGGTGATGAGCTTCAACCCGGGTGGCGCACGCAAGGTCTACCCCGGTTCACCGTTCATCATTCAGAGCCTGCTGGGCGCTCGGGATCGGCTCAAGATGTTCGAGATTCACCCCACCGACGCCAAGACCCTGAGCGCCAACATCGCCCAGCTCGAGGCCGGGCGCACCGTGGCCGTGCTGCGCGAAGACGGATTCGAAGGCATACGCAAATTTCTGCCACCACCGTCGCGCCGCGGCTTGGTGCTGTGCGACCCGAGCTACGAAATGAAGACCGATTACGGCCAGGTGGCCGACATGGTGGCCGACGCACTGCTGCGCTTTGCCACCGGCACCTACGTCGTCTGGTACCCCATCATCCCGCGCCCCGAGGCGCACGACCTGCCGAAAAAGCTCAAGACCCTGGCGCAGCGCGCCGGCAAGCCCTGGCTGCACGCCACGCTGACGGTGAAGAACAGCAAGTTGCTGACCGACGCCGCCGGCGAAGTGCAGCGCCCCGGCCTGCCGGCCAGCGGCATGTTCGTCATCAACCCGCCGCACACCCTCAAGGCGGCCCTGCTGCCAGCCCTGCCGCAACTGGTGGAGCGCCTGGGTCAGGACAAGCACGCCGCGTTCACGCTCGAATCCGGCGGCTAGCACCTGCGGCATGCCGGCCATCTCGCGGCAGCGCTGGGCCACAGCGCTGCTCTTCCTGACGCCCGCGCTGTGGGCAGTGAACTACCTGGTGGCGCGGCGCGCGCCAGGCGTGATCCCGCCGCACGTGCTGGCACTGCTGCGCTGGGGGCTGGCCGGTTGCGCCTTGGCCCTGGGGGCCCGCACCGAGCTTTGGGCCCAGCGCCGGCATCTGTTGCGCGACTGGAAGCATTACCTGGTGCTCGGCGCCCTGGGCATGTGGATTTGCGGCGCCTGGGTCTATGTGGGCGCGCGCACCACCACGGCCTTGAACATTTCGTTGATATACGCCCTGTCGCCGGTGCTAATTGCCGCTGCCTCGGCAGCGTGGCTGAAAGAGCGGCTGGATCGCTGGCAAATTACCGGCATTGCCCTGGCCTTGACCGGCGTGCTGCACGTCGTCCTCAAAGGTGAATGGGCCGCCATCGCCACCGTGCAATGGGTGGCCGGCGACCTCTGGATACTCGCCGCCACCGTCTCCTGGGCCGGCTACTCCCTGTTGCTGAAAAAATGGCCCAGCCCGCTGAGCCCCGCTGGGCGCCTGGCCGCCATCAGCCTGGCCGGCGTGCTGGTGCTGCTGCCCTTTGCCCTGTGGGAGGCTGCCAGCAGTGCCACACCCGTGCTGACATCTACCGGCCTGGTCCTGGCCGTGGTGGCAGCGATCTTCCCTGGCTACCTGGCCTATCTGGCGTATTCGGTGATGCAGCGTGAACTCGGCGCGGCGCGCGTCAGCGTCGTGCTCTATCTGGGGCCGCTGTACGCCGCAGCGCTGGGCTGGCTGGCGCTGGACGAGGCGCTGCACCTGTTTCACGCCGTCGGCATGCTGCTGGTGCTGCCGGGGATCTATTTGGTGACGCGGGCGCATAAAGCCGGATCACGCTAAAAGCCAGGCGCGCCATTTCCGCCCGTGGTAATCTTCACCCCATGAGCCATGTTTCAGTCGCTGACATCCTAGAACTGCCCTTGCAGGAGCGGATCCATCTTGTCGAAATGATTTGGGAAAGCATCGTCGCGTTTCCACAAGCCATCGAGGTTTCTCCCGAGCTCAAATCCGAGTTGAATGCACGCTTGGCAGAATTCGAACGCAATCCTGAAGCAGGGTATTCATGGGATCAGGTCAAGGCACAACTGAAAAGCGGGGCGTGGCGTACCGCCTGAAGTTTTCAGGTCGTGCCGTCCGGGAAATTGGTGAGGCCCTCGAGTGGTATGAGGCTCAGAGCCAAGGGCTGGGCTCGGAATTTCAACTTGCGTTTGAGCTCCAATTGAAGCGACTTGAACAAGTGCCGCTGCTGTAGGCGGAAGTTTTCCCCGGTGTAAGACGTACCCTGCTACCCAGGTTTCCGTACAGCGTTTTCTATGTTGTAAGGCAGGATCTTGTTCATGTTCTTGCTGTCATTCACAACGCCCGAAATCCTAACCTGAAGTTCCTCCCCGTTTTCCCGTAAAAACGCCCCAGTTTTCACGGATTCTCCCAATGAAGGCCGCTTATAACCGGTCTTTTTTTAGATTCCATTTGTAGTCACTAAAATGTATTTACAAATTTCTATTTGTTGCCTAA